>NZ_JBQQAM010000003.1:0-405179 GCF_052246815.1 Brucella sp. RRSP16
CCTGATGACGCTTCTGGGCGGCATTGGCACGCTTATCGGCCCCATCGTCGGCGCCGCCTTCGTCGTCGCCCTCCAGAACTATCTCGCAACATCCGACTTCCCCGTCACGATCGTAACCGGCGTCATCTTCATGGCATGCGTCCTCCTCTTCCGGAAGGGAATCATAGGCGAGTTCTACGGGTGGTTAGAGCGGAGGAAATGAGCATGAGCGAAGCATTAACGATTTATAGCACAAGCGTTTCGCCAAACTGGATAGACTACAACGGCCATATGGGGGACTATGCCTATGGAATCGTCTTTTCCGACGCGGCGACCGCCTATATGGATCGAATTGGCATCGACGCTGTTTATCGTGCGACCAACAATGCCACTCTCTACACGCTCGATAGTCGTATCGCGTATTTGAGAGAGTGTCATGCCGGCGAAATATTACAGGTAGAGCTGGCCTTGATCGATGCCGATCACAAACGTTTGCATCTATTCATGAGATTGTACAATGCGGATAGGGAGATGTTGGCACTCTGCGAGCAACTCTTGATGCACGTAAGTCGAGAAGGGAAGCATCCACGGGCAGCAGATCTGCCCATAGACGTGCGAGATGTCGTCTTGGCGGATCTCCAGAGTTCGAAGTCTGTTGAGAAAGCAGAAAGGATCGAATGGCGTATTGGTCTTCGAAGTTAGCAGATTGTTCTGACAAATCGGCAAACTAACCGGCAGTAGAAGCTCTGGTAATTTACAATCAGGCCCCTGCTTTTGGACTGGCACTCAATCAGATCGACGGACATTATGTCTGCTTTCCAATTCTTTTCGGTAAAACTGGTCATTTCGTCAACGGTCCCCGGCCACGAATCTCGAACTGACTCGTTCTTCCAGTGGCCCAGGGTGGCCGGGAGAACTCAAATGGGCATCGCACAATATGCTTCTGCTGCACTGGGCGCTTCGTATGGAACGCTGGCAGGAAGGTTGACGTAAAGAACCGCTCAAACAGCGGCAACTTTGGCAGTTCGCTTCTTCCTTGATAGAGAGGCGCGCATGCGAGACCGAGCGTTGTTTGATCGCCCGATCGACAGCAAGCTAAGTGACTGTGATCTCGTCAAGATTAAGATCGAAACTCGGGTCACGGCGAAGAGATTCGAACACGAGCAATGGTCATGAGTGGGTCACCGCGATTGGGTTGCGTGTTGAAGATAACGGCACGCACTCTCTTCGACGCTGGAAGGCGGCGATGATCTACAAGGCCACCGGGAAGCTTCCTGCGATCCAGATTCTGCTCGGTCCCGCCAAGATCGAGAACATGGTCAGGTATCTGGGTGTAGATATTGATGCTCTGGTACTCGCCGACTACACAGAAGTCAAAAAATTCGCTGAGCCGTACCGGGCAATGCCGTTCGTGCATAATCGAGTGGTGTCGTCCCTGGGACGGCTATGCGCCCTCCCTTCAGTCATCGAAGAGCGTCGCGGCCTCGGCTGAAAGGGACTTTCCTGCCTCAGTTTGCAGCTCGCTTTGCGCCTTAGTTCGGTCATCAGCCGCCTACTCCAGGAAACCCAAAAGCTGCCAATCCGCGCAGCGCATGTTGATCGTGGGCTTGAGTTGGAAGCGGATTATTTTCATAAAGCGAAATTGGATAGGCCCGAGCCTTGAGCGAACAGCGGCAACGATCTAGATGGATATCTTCCTCTCTCAGTTCGAAAATTGCTGAACGGGCCGGAATCTTCAAGAATACTGAGATCAAGGCTCTCCACGGAAATACTCTGAACGCCGGGAGTTAATGGACTGGTGGGGCTCGCGATCGCATTAGTACAATCACTGCAGTGTATTGTTAGACACCAATCACTATATCTTGGTAGCTTGGTTGCGGACATCCGAGAAATAGGTAAATAGATCAGAGTTTGGCCGCGCGGGCGGCTGAGCGATGAACAATTCTGCTCGCGCTTCACTCGGTGTCACGCCGAAACGTGCGCGAAAACCTCGCAGGAACTGATTGCCGTTGGAAAAACCCAGGCTAGCTGCGATCTGTGTGATGGAGCGGGACGGGCGATTTCGCCGGGTGAGTTCGACAAAAGCAGCGTCGAGCCGCATGTCTCGTAATACCTTTGTTACGCCGCCGTCCGCCGCAAAAGCGCGGTAAAGGTGGGTGCGCGAAACGTTGAAGCGACGCTGAATGAGTTCCTGCGACATTTCAGGCAGGTGGATATTCTGCTTAATGAACGCCATAACCCTCTGTCGCAGCACCAGAGTTAATGGTGAAAATTCCTCTGCCTTCTCCAGAGTCTCGCCCTTCAAGGCGGCGGCGAGCAGAATAACCACAGCTTCCTCAACCGCTTCAGCTTGTGTGCAAGAGAACGATGTACTGAGGGCAAAAAGCCCGCCGAGATAGGTCGCGATCAACTTGGTCATCGGACATCCTGCCTTCAGGACGATCCCGTGAAGGTTTCGAAATCCAACCGCCTTTTCGAGGTGTTCCCGGGGAAGCAGGGTGGAAGCCCGGCAGCCTGCTCTGGTCTCAGTCGTGAGCGTTTGTGCAAGGTCCGCAATAAGGATGTCTCCCACCTCGACATTGACGCTGACCCCATTGAATTCGCCTTTCATCGCGCCCGCTACCGCGATCTGAACGAAATAGTAATCGAGACCGCTTTGCACGATGTTCCTTCTGTCGCGGCTGAACCTTTGGGCGTTGAATGTGGTTGACCCCACTACCATCGAACCAAGGGGTCGCGCCCGCAAGATGCCCTCCAGAGGTGTCTTGCGCTCATCGGGGAGGGGCGATGGTTCAAAGATTGGCCCTGCCGCGGCTCGCCAGAAGTCGTTGCGATGCTCAGCTTCGACCATGGTCGTTGAAATAAAAATGTCGTTAATCATCATGCCCGTTCTGATTACTTAAAAGTAAACTGAATGCTACAGTAGCTGATAACAAACCTGGGCGATCTGTATGTAGATCGTTTTGAACGGTGAGCTGCACGTGTCCTCGGCGAAACGACAGTGAATGACCGCATCTCGATGCCGGGAAAGCGCCGGGTCGAAAAACCGACCTCACGGCCTGCGCCAGAAATCATTGCACTGTCCTGCTTCCCCCATGCTGCGGCCATGATCTCACAAAACAACCTTTTCTCTGTTTCTTCAGCGGAAAGAAATCAAGGGCAGAGAGCGCTAATCAACTGTAGCGAATTCGGTATTCCGCCCGCCACAGCAGAACAATACACTAAGAAATATTGTATATCTCGTTAATATCTAAAACGACTCGAAACAGGAACCAGATCTTATTTAGTTTTTGAAATCGGGATAAGACTTCAGATCTTTGAGAACCCTCGCCACCGATGAGACGTACGGGCGACTGAAATGGAACGCAGCGCCGAAGGCCCCTTCTGTCGCTCCGTCCTGAAAAGTGCGTATCCTGACCTAAGCGCGATTCAATCTCAATCTAAAGGAGACATGAATGGATTCCTTCCTCAAAAAGAAGGTCCTTGGATTTGCGGTTACTGCTTTAACCGTCATAGGGGCAAGTACAACATCGTTTGCCGACGTGGACGTGCCGCCGTTCTATGCCGCGGTGATGGAGATGAAGGCGGAGGGTAAGCTTGGCCAGATCGTAAGCAAGGAAAAAATATCTACGCCGATCGAAGGCGCTGAGGCCTGGCGAATTGCCTATATTTCCTCGGATCTCAATGATCGTAAAACGATTTCCACCGGCCTATTAATTGCGCCTGTTGGAGAAGCTCCGAAGGACGGGCGACCGGTAATTTCCTGGGCGCATGGCACCACGGGCACTGCGCAGAATTGCGGCCCCTCGCAAGTGGTTAACCCGGCAGCGCCGTTGAATCTATATTTTCTTCCGAATGGCAACGCATCCACCGATTATGGCGTCCCTGCTATCGAAACATTCATAAAGGCCGGCTATGTCGTTGTGGCAACGGACTATCAAGGCCTTGGCGGTGGAGGCAAGCACCAGTATACGGTTGCGGCGACAAATGGACGGGATGCGATCAACGCTATTCGCGCCGCAGGAGACCTGAAGGAAGTCGGCGCTGGAAAGAACGCCCTTATTTATGGTTGGTCGCAAGGCGGCGGCACGACCATTGCTGCGGCCAGTTCGGACGACTACATCAATCAAACTGGGACGGCCTTCGATGGCATCGAACTCGTCGGATTTGTGGCCATGGCGCCACAGGATATCGCAGCTGCGGCTCCCAAGGGAGAGATAACAGAAGCGACAAGCGCAGCTATGCTGAGAGGTCTGGTGAGCAGCTTTTCCAGCAACGTGTTCGATTTCACCCACTTTGCGCAGAACATGTGGGCAACACAGTCAGCCTTTCCGGAAAAGCTGAAGCTGACGGATATCTTCACGGAAGATGGCGCCAAGCTGGTTGACGAAGTTATGATGAACAAATGCATCCATGTGGCTTCGGATACGTTGAACTATGCGGTGGGCGATAAATTCAGCGCGATGCTGAAGGCAACGCCGACGAACACCAAGGCGTGGGCAGATGCCATGCTGGCAGGTAGTGTTCCCAATGCCAAGCCCGTCGCCCCTGTCATTATTTATTGGGGCACCAAAGATACCGTTGTTCCCCCGGTTATGGGTGAACTCTACCGTGAACAAAAGTGCAAAATGGGCGGTAACATCGCGCGTGTACAATTGCCGGGCGAGCAGGACCATTTCAGCACGCCTGCGGCTTCAGAACCGCTGTATCTGCCTTGGATTGCTGATCGTTTCGCCGGTAAACCTGCGCCTGATGGCTGTGTCGATCAATAAGTCTGAAGCGGGTGCCAATCTGGTTCATTCGGTCTTCCTGATCTGCAGTAATGCCTGAGAAGTTAGCCGTAAACCGTTCGCCGGGAGGAACATGGATTCCTCCCGGACTGCATTACCACAGTAACTTTGCAGGTCGTCGGTAAGAGATCGATGAGGCACACGCGGTCTCGCGTGCTTTTGGCCTACGATAGCTTGCCGGAAGGTTATTTCGGCCGTTCGATGCCCGATTCTGAAAAGCTGGATCAGGCCGCTTCGTAGCCAGGCACGTTAGATTTCGGAGCGGCAGTCTCGCGCGGCCCCTTCTAATTCCGTACCGCTGCAGACGGCCCCTCACGCTGATGCGTTTTCCCAATGCCAATATTGGTAAAAGGAGAACTCAAATGGGTATCGCACAATATGATCCTGCTGCACTGGGTAGGCCAGCTTGGAACGCAGGCCGAAAGGTCGGCGTGAAGAAGCCACTCAAACAGCGGCAAATCTGGGCAATTCGTTTCTTCCTCGATAGAGAGGGGCGCATGCGAGACCGAGCGTTGTTCGATTTGGCGGTCGACAGCAAGCTACGAGGCTGCGATCTGGTCAGGATCAAGATCGGAACTCTCGTTACGGGCCAGGATATCCGAACACGAGCAACGGTCATCCAGCAGAAAACCGGACGTCCTGTACAGTTCGAGATTACGGCGGAAGTCAGAGCAAGCTTGCTCGCGTGGCTTCAGCGAAGAGGCGGCACCATAGATGATTTCGCATTTCCGAGCCGGGTCGATCATGCCGATCATCTCAGCACTCGCCAATATGCCAGGCTGGTCGATGAGTGGGTCACCGCAATCGGGTTACGACGTGAAGATTATGGCACGCACTCACTTCGACGCACAAAAGCTGCGATGATTTACAAAGCCACCGGAAATCTCCGTGCGATCCAGATCCTGCTCGGTCACACCAAGATCGAGAACGCAGTGAGATATCTGGGTGTAGATATCGAGGATGCTCTGGAACTCGCCGAGCATACGGAGATCTAAAAAATCGCTGTGCCGTACCGGGCGATGCCGTTCGTGCAAAATCGAGCGGTGTCGCCCACCCTTGGGAATCGCTATGCAGTTCATTTCAGTCATTAGCGTAGCATTCCCACAGGTTCCACAGCGGTCTTGCGCTTATCCTGAATTTCGCTTGCGAACGGGTGGTTTGCAGATTGACAGCGATCGGACCCAGGTTAACGGAAGCGGATCTTTATCGAATCCTCGGACCGCGCTAATGATGGAGGATGACTGAATTGCGTTCTGGCATTCCGATAGTTTCATTTGCTGATCAAATTGCACTGGAAAGCTGGTTAGTGAAGCAACCGAGCGATTCCAACGGTGCATGGATTAGATTTCGTAAGAAGGGTTCGAGCATAGCAAGCGTCACCAAAGCTCAGGCGATCGACAGTGCCCTTTGCTATGGCTGGATCGACGGTCAACTTGACAAATACGACGCTGACAGCTGGTTAGTCCGCTTTACCCCGCGCCGATCGCGTAGCAAGTGGTCGGATGAAAATCGAAAACGCGCGCTGGAACTGATCTCGGCGGGGCGAATGCAATTGTCTGGGCAATTGGAAATTGATAAAGCGAAGGCAGATGGCAGATGGGAGGCGGCGTATGCACCAGCTAGCAAAGCTGAGGTCCCACCGGACTTGCAGACTGCGCTCGATGCGAACCCGAAGGCCGCAGCTTTCTTCGCTACGCTCACTGGCGCTAACCGATATGCGATCTTGTATCGGATTGGCGCGGTGAAGAAAGCTGAGACCAGAGCTCGAAAGATCAGGGATTTCGTTGGTATGCTTGAACGGGGAGAGACCATTCACGGTTGAAACGGCTGTTTTCGGTCGCCCTCTTCGGGTTCTGGTGACCAACATTGGACTGCTAGCGCTCGGACTGTTTTGCGTCTTAATCCGGCCTTTGGGACAAGTTTGGCGGACGCCTGTGAACAGTCGGTCCGCTTATGACTTTCGCTAAGCGCCATTTGCCGCTTCGATAGAAGCGCGCCAATTGCTGACGACGACCTACCAAAGGATGCCGACTGGTGGCAGGCCGACGCGGCCGTGTACACACTCGGGACGACGATCGCGAAGGCAGGTTCACGTGAAGCGTTTCGCGAAGTCGATCGCGACTACCCCCTTGCCGTCGCCCGGCTTGCCAGGCGCATGGTACGCCGCGCTTGGCTGTCGTCTCCGCCATGGGCGCCAACCGCAATTCGCCCTTCTTCTATTCGCGGGTGAAGGGCGAACTGGAAGCGGATCTGGCTATGCTGGACTTTCCGTCACTGACCCTCGTGCGACCGGGGCTGATTGGCGGCGACCGGGCCGAACGGCGTGCCGGCGAGCATGTGGCTACGCTTGCTAAAACTTTTCGGCCCCGTCCTCCCCAAGGCTTGGCAGATCAATCCCGCTACAAGGATCGCGGAGGCTCTGCTCGAAGCCGCGCTTGGTCATCGCACAGGAACGAGGATCATCGGTTCGGCGGAGATGTCCTGATCCTCAGGAACGGTTCAGGTTCTTCGAACATGTAAACGTGCGGCACGGCCAGTTGCATGAAATGGACACTTTGAAGGGCTGATACGGCTCGGTTTTCCTGAGTCACGGCATCAGCGAAGCAGCGCATCAGACGGATGAGTTCAGCTATGTGATCCAGAGGTACGTATCCGCCGTTGGATTGTTCTGTTGGACGCACTGTTCTTCGGCCAACGGCTCAACTGGAATAAAGTGGTTGGGACTGGAACTCGCTGACCGTTCGGAACTCTCAGGCAGCCCTTGAGGCGGGGCGATGCCTGACGGTAAACGTCCGCGAACCAGTAATAACTCAAGGGGAAGTAACGTCGCGATCGCCTGGCTCGACTAGAAGACGACACCCGTTTCATGGCTGATCAGTAGATCGGCAAGTTTCTGCGCTGCAGGTCCCAATGCCTCGTCCCGGCGGTGGGCAAGATAGGCACCAGACGTGATCTCGCCATTGCGACCGATGGCGTTGACATTGAGTCGCACGAGCGTTCCCTGTTCCAGGTCCCTCTCAACGAGCCAATGGGGGAGCCGCCCCCAGCCCGCGCCCTCCAGGATGAGGTGATGTTTGGTATCCTGCGTGTTGACGCGGCAGGTCTGTGACGAAACCACCCCGAAATCCCGGCCTGCTGATATGTCGGACGGGTCGGTCAGAACGATCTGGAGATGATCGGCAACATCCATCAGCTCCAGTGGTCGGCCCGCATGGCGGTGGGCCAGCGGATGGCTTGAAGCGACGACCGCGACCTGGCTGATGGATATCAGCGGCTCGAATTTGATACGGGGGTCGCGGAAATCTTCACCCACCATTACCGCAAGCGCACAACGGCTCTTCCTGAGCGCATCGAGCGGACCGCCCATAGCCTCCGACCATACACGGACGGCAACGGCAGGGTAATCGTGTCGCATTCGTGAGATCGCGCGTGCGACCTCGTGCATGGGAAAGAGCGTATCGACAGAAATCGCGAGTTCCGTCTCGACGCCATGCGCAAAACCGCGCGCCTGGGCGCGCAATACGTCCACGCGCAGAATGATGTCGCGTGCGTTGCCGAGCAATACCTGCCCCTGCGGTGTCAAGGCCGGCTTGTAGCCGGAACGGTCGAACAGTTCCACGCCAAGCGCGGCCTCAAGGTTGGCGATGGTGGCGCTGACGCCCGACTGGACGCGCGAAAGCTTCTGGGCTGCAGCGCGGAAGCTGCCGCTGTCGGCAATGGTTACGAAAGTCCGGATCTGATCAAGCGTAAGGGCATCCAGCATGATCTTTCCTCATGATCAACTATATCATTTTTATATCACTTATTTCGCTCATCCATTTGATGCAACCTTCCGCTCAATGAAATCAACGCGCGAGGTCGACGAGATGACGAAGGTGCTGGTGCTTTACTATTCCTCTTATGGTCACGTCGAGACGATGGCTTCGGCCGTGGCTGATGGCGCGCGTGAGGCGGGTGTGACGGTGGCGATCAGGCGGGTGCCTGAGCTTGTTCCCGAAGCGGTTGCTGCGAAGTCCGGATACAAGGTCGACCAGTCCGCGCCCGTCGCAACGGTGGCCGAGCTTGCGGATTACGATGCCATCATCATCGGAACGCCGACCCGTTTCGGCAATATGGCATCGCAGATGAAGAACTTTCTCGACCAGACCGGTGGCCTCTGGTTCGAGGACAAGCTGGTCGGAAAAGTCGGCAGCGTCTTCACCTCAACCGGCAGCCAGCATGGCGGGCAGGAAACAACGATCTTGTCCACCCAGACCGTTCTGTTCCACCTCGGCATGATCATTGTCGGCCTGCCTTACAGCTTCAAGGGCCAGATGCGGATGGACGAAATCACCGGCTGCTCGCCCTATGGTGCATCGACGCTGGCCGATGATGGATTGGGAGGGCATCGCGAGGTCAGTGAAAACGAGCTGGAGGGCGCGCGCTTCCAGGGACGGCATGTCGCCGGGATCGCGGCCACCCTCGTGGCCGGGCACGCGGCAAGGGGCTCGTGATGGACACGCCATCAACAACGAAAGCAGTGTCCACGCACTGGACCGCCGTGTTCGTCATCGTTGGCAGCGGAATTGCAGCCGCCTTGCAGGTTGGCAAGGCGGCGATTGCAGCGCCCCTGTTGCAGAATAATTTCGGAATCGGGCTGACGGCGATCGGCTGGCTGACTGGAATATTTGCGCTCATTGGCCTTGTCGGCGGCATTCCGACCGGGGCGTTTGTTGCGCGTTTCGGTGCGAGACGCATCCTCATCATCGGGCTCCTGGTCACGACAGTCGGCGCGGCGCTTGGCGCGGCGATACCGGGACTGCCCAGCCTGTTTTGTGGCCGCATTATCGAAGGGGCGGGTTTCCTGTTGGTGACGGTCGCGGCGCCCTCATTGCTCCAGGAGGTTACGCGACCAGCTGATAGTGATCTGGCCTTCGCCCTCTGGAGCTGCTTCATGCCAGTCGGCATGGCGGTGGCGATGCTGGTGGGGCCGTTCTTCGAGGACTGGCAGAGGATGTGGTGGGCAAGCGGGGCGCTGGCGCTGGCCATCTGCATCGCTGTTCCACTTGTCATTTCCGCTGGCGGGCAAGGCCAGATCATGTCCTGGAACAGCTTGCGCCGCGACAGCATGACCGTGGCACGCGACCGTAGCGCTGTGGGGCTGGCGATCACCATTGCGCTCTACAGCATGATGTTCTTCGCGGTCTTCAGCTTCCTGCCGGTGCTGCTGATGGAGCGGTTACAGGTGACGCACCAGACGGCCGGACTGCTCAGTGCACTGGCCTCGGCCGTGAACGTCATCGGCAATCTGACGGCGGGCCTGCTCCTCTCCAGGGGCTTTAGCCGCCCGGCGCTCCTGATCGCGGCATGCCTCGTCATGGGACTGGCCAGCTTCGGGATCTTTCTCCCTGTTCTGCCGGACGGTGCGGCCTTCGGCCTGTGCCTGTTGTTCTCGACTGTCGGCGGTGTGATCCCGGCGATCCTGCTGTCCTCCGCGCCACTCGTGGCGCCAGCGGCAAGGTTGGTTCCGGTCGTTCTGGGTCTGATCATTCAAGGCAGCAATCTCGGACAGATTCTTGGTCCGACAGCCATCGGCGGCGCACTGGATCGGTTCGGCTGGGATTCAGCCGCCTACATCGTGGCGGGCACGGCAGTGATTGCCGTGCTCGTGGTGGCCTCGACGCTCAGGCGGGTCGGGGCACAGCGGGTAAGCTTCGGGATGGGAGAGCATTGATGAGAATCGAATTCAACCACACGATCCTGGCGACGCAAGACGCACACGGCTCTGCCCTGTTTCAGGCTGAAATGCTCGGACTGCAGCCGCCGCGCAGATGGGGGCCATTCTGGATGGTCAAGCATCGGCAATCTGCCACATGGGCGCATACGCCTTGGGGGCCGCTGCATACGCCGTGAAAGCGGCCAGCCTAGCCGCCTCAGATCAGGCCGAAGCCGCCGACAAAGAGATTGCTTGGCAACTCGGACAGGTTACGGCGGAAGTGCAGGCTGCACTTTTGCAGCTTCCGCCTGTTGGCGAGAACAAGTCTGGCCCGCTCGGCCCGGGTCTCCTAACTTCAGGTCAACTCGGTGAGATTATCTGCCAACTTCAAACCGGGCTTGCCAAAATCGGTGCAAACTGACCACACCGCGAACGGCAAGTATGAGGTATCGACCATTGGCGACGGGATGACCGAAATGGGGGTCGGAAGCTGTTGGACCGTTAAGCGCCCGCCTTTCGGCCGTTGAGGCCGTCGCAACCACCTACCAAAAGCTGCCATTCCGTTCGCGCTGTAGGTAAGGTCGGGATCGGGGCGGGAAGCTGATCGGCGCTTTTGCCAATCATCCAACGGTAAGCGCACCTTCTGCACGTCGCTGCCAACTTTCGCCTCGGCCAAGCGTGATCTTTCGGGTTCGCCGAAGCATGTAGACGCTCGGCAAATAGTTTCAGGGCAGCATGTTCGAAGATATCCGATCTGCTGGAATTTTGGCGCTCTAAGCCATTTCAGCCAGGCCAGAAAACAACCATCTTTTCCTCCAGAAGTGATTTCGGCGACGAGCCCACCCTACGGAATCTGGCGCCGCTTGCCTTGATCGCTTTGACGATCTCCGGTGCCGGATGCCTCCAATGCAAGTGGATCGGTTGGGCGGCTGCTACCCAGAGCTCCGCATCGACCACGAAAAGCGATGGATCAAAATTGTGTGCCGAGCCGTGATGGGGGAGCATAAAGGTAGCCACCCAATCCATCTCGTCGCGATAGTGACGTTGGAACCTCTGTACTGCCAGCGGATCCTTGAAGTCTGCATCGCCGGTTCCCATCCAGCCCACGCGCGCATTTGCGGACGTACGCGAGTTGCGCAACACGGCGCCGGCCGTCTGTGGCTCAGCCGGACCGGAATATAACGACAGGGAGGTTTCGTTCTTATCGCCAAACGCCCAGGCATATGCTCGAGAAACGGCGGTGCGGTGTTTCGTCACCAAACCTCGCCGTTCCTTCTCGACCTTTACCTTGTCGCGGAAGCTATCTCTCGGCCATTTCAGGAGCACCTCCACTGCCGCGCAAAAAGCTTCCCGATCCTGCTGTGACGCTCGCCGCACATGGGGCTTCAAGAGCCATCCACCTTCGGTTCCCGCGGCAACATTGAATTCGATATGCTGCACGACAGTTGCTCCCTCAGGCGTCCGGCGCCCCAGAGGCGGGGCGCCGTGCCAACCCGTCTCCGTGCCCTTCCATGGCATACTATCCGGGCCGGAACGAGGAGGCTCCGCGGGCGGTAGCTCGAAGAAGCCCGAACCGCCTTCGTCCTCGTCTGTCGGCATTACCATGACGATCTGCCGCGGCCCGAACCGAGCCATGGTGCCGACGGGATCGACGACAGCATCTTGGTGGAAGCGTTCGGCACTGCGTTCGCCGATTGTCGCACAGCTTCTTCCGAACGCGATTATCCGGTCGATGTCGTCCAGATATGGCATTACGATTGTATCGACTCGGAGCCCCCTCTTCTCGTGAAGAAGATGAGGGATGCCACAGATGTGATCGCGGTCGAAATGCGACACGAAAAGCATATCGAGCCGACGCGATAGGCGTCGAGCCACGATTGACCGCACAGACGGGATTACACCGTCGATCGGATCCGAGCCGCAGTCGTAAACATACATGAAGTCGGCCGAGGGTATGGCATCGGACGCTAGGGACGCCCGCCACATGGCCTCGTTGCGTCCAAGATCCTGGAGGGTGCCGACGTTGAAGCCGCCCTGCCCGACCGGGAGCTGATATCGATGATGTCCCAGCACATGCTTCGCTTCTTCTCGCTTCCAGGCGCGCGGGTGGCTGGAAGACAAGCGAGCCGTCCGAGCAGCGTGGTGCGCAGCTTGCCGCTCGCGCTCCGACAAGACCTGACGACAGTGTTGACGGAATTCCTCATCATCGAAGGTTTGGCGCCTGAACTCCAGCGCTTGGGCGAAGAGTTGGTCGGATATTCGGCTTCGGAGATCATCGACCAAGGTGTCCAACAACACTCTCAAGCCATAGCTCCGAGCTACATCTGCGCGGATGTAGACATCGGCGCACATGCACGCCAGGTCCCAGTTCTCATCGTCCGAACCGACATACGAAATCGTGCTGTTCATTTGTTGATCCAAGAACATCGGTGAGGCGCGGCCGCGCATCTCGCGGGCAGAGCAGAGGAGTGAACGGCGTAGACGCGGAAGGGATGATGATTTCGATAGGGAGATATAGGGCTCAAGCCGGCTCCGTATCGACATCCAAGGACCTGCCGCCATCGTCATTCCTCGCCTCCGCCGCGTCCTCGGCTGTTTGGGGAGTGGCAAACCATGGCTCGATTTGGAGTGCTTTCCGCAAAGCGGTTTGAATGAAATCAGGCGCTCGCCAGATATAGGCTGCCGCCATCGTCTTGCCCTCCGGCGTCAATGTCTGAAGGTGGCTGATCGCATTCGGGATCGAAAAATCCTTGCCAGATTCCTGCTTGAAATTACCGGGCAGTCCCGTCCAGACCACCACATCGAATCCTTTTTCGGCGGCCCAGGGGGCGATCGTAGCAGGCACTTCAGGTTCGCATTTCCGGCTGCCGTCCCGGAAATAGAACCCCATGCGCCTCATGATCGTGCCTTCCCGGCACCGCAGGTCCTCGATCGCGTCATCGGGATTCCTTCGGGTGCTGATCGCATAAGAGGTTCTACACTCGGAACCGTTCGCATTGTCTATCACCAATGTGAGCGCGCCCTTGCGGCTTTCGGATATGCGGGAGAATTCCAGTTTGAGGACGGGGCCGTCGGCTTGCCACTCTTCATGCTGTTCGTCGAACTCGGGTCGCTCGTCCCAGATGAGCGAACCCCATCCCAGAATTGCGATCCTCGGCGCCTTTTTCTTTTCTGACATCCCATCCACCTCATATGGCCACCGTAAGTGTAGCCGCAAATTAGCTTTGTATCAGCAGGAAACTTGACGGCGCGTCCCGCCTACGCTCAGGGCTTTGGCGGGTCAGGCTCTAGGCTCCGCTTTCACCTTTGGCTTCAGCGCGATCCCGAGCCGCATGGACTACTCGTCCATGCGGGTGCCGATCTTTCGCGCAAGAAGGCTCGGGAGCGCACCACCAAGCAGGCCTGCCTGTTCGCTGTCGGGCCGTCGCCCGCCTCCTATGAGGCAACGGACGGCTCCAGACGAAGCAGGCAGCAAATGCTTAGAACTGAAAGGTCCTAACGTGCAATGCAGTTGCCACGTGTGACATACGCATGCACAAATTCCACATCGTCGCTACAGACGATTCAAGTATTCAGGGGGAAAGTGCCTGTGGGTAAACAAGACAACCGTGAAGCGGAGTTCCGACCGCCGGCGGTCATCGACGCTGCGCAGCTCGGGCGCATTGAAAGCGTTCACCGGGGTTTTCTGTATCAGCACCTCTACGCGGTCGCTTGCCTGTTGATGGCTCAACGAGCCGGTGCCTCGGCGATTGTCGTTGAACACGATGAAGACCTGGAGATTGTCCTCACCGACAGGCGCATCTACGTGCAGATCAAGACAAGGAACGGTGTTCTCAAGCACTCTGATATCAAGGGCGCGCTGGAACGCTTTGACGTTTTGAGAACCGAGCATTCACAAGGCCGGCGCACCGGCGCGGCCAGTTTCGTCATTGCGGCCAACGCCGCGCCGGGGCCGGTCCTGCTTGCGGCGACAAGGACGGGGGACTGGCCCGCCGATGTGGCCCTCCTTTGGCCGGGATGCGACGCGTCGATTGAATTAGCGCTTCCCGAGCCGCAGCCTGATGTCAATGGTGGACTTGCGCAGTGCGCGCGACTGGCCGAGGCCCTGCCTTTCGCGCTTCTGTCGCCGGAGACGCTTGTCTGGAAGCTTGCAAGCATGGTCATGGCGGCTGCGGCAGGAAATCCGCCGCGCACGGATCACTCATTTGCGGCCGAGGAGCTTCCTCATCTGTTCGAACAGCTGGTTGTCCAGCTTCAGGATTTCCCGGCGCCCCCGCCGGTGTATCGCGCGCAAGAAAACGAGCCCGCCCTGCATGCCGATGAGCGGTTGCGGATTATCAAAGGGTATTCTGGTGCGGGCAAGACGGCGTGGGTTTCACAAGCCGCAGTGCATGCGCTCGGAACCGTCGCATACTATGACGTCGTCGAGACACCAGGGCCTGCGCTGGCATCCTCCCTCGCCCGCGAGCTGGCAGCCCGACTTTTTGGCAGGTCGGGCGGGGCCCTTGGTGAAATTCTTCTGACGGGCGCCACGGGCCCGGAAATCCTGCGAGCCATTGGCACGCGGGCCGCAGCGAGCGGTGACCAGGTGACAATTGTCCTGGATAACGCCCACCGCGTAGCTCCACCGGACCTGTTGACGCTGGTCCAGCAGGGCCGCGATCTCAAGTTTGTTATACTATGTCAGCCGGGCAAGAACATCACTGAACTTGAAGCACTCCTGCAGATCAAGGGCGAGAGATTGCAGGGCTGGTCGACGGACACCATCGCCCTTGAGGCAAGCGCGCACGGCTGCCGCGCGGACCTTGCCACATGTCAGCGGCTGATCCAGCTAACGGCCGGTCTTCCCCTGTACATTCAGAACGCCATGGCTGTTGCGAAGGGTCGGTACAATGGAAATGTACGGGAGTTTTGTGACGATCTGGAAGGTCTGACCCACGAGGTCGAAACAGCTCACGAGCTGATCCTCGTACGGGCGCTCGAAGGACTTTCGACGGCAAGCCACAATGGGCTTGGTGTTTTGTGTCTTTGCGATATTCCGCTTAAGGCCGATGAGGCGAAATCCCTCCTTGGCACCACTCTTGGACTCAATGAGAAGGCCGTCGCCGGCATACTCCGGGAGCTTCGCTCGGCGGGACTCGTCGAAAGCTACAGCGACAATCGCGTAAAGGTACACGATGCACTGCGTCTTTTGGGCCGACGCCACCTCGATACGCTCGAGGGCGGAGTCTTGTCGCGCGCGCACACGGCACTTAAGGACATCCTGTCGACTTCTCTGCGACAGCAATGGGACCTTACCAAACTCCAATTCTATCTGCGGACGCTCGCAGCCATTGGTGACGTGAAAACTCTCGTTCAGTTCGCAACGGACGAGATGTTCCACGAGCTGGGCGTATTGCCTGAGATACTGCGCTTCCTGGAGACGGCGGCAGCTTCTGAAGAAACCGATCCCGAGGACCGATTTTGGGCCTTGGACGGGCTGGTATTCTCCGCACTGAAACGAGGTGACGGTGACGAAGCAATCGCTTACAACGAAGCCACGGCCAGGCTTCTGGTAGAGCATCCGCTCGGAGCGGACGAACGTCTCGCTCACGGGATGAAACGTCTGCATATCCGGTCCGCCCAAGGGGACAGAGCCGGAGTCATCGAGACGATCTCCGAAGTAATCGAGTTTCTTCCAGACACGCCACAGCACTTGCGGATTTTCCGCTACAACGCAGCTCACGCGATGTTCAAGTTAGGCAACTACGATGCGGCTATCAATGAAACATTTGAACTCATACAGGAATACTATGATCTCCTTGGCATCGAGCCGACCGATGTCATGGGTCGCAACGCTCCAGAAATCCTTCCTCTGATCAGGAAGAAGCAGGATTATCAAGATCACGCGAAGCATCTGGCGGATTGCCTGGACCTGAACGCGCAGGCATGTCAGCAGGTGGGCCTAGTTTCGCCCTTCGGCAGAATTCATGCCATGAAGTTTTACGACTTGGCGCGTGCGTTCGACTCACTCATTCGGGTCGGCCAGGATTTGGTGGATGATTTCGTGGGCCGTAACGATTTCATCGGTGCCCGGCAGATCATCGAGATAAATCTGCTCCCGATTGTGCTGCGTCTGAAAATGCTCGACCGGATCATCCCTGTACGAAGCCAGTACGCTGTGGTTCTGGCCTTCTGCGGCGAATTTAATGCCGCCGAAGCAGAAATGGCGCGGCTGCTCCCTTATGCTGATGGGCTCAGCGAACAGGGCAGAGGAGAACTGCTCAACCAGAGCCGGGCGATTTCGCAGCTTCGGATCAAGGGGCCGCCTCGCCAGTGGGTCCCGCCCCGTCCAGTCAGGCCAATTCTTCCGCGCCAAAGGATCGCCCAGAAAGTAGGCAGAAACGAACCTTGTCCCTGCGGTTCGGGGAGGAAGTTCAAGAAGTGTCACGGTCAGTAGCTACGAGCGAGGTGGTCCCCTTGGCTCGCGTGAACATTTCCCGCGCCTAGCCTGGCAGAACACACTCCAATGCAAGTTCGCGAGATCATCGTCGGTCGCATTTCGAAATGGAGGGATGGTCTACAGGGCTCGTATATGGACTGTGGACAAAGATTTACTGCAGATGGGAATCTGAGAACAGATCAAGTACGCTGGTGCCAGGAGCTATACTGATGAGTGGCAACATCGAAGCTGTACGCGCACTAGGTCAAATATTGCGGCCGTCGGATGACCCGCCGCCGCTGCTGCTGCTGGGAGCCGGCGCCTCTTTTCGATCGGGCGTCCCCATGGCTGCTGAATCCGTCAAGCAGATTGCGCGCCGCGTTTACTCTGAGCAGGTCTTAAAGGGAGCGCGGCCGCCCGAGCGCGTGAGGCCGACCAAGTGGGAAGTCTGGCTGCAGTCATTTCCGTGGTTCATTCAGGGGAACGACCGCCTTGCAGAAAACTTCCCGCTGGTCGTCGAGCACCTGCTTCGACCCGCCGAATTCCGCAAACGCGTTATTCTCGACATTCTGAAGCCCGCGAACGGAATCAGCCGGGGCTACAAGGTCGTGTCGGAACTGATGATGCGCGGCCTTATCAACACGATCTTCACCACTAATTTCGACACGTGTCTGGTGGACGCATTGAAGGAGAGGCAGCCGCATATCCGGCACATACATGAAGTTAATCGCGGGCCTGGAGACTTTGCCCAGTTCAACGTCTTCAACAAGTGCCAGGTAATCTGGCTCCACGGACGCGCCGAACAGTATGCGGACAAAAACGCAACCGATGAAATCGGTTCCCTTGATCCCAAACTTACGGACCTGATCCGCCCCCTTACACATGGGGCGCCGCTGGTTGTTGTTGGGTTCCGTGGCTCCGAGCCTTCCATCATGGAAGGCGTATTCGGACAAAATACAGAGGGGCGGCTGGATTTTCCGCGGGGCGTTTACTGGTGCATTCGGCATGGTGAAACTCCGCATCCGAATGTTGAAGCTCTCGCGCGCCGGCTAGGCCCGAATTTCCGGCTGTTGCGCATCGATGGTTTTGACGAGCTTTTCGAGGAACTGGACAGGGAGGTCGCTGGCCAGGAACGGTATTCCGCCCGTCCGGAAGATGCAGCGTCAGCAGAACATCTGGCGGCATATGACGAGCGAATCGTCACGGGGGCGTCAATCGACGATCTTGATCTCGACCTTGCTCTGTCGGTCCTGCGCGAATACTGCGTGAAGCTGAAACGCGCGCCCATTACCAGTGAGTCACTCACGACCTTGATGAAAGAACAGGGCCTTGTGATCTCGGGTGATGGTGGACTCGGCATCACCGCCGGTGCGTTGCTTCTGTTTGGCAAGAATACACAGCAGTTCTTTCCGCATGCTGTCGTGGCGGTGACTGAAGCAGGGAAGAAGCGCGAAGTCTATGATGGCAACCTGATTGGTCAGCATAAGCAGTTGCTTGCCAAGATCGAGTCGGTTGACGTCAATCCTGTCCTCAAGGTGAAGAAGCAGCGGCACCACGACGAGCGGCCGGCCTATCCGCCACGCGCGCTTGTTGAGCTGTTGGTCAATATGCTGGTGCATCGGGACTATGCCATGCACGAGCCCGCTACCATCGAAATCCGGCCGGGCGCGGAGATCGTCTTCAGCAACCCCGGAGGCCTGACACAGAGGCTAGCGGGACGCTTGACTCTCGATAACGATGGCCGGTTCAACCCGACTGAAACCATCACCGATACTCGAAATCCCTCACTATGCGATGTGTTCTTCGGCCTGAGTGCAATGGAGAGAGAAGGAACCGGCCTTATTGAAGTAAAGGACCTCATGGGTGCGTCTGGCGGTGGAACGGCATTCTTTCACCGTCACGGGCGCTTTGAAGCCATTGTCGAGCGCGCGCCGAGCGCCGCGGGTTCTAACACAGTGGCGCGGTCGGATGTGCCGACCGGCATCTATATCCTGAACGTCCTTCCGTTCAGCGTTCTGCCCGAACGGGTATCGATTGTCCAGCTTCGAAAGCCATTGCGCGAACGCCCGGCCGGTTTCGATCTGTCTGAGTGTGGAACTTTTGTCGACCGCGGTACCGAGCTTTGGAGTTTTGTACCCTTGCCGCTGCTTCTGACGATTCTTGGACCGATGGCCGACGAAGTATCGAGTGCGTGGATTGCCCGTTCGGAGATTGAGGCTGACCCCGATCAGCGCCGTGTGCTGTCATGGCTTCTGCGAAAGCATTGGGAACGGTACGTCAGTGGATTTTCTGACCAAGGCCTGGTGCTTGAAGAGGGCAAGCGAAAGAACCGCGCCTACTTTCAGGGGCGCGACGGTCAAAGCAGGACCGTTGTCTGGAATAGTCCGCAGCGCCGCAATATCAAACGCGACGTTGCCAAAAAGCGCGGCGATGGCCCCAAGACATGGTTCGAGAACGAGGGATTTTCCTTCGAGATCGTAGAGCTGGACGCACAGTGGTGCGTCCGGATCAAGCCCTTCTATATGTTCACTGGCCGTAACGGCAAAACGCCGTTGCCATCCTTCACGCGCACGTCGAAGGCCACGAGCCGTATGAAATTTGACCGCAACAAGAATGTAGAGGCTGACCTTCTGTTTTGGAGCCGGCTCCTGGGCAAAGGTGGGGAAACGATAAACATTGGAAGCCGACATGTCGACGATCTGATCCTGGAATCGTCGTTCCTGACGGTAGAGGTGCCCGAGATCGGGCTAGTGTCGGATGACGGTAAAGATCAAGATCGAATGCCTGCGTGAGCCGGAGCTAATTTTTGGTGGCAACAAGCAAGGAGTGGACCCACGCCGTCTGATGGCGGCTGCCGGCCCCGTCGACACCTTGGCGATGCGGGACATACGCATCGCGCTTGTTGGTCCCCCTGAAGAAATGGCCGCCGCACGCCAATGGCTTTTGCGCTTCAATAGCATGTCGGTTGCTCGCGAACGCAACGCACGCCGGTACCGCGACTGGCCGGGAGCAGCCAAGGCGCTTGGTGTCAATTTTGTCATCGAGGACCGTTTCGTTCGCCCGCTTGATGGCGAGCGGCTCTCCCACGCGATGAGTCGTGCCTCACCAACCGAACGGTTTGAAGAGTTGCTCGATCTTTTCGATTCCAAGATTCAAACCTTTTTCGGCGACGCGCGCCCGGACTGCATCGTCGTTTGCCTACGCGAAGAACTCGCTGACTTCCGCATAAATAATCCCCGTCTTTCGATCCAAGAGCGCGCTGCTCTTGAGCGCTTGCAGCGGGAGGAGGAACAAGATCAGCTGCAGTTGTTCCAGCCTACGCCGGAAGAAGCCAAAGCGGCAGAGGACCTCAGAACCCAAGCCGAGGACCTTCTGTTCAGGACTTTCTACAGAGCCCTGAAGGCCAAGATCATGACGCATCAGAACCCGGTTCCCATTCAGGTCCTACGCCGCGACACATACATGCGTCCGGATGATGTGGGACAGAGTTTCGCGACCCGCGCCTGGAATCTCGGAACATCGCTATTGTACAAGGCAGGGCATGAGCCTTGGAGGCCAGCTGATCTACCTGCAAACACGTGCTTTATAGGCATTTCTTTTCACCATCTCAAGCGGCGCGAGGGAGATGTCGTATACGCCAGCGTGGCCCAAGCGTTCTCGAACGAGATCGAACCATTTGTGTTAAAGGGCGCTACGGTTCCCCATGAGCAGCGGCGCAACCGTCAGCCCTATCTAAGCACCGCTCAGGCCAGCGACATGATGAAGGACGTGCTAGATAAGTACGAGGCGATCGCAGGTGTTCTGCCTTCACGCGTCGTCGTTCACAAGACCAGCATGTATGAACCGGAGGAGGAAGCGGGGTTCAGGAAAGCCGCGGAGTCCCGCGTCCCTGTATGTGATCTGGTCTGGATCAGGCCGACCGCCTTCCGGCTGATCCGCAAAGGCATGCAGGAGCCTTGGCGCGGCACCCTTTGTACGGTCGGCGATGAGTCTTACCTTTATACGAGCGGCTACGTTCCCTGGTGGGACGAGTACCCTGGGCCGCATATCCCTGCGCCGCTTCAGATCGGCTCATGCGGACCCACTGACATCCGTCAACGCGCCCGCGAAATCCTTGCCCTGACCAAGATGAACTGGAATTCGAGTGAGGGCATCGGACGGCACCCCATCACCATCTCGTTCGCCCGGAAAGTGGGAATGCTGATGACCGAACTATCGGATAACCAGGCTCCTAACCCCTCATACAGATTTCACACCTAGTCTTTTTCGCAAGGAAGCCAGGTGCCTACCTTTGAAGGACGCATCAGCTATGACATGTCGGCATTGCGGTTTAGCAAGACCATCAAGGCGCATCTGATTCCGGAGCCTTCGTGTTGGAGATCAAACCCGATCGAGGAGAGTAGCATCTGATTCTCCACGAGGGGACGCGAAGCCGCAGGTCAGCAATACTGGCGTTTATGACTCTAACCTGCTGTGCGGTCCCTGCGATGGAATTTTGGGCCGCTATGAGGGTTATGCTTTCAGCCTCCTCCGGCGCTCGCGTACGATAAGGGCGGATCTGGGATCAATCGTAGATATGGGGCGGTCGACGGCGATATGATGCTGCGCTTCGCCGCCGGCGTCACTTGGAAATATACAGCGACGCAACCCCAGTTCGGACGAATCGACATCGGCTCATATGCCTCGGTGCTACAGGACGTGGCGCTCGGCAATGGGCCGATCCCCTCGACGCTCGACACCGCATTGATCCGCCTCGTCGAACTCGATGGCGACGTATATTTCTACCGTGCCCCAGTCCCTGCACGCCACAGCGGCATCAATTCGGTGCGTTTTTCCGTCGGAAGTTTCGTCGTCAATCTTAAGACCGACGAGCGGCCTAACGATAAAGTATTGCCGCCCGAATGCTGGCTCAAGGGACGCAGTGACGGCAAGTTCTTGATCGCGGATGCCGGTTTCTTCACAGAGGGAAAGCTCCATCGTAAGTTGGCAAATATGGGGCCCGCTCGGCAATTCTTCGGCACCATGATTGCACGTAAGCACGAGCGCAGCTTTCGCGAGGGAAGCTAGGCATGGCCGCTTTCTAGCGGTTTCGCTGCAAAGCTGCCGGTCAGCAATCGGCCCCATTTCAGTCGCGAAACTCTCAGGGTTTATCCAGAAATCATATCTACTAGAAATGTGCCTTGAGGGCCGCATAACGCGCCGCCCTCAAGTTAACAATCGAAGTTCTCCATTGAATTCACAGCGGAGTCAGGAGCGTTGAGGTACTGAGTTGCGCTAGATAAAATCTGAGGAGCGAAATGATTTCGAAATTAATAATCCCAGAGAGCTGGCACCCAACGATAACGATCATCTGAACCAGCTACGCGACCCACCGATGGAAACGGCATATGGGTTGAAATCAGCCAGGAACCCGTTTCAGCCAATTCCTTCATAAGTCTAAGACGCACGCGGGTTGCCTCTTCGGGATCGTGCTCAAAGCCATTGTGCCATTCAGGGTGATCGAACGAGACAGGAAATATCGCATCCCCACCGAACATTAGATGATCGGAACCTGACGATACGCGAACTACGCTATGACCAGGCGTGTGGCCGCCGGTACGCTCAGCTGTGACCCCCGGCGCTATACGACTAGTCTGCTCAAAGGTTTGCAGATGGTCGGAATAGGCCTTCAAAAAATCTTTCGATGCTTTTCGGGCAAGATCTGCAAGTGCTGGTGGCATAGCTGTCCGCGAGAAGTCTGGATCCTGCCAGAACAGCGCCTCTGCTTTTGACAGGTGAACGCGCATTTTTGGATTCAGCCTTTCCTTTACCCCGGGAACCAAGAGGCCGCCTACATGATCGAAATGCATGTGGGTGAGGACAACGTCGGTTACAGACGATAGATCAATGCCGGCGGCTTCCAGCCGCGACACAAACCGACCGCCCCGTGAAAAATCCGGATATTCTTCACCGAGCCCGCTGTCGATCAAAATTGTCTGGCTGCCGCTTTTCACAACTACGGCGTTCAGTGCCCAGTCGAATGCGTCGTGGGACAGAAAACGCTCATCCAGCCAGGCATTGAACGTTGGTCGATCCGCGTTTGTGGCCATGGACTCGGCAGGCGGTGTTACTACACCATCACTGATAATCATGACGTCAATTTCGCCAATTTCGATAGCATAGCGAGAAGGCACCCGCTCATCGCGTGCGCTGGTAGCCTTTTTGTGAAGTGTGAAATTCATAACGGTCTCCGTTGCTTTGATTTGTCGCGGAGGACTGGTTCGACACGCCGCGCTGAGTGGCTTTTGTTAAGCCGCAAGAACGAAGCTAGTTCAGCGTGAACATCAAAATCAGCTACACAGGGGTATGAAGAATGTAGCCACACGAATAGGATCGACGATGATCGCGGCTCTTCTTATTGCGCTGCCACCTTCGCCTTTTCAGTAAACGAAAGCATATTTCGGGCCGGGCTGATTGGCGTAACTATGCGTGCGCCGCGTCTTTAAGTATTGAGCGCCGAACGGACATAACGCGGCCATCCGGACCCACATCCCACCTGTACCTTGGAACTAATGCACCGCATCCTAAGTCTGATTGGCTGCCGCTTCGATGCAATTCATAGTTATCGCCAGCAGATTATGTGGCTTTCCTCTGAGCCAGATTGAATGTCGGTGTAGAAGTGCAGATAACCATCATAGAAATTTTTGAGGACATTGGCTTATAAATCCGTTTTAAAGCCAAGACTATGCCTCTGCCGTTACATCCATTTTTCTGCTTTCGGAAGTATACCATCTTTCACACCGATCAACGGTGGATTTAGTCATTAACATTTAGACGCGGGAGAGATGTATGAAGATCGTCGTCATTGGAGGCACCGGTTTGATTGGTTCCAAAACCGTCGAACGGCTCGAAGCAAAGGGCCATGAAGCAGTTGCAGCATCACCGAATTCCGGCGTCAATGCAGTCACGGGAGAGGGGCTCGACACGGCCTTCCTGGGTGCAGAGGTGGTCGTTGATCTGACGAATTCCCCGTCCTTCGAAGAGAAAGCAGCTATGGATTTCTTCGAAGCAGTTGGTCGCAATCTATTCGCTGCTGAGAAACGGTTTAACGTCCGTCATCACGTAGCATTGTCGGTAGTGGGAACTGAACGCATGCAGACGATGGGGTACTTCCGCGCCAAATTGCGACAGGAAGAGCATATTCGCGCATCGGGCGTCCCCTATACGATCGTGCGGGCTACACAATTCTTCGAATTTGTCGATGCAATTGCAGAGTCAGCGGCAACAGGAAACATGGTCAAGCTGCCAACCGGCGCTTTCCAACCGATTGCGGCCGACGATGTAGCTAATGTGATGGCCGATGCGGCCCTTTCGGCACCGTTGAATGGCGTCGTTCAAATCGCAGGTCCTGACCGTGGACCAATGTACAAATTCGTAGAGCGCTATTTCAGCGCTACAGGCGATAAAAGAACGGTTAATGCCGATCCAAACGCCCGCTATTTCGACGTTGCAATCGATGATCATACGCTGGTGCCTGATGGCAGCGCCCGCTTGGGCAACATCCGTTTTGATGAGTGGATCAAAACAAATGCTCCCCGGAAGCAATAAAGGTTCCGGATTTCCACTGCATATTATGAACGACAAGTACCTGATCGGGAGATTGATTATGGTCAAGATTTTTCCATACGCGGCGGCGTTCTTATTCGCTTCGGCGGTCGCGGTATTCGCACATGATAGCAAGGATGATAAGGTAACAGTCGTCTACGACCAGCCTCTTCCAAACGTTCCGGGTAAAAGTATCAAAGGCATACTCGTGGAATACGCGCCAGGGGGTAGCTCGCCCGCTCATACCCATGCAAAGTCGGCGTTTATTTACGCGACCGTATTGGAGGGAGCGATCACCAGCCAGGTTAATGGCGGCCCTGTAGTGGTGTACCATGCAGGAGATAATTTTTCAGAATTTCCGGGCGATCATCACGCGGTAAGCGAAAATGCAAGCAAGACGGAGCCCGCCCGGCTCCTTGCAGTCTTCGTCGTAGATACAAACGAGACCGAGCTGACTACCTATGAGGAGTGATCGCTTATAGCAGCATCACGCGTCAATCGGGCGGGGTAGCCGCCTGCTTGTGGACGTCAGGCCGATCAATGGATCGCACAGTTCCAGGGAGTGCGGTTCCTTGGGGCCTGTCTCCAGAATATCGTAATTATGGAAAGAGGACGTCGTGCGAATTGAGCAAATTTCTCCCATTACGTTAGCGCGCCTCAGTGTGATTGACATCGACGCGACGTTGGAAAGTGCGGCCATTGCGTTGTCTCACCCCGGCATCGGATTGCTCATCGTGAGCAACAAAGCAGGTACTGCAACAGGGGTCTTAACTAAAACAGACCTTATACGGCATATCTCTGATCGCAACCGTCCCGCGACCGTCGGAACATTGATGAGCCGCAACATAATTGCGTGCGATCCTGCTGATGACTTGCAAGCCGCTTGGCAGGTCATGGTCAATAACCGGCTGCAGAACATGCCGGTTATCGGGGCCGAGGCGAAACCATTGGGGGTTCTTGATATTCGTGACGCGCTCAAGGTTCTCTTCGAGCAGGAGCGGATCCAGGAACATATCCTTACCGACTACATAGCCGGAATTGGCTACTGAGGTGACGCTCGAGCTTTTCCCCGGTGTGGTTCGCTTGTCGAACAAAGCCGAATTTACAGGATAATACGTCGATGCGCCTAAGTTGGGGTGAATTCGTAACTGCTCCGCTGTTATGGCTGGCAGTTATCGGCATTGTTGGAATGATTGTCTGGAAACTCATCGGACCGAGGCGCTCAAATCTGCGTTTGGTTGTGCAAATCGCGTTCTTTGCTGCGATGACGTCTGTCATCATAATTGGAGATGTTCCGCTGAGCCGATCAGAAGATGTGGGCTTTAATAGTGCCAGTACAATACTGATAGCATTCGCTCAAATTCTTTGGTGGCTTCATCTATCTTGGGCTGTGATCGGATTTGTTCGTATTTTTCTTGTCCTTGAGGGGAGGCCACGTGAGGCTCGACTCCTTCAGGACATCGTTGTTGGAGCCGTCTATACATTTGCTAGTCTGTCTTCGCTTGCATTCGTATTTGGAGTTCCGGTGGGAACTTTGATCGCCACGTCTGGTGTGATAGCGATAGCATTCGGGCTTGCACTGCAAAACACGCTTGGCGATGTATTTTCAGGTATCGCACTGACGCTGGGACGTGCATTTACACTCGGTGACTGGATACGTCTTAGCGATGGAGTTGAGGGGCGCGTTATTGCCAGTACCTGGCGCTCGACACAAATACTTACGGTCGCCCATAACGTTGTTGTATTGCCAAACAGTGCTCTGGCAAAACTGGGACTAACAAATCTCAGTCGACCCAGTGAAGCACATCTTCTTCAGTTGAATTTAAGGATCAAGCCCACACGGCTTGCCTCTACTATTGAGGATGTACTGAACACGGCGCTTTGTGGATGCAATTTCATCATCAAAGATCCTCAGCCGGCTGTTGCTCTTAGAGGAGTTGATGCTACAGCAGTCGATGTCGATCTCTTCTTCAGGGTCAAAGATCCTTCGAACATTATCAAGGCACGTAACGAGGTAATTGATCTAATCATGCGTCATTGCAAAGCTGCTGGATTGGTATTTGCGCCAGCGTCATCGGTGATCGTAACCAATGAAGCCTCATCGAGTGTCGAGAACGAGGAATCGATCGATGCCCGACTGCATATAACGGTTAAGCAGAGTCCGATCCTCGCAGAACTCCCAGAAGAAGATAAGGAAAGATTGGTTAAGGCCGGGGCAATCAAACATTATCGTGCGGGCGATAAGATCGTCATGCAGGGGGAAGAACTTTCATCTGTCATAATAATTTGCGCGGGTGTCGTTGGGGTACTGCGAAACGATGAAGACCTGTGGAGATTATCGCCGGGCGATTTCTTTGGAAGAATAGAATTGCAAGAAAATGATCGGATCGATTTCACTATACGCGCTCTGACGTCTGTAACGGTTTTCGAGGTCGATCGGGCTCATATCGAAAGGATATTCGCATCAAAACCTTCTGTCGCGCGGGAGATCGCGTCTAAACTATCGCGGCAGACAAGTTCAAACAGGCAATCCTCCTTGGCGGAGAAAAATAACGATGATAATCCACACTCAGTATTGAAGGCAATTCGCACGATCTTCACCCATTGAATACGTGTTCTGTAACCTATTCCCAGGGACAGTGTGCCTGTCGGGAACTTCCAGATATAGTGGCTGAGATAAAGCGAAAACCGAGAAACCAGTGGATCTCTGTGCAGCCGCCATATATTCGCTAATTCTTCATCCAACGTTCAGAGGACGCGATGCTCAACCAAGTGGATGTAGGACAAGGCCAGCGATCGCGCTCCTTGCTCGAATTGTGCGCAGTGTTGGCTGGCGTGATTGTTTACACGTCCGCCAATGGTTTCATGACTGGCGGTCTCAGTGTCGCTGGGCGCCAACTGGGCTTGGGAGAGGTTCAGGTCGGACTTATACTTGGCAGCGGCGCTTTGATAGGCGTTATCGCTGCACCGGTGTGGGGTTTTGTCACCGATGTGTGGAACAGGCG
The DNA here is from genome assembly GCF_052246815.1 of Brucella sp. RRSP16. Lineage (NCBI taxonomy): Bacteria > Pseudomonadati > Pseudomonadota > Alphaproteobacteria > Hyphomicrobiales > Brucellaceae > Brucella > Brucella sp. RRSP16. The sequence continues at coordinate 27,475 of NZ_JBQQAM010000003.1, forward strand.
CAGGTTGCTGCTGTTGGCCGTATCGATGGTCACCGTCGGGCCCGCGGCAATGGCGGTCATCACCGGAAAACTGGTTTCACTTCTTCCACTTGTGGCCGGAGGCGCCTTGGCGGCAGCGCGTTTAACCCAAGCCGTGTTCGGCGCAGCACTAATACCGGCGGGACAGGCATATATGGCCAAGCTCACCCATTCGTCCCGACGGGTTAGCGGGATGGGCATCCTGAGCGCAGCCATCAGTTCCGGCACGTTGCTTGGTTCCCTGTTGCTGTGGCTGACCGGGCAATTCAGCGTCGCATCAGGGTTTGCAATAATTGCGCTGCTGGGAGTAATGGCTTGCGCCGCTATTGCGGCGTTCACCTCAAAAGAGGTCTTTCACCACGAGCCAAGCAGCCGCGCATTTACCCCGCCATATCGGAAACTGTGGCGTTATTTTGCCATGACGCTGATCGGCTTTACTTGCTACACGACCGTCCCGCCGATCTTTGCCGTACGATTAATGGACCGGCACGGTATGGATGCCGCCATGGCGGTAACACAGACGGGGCTTGTGCTGACTATCGGTGTCTTCGCCGTTTGCTTGTCGCAGGTGTTTATTGCTATCAAGCCTAAGTGGAGCCCCGCCGCGATGCTGCGTTGGGGAAGCGTGGGAATCTTTGTCGGTCTTTTGTTTCTTCTGCAGGCTGAGAGCCTAGTTGGGATGTGCCTGGCAATGGGCCTGATAGGCTTCGCAGTGGGCTTTCTGGCGCCCGCTATACTGGGCGCGATAAGCCTCATCAGTGGCGATGGGGACCAGGGCAAGATAGGCGGCTTGAACATGGCTGCCCGTGGTCTCGGTTCAGCGATCGGCCCGGTCCTTGGCACGATGCTGTACCAGCAAAGCCCCGATGCTCCGATCTTCGGTTCGCTAGTGCTTATTATCGGTGTCTTTTCACTTACATTCTTCTCGAGCGCCGAGAATGAAAACGGAGATATGCTTCCAGTTGATATTTCATCCGGGAAGAATAAATGATAACCCCAGTATTATGATCAGATAGATCCCAGATCGCAAAAGTTGACTGATAATAAGAAATGAAGCGCAATCTCTCCCCCTTCCATCTGGCCTGTGCATTGGGAGCGTGCGCTGCAGCCGGCGCTTTGTATTGGGTTACTTCTGTTCCTGCTGGGTTTATCCTCCCGATTTTTATCTTGATGCGAAACAGCAATCATCGCCTGGTCTGGTTTGTTTCCGGAATATTTGCTGTTGCAGCTATCGTCGCATGCTTACTAGCATTTTCAGGTTCGACCAATCCGCTGAATCCGGCTGCACAATGGGCAGCTCTGCTTATTACAGGTCTCGGCGTAGCGCTCGCTATTGCCTGGGAAGGTAGTTCAGAGGCTGTTGAGGAGCAGATTTCCGTAGTTTCAAGAGAAAAGAATCTTGGTCTGGTTCACCCGGAAGACCTTGACATTGCGCATCAGGCTACCTCCAGAGCGTTTTGGAGCGGCTTTCCGCAGATCATCAGGTATCGCAGTTTACAACCGGACGGTAGCTATCAATGGACCGAATTCAGAGCGGAACCGGGTTACACTATTGCGGGCGACACACCCGCGAAGGTTTCGGCTCAGCACTTGCCATGGTCAGCAGCCGGGTCGATTGGCGAAACTGGCGAAGCAGCACGAATTGCGCTCGTGTTCGAGACAATTTTCGGGACCGGTTGGGCGATGGATACGACCGGACGATTTACCTATGCAACGCCCAATGCTCAGACCACTATTGGGCAGACCCTCGAGCAAATGAATGAACAGTTGACGGAGCAGGAATTTCTCGATGGAGGCGATCTCGGGTGGAAAAGAATATTCCATCCTGACGAGTATGAGCGTGTCGCAACGTCGCTCCGTCACAGCCTCAAAACAGGGGAACATTGGAACAATGAATATCGTTTGAGACGATTTTCGACTGGCGAGTATGGCTGGCATCGAGTTGCCATGAGGCCAACGCGCGGGAGCGATGGACGCGTCACGGGCTGGTACGGGATGTCTATCGATATTACAGTTTACAAAGAAACTGAGGCAGCCCTTCGCATCAGAGAGCAGGAATTGACGCAGCTCGTCAATATGCTTCCGATCCACATTATGCGGTTTTCCGGCAACGGTCGACCGATCTTTTTTAGCAAAGCAACACTGGACTACTTCGACCTTGGTGATGAATATATGGACCATTCGGAGAGCGTTTTGACGACGATGTCCGCATCCATTCATTCCGACGACAAAGAGAGGGTCCAGACAGCGCTGCGCCATGCACTTCTAACCGCCGACAATGTTGCACTGAGATACCGCTTGCGGCGTTATGATGGGGCATATCGCTGGATGGATACGCGGGCTGAAGCCATACGCGACAAGAGCGGAATCATCGTCGAATGGTATGCCGTTTCGCTCGACGTTCACGATCAGGTGCTGGCACAAGATGAACTAAGGCTTGCCCATGAAGAGCTTGCTCATGCCAGCCAAACGGCAAATCTTGCTGAATTATCGGCTTCGATCGCACATGAGGTATCGCAGCCCCTGACAGCTTTGTTATCCAGTTCTGAAGCGTGCCAGAGATGGCTTTCATTGGAGCCACCGAATGTCGCCCGGGCCCAACAATCCTTGGAGCGCATTATTCGCAGCGGAAATTCTGCGCGCGAAATCATCAGCCGCATCCGCGCGCTTTTCGCCCAATCTAACGACAACAGGCAAATGACAGATTTGCCACGGTTGATCAACGACGCTCGTGATCTTTTGGCGGAAGAATTATCGAAAAACCGGGTGAAGTTTGAATTCGAAGCCGAAAAGAATCTTCCTTTGCTGATGCTGGATCGCATTCAGGTTCAACAGGCTCTTATCAACTTCATGCGCAACGGGATTGATGCGATCAGTTCCACCTCTCAACATCGATTGCTTCGCATTAGCGTGACGCGAAAAGACGACGTCGTCGAGACTGCGATCAGTGACACGGGTTGCGGTGTGGAATCGCCGCTGCAGATATTTGAGCCATTCTTCACCACGAAGGCCCAAGGTATGGGTATGGGGCTGGCAATCTGCAGATCAATCATAGCGTCGCACGGTGGTGATCTATGGGTGGAAAAAAACGAACCCCATGGAGCCACATTCATCTTTACGCTGCCGATGGTGAACAATGACGCTTAGCAGCAGGAATTCGATCGCATCATTAATCCCGAGCCGATGATTTTGGATGGTCGTGGTGGCGCTGGAATAGGTACTGGCTCACCGCCGTAAATCAATATTCGCGGTGAACCAGTCGTTTCTCCTCTGGACGAAGGCTACCAAGGCCAGTTCAGAACTCTATTTGTTGATGAATTCCAATAGGTCTGCATTGATAACGTCCGCTTGAACGGTCGCCATGCCGTGCGGAAATCCTTTGTAGATTTTGAGTTCCGCTTTTTGCAGCAATTTGGCCGAGAGAGGAGCGGAGTCGGCGATCGGGACCACCTGGTCGTCGTCGCCATGCATAACCAACGTCGGAACGGAAATCGACTTCAAGTCTTCCGTAAAATCCGTTTCGGAGAACGCTTTGATACCAAGATAATGAGCATTTGCGGCACCTGCCATGCCCTGACGCCACCAATTCTGAATGAGCGGTTCCGAAATCTTGGCTCCTGGTCGATTGAAGCCATAGAATGGACCGCTTGCCAGATCTCTGTAGAACTCCGAGCGATTTGCAGCCAAAGCACTTCTAAAGCCATCGAATACTTCGATTGGCAGACCACCAGGATTGGACGGCGTTTTCACCATGATCGGCGGAACGGCCCCGATCAGTACAAGCTTCGAAACGCGGCCTTTTCCATACTTCGCCGTATAACGGGTCGCTTCTCCGCCGCCAGTCGAGTGGCCGATATGGATGGCATTATGAATTCCCAGATGTTCGATGACTGCAAACACGTCAGCGGCGTAATGATTCATGTCGTGTCCATCGCTGACTTGGGCAGAACGTCCGTGACCTCTGCGGTCGTGCGCTATCACGCGGAAGCCTTTGCCCAGAAAGAAGAGCATCTGGTTGTCCCAGTCATCTCCGCTCAACGGCCAGCCATGGTGAAACACGATGGGTTGCGCATCCTTGGGACCCCAATCCTTGTAGAAGATAGCCACGCCGTCCTTTGTAACGACATGATTATCGCCGGAACGAGTTTTCAGGGATTTGCTGGCCGATTGGGCGGGCGTCGAACCCAGTGTGGTGCCGGCCGCAGCAAGGGCGATGGTGCCGGACATGATTGAACGACGGGTGGCCGTCATTGATAGCTGTGTCATCTCACACTCCTAAAGGTAAATTGAAGCGACGTTTGATTTCATGAACTGATAGCTCACTTCAAAACGCTAACAGAGTTAGTTGGAGAGAGGACCTATCCTCATGATCAGCTGCGCCTCTCCCTTGGAAGCAGCATGCACCCAGTATCGTTGGATGGCTGCCAAGGTAATGATCGCTCAAAAGTGCATCGGAACAGGTGAAACGCGCAAGCCAAAATCCTGGTTTTAGGCTGGGAGAATATCGACGCTTGTATCGCTTCCTTAGACCCAAGAACAAATAGCAAGCAAAGCTGGCCCGTCTCATGATTGTCCAATTACCGCAAACTAAGGAAATGCCGGACGTCTGGAGGGTTGGTTTATGGATGAGCAGGTACCAAAAAAATGGTTGGAATGGACGAGTCTATTGCTGGGACTGGCGGTCACCTATTGTGTGTTTGCATATACTGAGCGACCGTTCATTGCCTGGAACGCGGGTGCCGTGGGCACGGTGGTGGTATGTTGCTCCGTCGTGGCGATATGCCACTATCGAACCTTTGCCGAGTGGATCAACTTTGTTCTCGGCTGCTGGATAGTGGTCACGCCTTATGCACTCGCCTTCGAAACGCAGTTTACAGTTACTTTAGTACACGTAGTTCTTGGCAGCTGCATCTCTGTAAATGCTGCAGCACAATTGATCTGTGAAAAAAGAACGCGACGCCGGTGCGGCGGTTCCAGCAGCCGCGTAAAATTCGATTGATATTTGCTTTCGCCCATTTGACTTAAATTTCTTTTGGGCAAAGGCGCTTCAGCAAAATTTTCTCGGATGGCGGGATGTCAGATTACCGAGAGGTGAATAGTCGCTAGATTTATAGGTGCCTTCATTCGGGACCCGTTTTTAGTGCGCGAAAAGCCTGCGCCTTATTTCAAAACTCAGTACCACCAACCTATACTTCAGTATCGTCAAGGTTAAACCTTCAATACGCGATTGGACACCTCCGAATAATTGTCTCCCGCAACCTCTTCCGTTCATGATCGCCCCGCATTCAATCAACCTCGTTGGAGCTCGCGGCATTGTCATTGTTCGATGGTCGAATGGCTCTCTGCCCGATCAATTAACGGTGCGCGCCTCTGAAAAGCGTCTGCACCGTTTTTCTGCCCTCACCAACGATGGAAGATTAGGAGTGCACCTAGGATAGGCACGCTCGTCAAACGGGCGCAACGGAGACATCTTATGAAACACGAGACAAGCACAAGCAAATCTGGGCCCGAAGAACTGGTACCATCGCGATATGCGGTACGTATCGGCGATATCGATGTACTGGTGGTCAGCGATGGTGTTCTTCCGCTTCCTACCGAAATGTTGGGGTATAATGCCGACGCTGCTTCACGGGCCGAATGGTTGGACGATATGTTCCTGCCCAAGGATGCGTTCGACTGGTCTTTGAATGTAGTGGTGGTGCGGAGCGGCAACCAGACTATTCTCGTCGATGCGGGATTGGGGCTCGACCCCGATCTTAACTTGCCCCGGGCGGGGCAGCTGGTGAAACGGTTGGCCGCAGCCGGTATCGATCTGGCTTCCGTAACCGATGTCGTGATTACCCATATGCATATGGATCATATCGGCGGCCTTCTTGTCGATGGTGTGAAAGAGAAGCTACGCCCCGATCTTCGCATACACGTGGCGGCTGCTGAGGTGGAATTCTGGCAGTCGCCCGACTTTACCCACGTACATATGCCTGATGGCTTTCCAGAAGCCCTTAGAGCAACGGCAAACGTTTTGCTGAAGTATATTGCAATAATCTACAAACGTTTGACGAGCAGTTCGAGGTAGCCCCGGGTGTCGTCGCCTATCGCACCGGCGGACATACGCCGGGGCATAGTGTCGTTCGGCTGGCATCAGGCGAAGATCGGCTGACATTCGCCGGTGATGCGATTTTCGCAGTGGGATTTGATCATCCCGATTGGTACAATGGTTTCGAACATGATCCGGAAGAGGCCGCCCGTGTTCGTGCACGGCTCTTGAAGGAATTGGCGGAAACTGGCGAGCAGCTCGTGGCTACCCATCTTCCCTTTCCATCCGTTGGTCGGGTGGCGCTTGAAGGTAACGCCTATCGCTGGGTTCCGGTATTCTGGGACTACTAACAGGGTAAATGCCGGACACGCTCCTGTTGGTGTGTCCGGTGTTCAGTACCAGAGAACGCGATCGGACGAAAGATGTCTTTCGAGAAACGCTCCAACTGAACAAATACAGACTGCTCATGGACGTAATATCTGAAAGAGTTATTATTGTTTTCAGCGATGTAGCGGGATAAATACCGGAAACTGTTCTGCACCAGATAATTCGCACTGGGGGCCGAGCAGATCGCTGCGCAGAAACTACGCAGCGATCTGCTGTGAGAGCGACAACGCAGGGAGGGGTTGCGTTTTTCCGACAGATACTGCCAGATCGTCGCCCCGGTTTTGATGGCCGCTGTTGTTTCAACGCGAAGAAAAGCGCCGGTTTCACTTATAAATTTTGGCTGATGAGAACATTCCCATCAGAACTGGACTTTCAAACTTGCTGCACAGGCGGCATGTTCATGCAGACTTGTGCAAGATGAGCAGGCTTGAGGACAAAGCTTCTTTTCTTCATGTTCATCCGGTTTCGCGTTGCAGGCAATCGTTTCATTCTGGCTGGGCGGATTGATCCGCACCGATGGTACCAAGGATCCCATAACTTAACCTCCCGTCAGGTTGATGGATGGAATTATGAGTGCTCAGCAGGCCATGTTTCTACCGTTTTGGCGAAGTGAAACGTTTAGATCATTGTTCAGGAAACCCTATCCCAAGGGTGGGGCGGTGGCATTGTCTTCCCGGCAACCCTTCTATCCCAGGTCATGCATACAAGAACTTCGAGCCAGTAATGGTTGGAAAGAAATCGATGACTGTCCCTTCTGCGGGATCGGGAAGCCAAACGGTGCGAAGAGAGCTAAGCCTGTACACGAGTATGGGCCTGCTACGTCTTGCATCCAATCGATCTTGCCAACCCTTGCTCCTAGCATCGCCCAGGCATCGGCAGGTCAGCCGGGCCTAACGAGCAGGGAGATTACTATGGTGCAGCTAAAACCCGATCGAAGTGTATATAAATCTCGAGGCCCTAATTCAAATGTAATCGTATCACCTGATCTCATTGAAAGAGCAGGCGTTGCGCACGAGTTGGGTAACCTCATTCAAATTGCCGCTTCGGCGCTTAACATAATCGTCCGAAAAGCCGAGGCGGATGGGCACCCTGTGCACGGCGCCGCGATAGATGGCGCCAGAGTATCGCTGGATCGCGCGGGCGTGCTCGTGAGAAACGCAATTCGTCAGGCGGGCCGTATCGAAACCACAGTTGAACCAATAGACGTTAAACGCTCACTCGTCGAAATTGGAGACCTCATTCGGGATAACTGGGCACCGGGACACAGGGTTGATATTCGGTGCAGTGAGCGTTTGCCAGCAGTCAGATGCTTATGCCTGGAACTTCAAAGTGCCATCCTGAATCTTGCGCTGAATGCTCGGGATTCCATGCCTGAAGGCGGCGAAATCATAATTGAAGCGAATGCAGTGCTACAACGCAATATGCAGCAGATCGTGGAGGTGCGGGTCTCGGACAGTGGCATCGGAATGTCACCCGACACAATCAGGCGCGCATTTGATCCATTTTTTACGACCAAAGTGTCGGGATTGGGTGGCGTTGGACTTGCACTTGTTAAACGCTTTGCTGAAGACGTAGGTGGCAGCGTGAAGCTTTTCAGTGAGGCAGGGACCGGAACCACAGTTTTACTGAGGCTGCCGGGAGCTAAATAGTTTCAAATAATAATAATCACTTATACGAGTAAGTCGTTGAAATGGAGGATCGGCACAGCCGATCCTCCAGTCGGGGAAGCAGTTTTTACTATTTCTATTTCCCCCAGAGTGTTCGTCCCCCTTCCTTAATAGGCCGTGGTGTTACAGGTGATTTCTTCCGAAGTAGTATTATCTGGCCTGTATTCGCTGGCTTGGAGGGGTTTTTACCCCGGATTTCGGTTTTTGTTGATGGATATTGCCAGTCCGACCCGATATGGTCACTCTGGGCTTGGGCACTACCTCCTACCAGAAGAAGTGCAGCAGCAATTTGGATAGTCGCTTTCATAGTTGTTCTCCAGTGTCAGACTTACGCGACATGGCGCAATATGAAAGGTAAAGGTCCCCTCTTCCTCGGACGATCATACCGTTGGACGGATATCCCTATCGGGATGGCTAGCGGAGGACAGTATTGAGCTCAGGAAAGAGCACCTTCTTGCACTGGTTCTGCGACGAAAATGGGAATATCCGCGAGTAAACGGCGCTAGGGAGCAGGACTCGGTACCCAGTAATCAGTACAGGAGTAAGGGCAGGGGCGTCGTGGCCCCTTTTGTCCGTGGGGTAATGGTTACTCTCAGATCAGCCTGTGAGCTGCCAAATGACAAGGTTTTTACGCTGCATACAGAATAAGCGGTGCAGTAATGAAGATATATATGTTTCCATAGCATGCCATCTGGCGGCGTTGGGATTAGACTCCACCGGGATGAAAGCTGAGAAGGCTGCAGCAAATGACGCTCGCTTCAACATTGAATGTACCAGGTCATAATCAGGCAATCGAAGCTGCACGGACTGTGGAGCGCGTGGTCGGAAATGCTTGGGCAACCGACAGCGCCGGCAGAATAATCTACATGACTGAATCAATGCTTTCATTGGTCGGATTTTCACTGGAACAGTTCAACGAACCGGCTGGCACTGGCACGCGTGGCTGGTCAAAACTCATTCATCCAGATGATTATGCTTATTTTGCCGCCACTCGGCTTCGCAGCCTGGAGACAGGCGAACGCTATGCCATCGAGCATCGTGTCTTGAGTTCCAGCGGCGCTTATCGGTGGTGCCGCAGCGCGGGCGAGCCGGTGCGCGATAAGGAGTCTCGAATTGTCGGCTGGTATGGAACTGTCATAGAGGCCTATGTTCCGTCGATCACAGGTGAACGTTTCACCCATGCGACGAACGCTAGTTTAGAGGGGGGCACGCAATCCGATACTGCTCAGCGGCTCGATCTCACCCATCCCGATGACCAGCTTTCGATCTCGCATGCGGCTGCACGGGCATTCTGGACAGGAGTACCGCAAATTACCAGGCACCGGCGTCGCCAACCGGATGGTAGTTATCGTTGGATCGAAACCCGGTCCGAACCTGGCTATAGCGTTAGTGTCGAAATTAGTGATCTCGTCACGGAGAGAGATTCTATTCCCCGGTCCGTCGCCGGCCCATCCGGCAATGATGAGGCAGAGCCGATGCGGTCTGCCATGGTGGTCGAGAGTATTTTTGGAAACGGCTGGGCATTCGATGCAACGGGAAGGTGGATATTCCTCCATCCATTTGCGCAAAGTTCGCTTGGCGTGAGTTTGGATTATCTCAACGAAGCTGTAGACGAGGGGCACACAGCCTGGAAACGTCTGTTGCACCCGGATGATTACCATGACGTTGCGAAGCGTTGGCTTCATTGTCTTGCAACCGGAGAAGACTTTAACGTCGAGTTCCGGTTTCGACGGGCAAGTGACGTATATGTCTGGGCGCGTACTGCCGCCCGGGCGGTGCGCGATCATAGTGGTCGCATCGCTGGTTGGTACGGAATTGCGTTGGACAATGATGTTTATAAAAAGACGGTCACTGCGCTACGGGAACGCGAGAAAAGCCTTCAGCAATTGATCGACACGGTGCCCGCACTGGTCTGGAGTACATCGTCTACAGGCACGCCAACTTATGTAAACAAGCGCTTCATCGAGGTAACAGGGGCGACGCTGCAAGATATCACAGCGCCCGACAAATTCCTGAATTTCAGTGTGATTCACCCCGACGACGTTCAGAAGGCGCGTGACGCCATGGACTATTCGTTGGCGACGAATGAGCCATATCTCCAGAGATACCGGCAGATACGAGCAGATGGCAGCTATCGGTGGACTGAAACCCGGGCCGAGCCTTTGCGCGACGAGACGGGCACGGTCGTCCAGTGGTACGGTGTCTGCGTTGATGTTGATGATTTGGTGGCTGCTCAGAAATCGCTGTCCGAGCGGGAACGCGAGCTTTCTATGCTGGTCGATATGGTGCCAAGCTTTATCTGGCGGCTCAACGCAGAAGGCGAACCCGACTACTTTAACAAGCGTTTGATTGATTTTTGTGGCGTAAGGATTGATGATCTGGGCGGGGCGCAGACGAAGCGGCGGGCCGCCGTCATCGAGAAGATCATCCACCCTGATGACCTTGAAGGCGTTTCGCAAGCTCTGACCCTCAGTATCAGTACAGGCGAGCGCTTCTCAATGAGATATCGCATTCGCCGGGCTGATGGCGTCTATCGTTGGGTTTACGGCCAGGCTGATCCATTGCGGGATAACGACGGACGAATTGTGCAATGGTATGGCTTGTCGAGCGACATTGATGATCAGGTCAATGCGGAAGATGCACTGAAGCAAAGCGAGCGTCGTTACCGAGATTTGTTTCAATACATGCCGATAGCGCTCACTCAAATCGATGCGCAGAAACTTGCTGTCCTTTTCAAGGAGTTGCGTTCCCAAGGTGTTGAGGAACTGCGGGACTATATAGACGAGCACCCGGATTTTCTTATGCGCGCTGTCGAGGCTTTGGAAGTCGAGGAGGTCAACGACCATATTCTTGGTATGTTCGGCGCAACCAGCCCAAACGAAATGTACGGTTCCGCCGGACGTTATTGGCAGCCAGGATTGGACACGATCCGTCGTTCGATCGAAGCGCGTTACCGTGGGGAAGAGGTTTTTCAGGAAGAAACAAAGGTTATGCGCCTGGACGGCAGCGTAATCGATGTCCTTTTCACAACCGCACGACCAGACGCGGTGGCTGATAAAAGCCTTGTTGGATTTATCGACATAACTCAGCGGAAAAAGGCTGAGGAAGCATTGCAAGAGCGGGAGCGCTCCCTTTGGCGGCTTGTCGAGGCCTTACCCGTGATGATCGACTGCGCGGACGCCAACGGTGAACCGATCTATCGAAGTGATCGTTTGTGCGAATTTCTCGGCTTCGGTCTCGATCAGCTTGAGGAAAATAGAAAACTCAGGACAACGCTCGATGCTGGCGTGCATCCTGATGATCTGCAGGGTGTTCTGGAGCAATATGCCCATTGTCTGGCGACAGGTGAGCCCTACGCCCGCCGGCACCGGCTGCGTCGTTTCGATGGGCAGTATCGATGGGTCGAGACACGGGCGGAGGCGATGCGCGACGGAAGCGGTAATATCGTTCAATGGAACGTTATCTGTCTGGATATCGATCGCGAAGTGCGAGCTCAGGAGGAATTGCGCCTGACCCTTGAGAAACTCGCTCGGGCGAGCCAGGCGTCCAGTCTTGCGGAGCTCTCGGCCTCGATTGCGCATGAAGTGAATCAGCCTCTGGCCGCAATCGTTGCCAATTCGCACGCTTGCCAGCGTTGGCTCATGGCTGAGCCGCCGAATACCGAAAGGGCGCTCAAGACAGTGGAGCGTATTACGAGAGATGCGACGTCCGCTGCCGAAATCGTGGGGCGCATCCGCGCATTGTTCAAGCAATCTTTCGTCGCGAAAAAGAAGATCATGCTGAGCGATATTATAAGCGAAGTTCGCGATCTGATGGCGGAAGAATTGACGCGATGGCGCATTCGCACAGTCGTGGATGCGGCTGATGGCTTGCCGTTTGTGATGGCTGATAAAGTTCAAATACAGCAGGTAATACTTAATCTTATTCGGAATGCAGTCGAAGCGATGGAGACCGTTTCGGATCGTCTTTTGACTATCGAAGTGGTTAGGGACGAAGATGTAGTCCGGACAAAAATCAGCGATAGGGGTGTGGGAATATCGCCCACGGAAAGAATGTTCGAACCATTTATTACAACGAAAGAACAGGGAATGGGCATGGGACTGGCAATTTCCCGGTCTATTGTGGAGGCACATGGCGGTCGGTTATGGGCAGAGAAAAATGAACCACAAGGGACATCGTTGGTTTTTACCCTTCCAGTCGTCATGAAAGCTGTAGCCGTATGAGCGAAGGTCAACTGGTATTCATCGTAGACGATGACGAGCGCATTCGGGAGGCCCTGGAGGAGTTGCTGGAGTCCTACGGCATGCACACCATGGCATTTGGGTCGGCGGCAGATTATGTCAATGCGCCTAAGCCCGATGTTTCCTCGTGCCTCATACTGGACGTGAAATTGCCCGACATCAACGGCTTGGAACTCCAAAAGCAAATTTCGACAGGAGACCATCCTCCCATCGTATTCATTACGGGACATGGTGACATTCCCAGTTCCGTTCGCGCCATGAAAGGTGGTGCAGTCGATTTTCTGACCAAGCCTTTCAGCGACGTGAAACTCATGGCGGCGATCCGTGCTGCGATAGCGCAGGATTGTGAAACACGTGCCAATCGATCGGAAATTAGTGAGTTGAGACAACGTTATCGCGAGCTCACCGCCCGCGAGCGTGAAGTGCTGCCGCTCGTTGTCAGTGGGCTCCTCAATAAGCAGGCAGCAGCCGAACTTGGCATAAGAGAAGTCACACTGCAGTTGCACAGAAGAAATGTCATGCAAAAAATGGCAGCCGCTTCGCTTGCTGATCTTGTACGCATTGCGGACAAATTGAGGATCCCGATTACCCATGCTCGGCGATCGAAAGGAGACGAATGATGATCAACGACAGACTCGTGATCGCAGTTGTCGATGACGATTCCCGCTTGCTGGAATCCATGGAGGATCTGCTGGAAGCGACTGGCTATACGGCCCGGTGTTACTCGTCAGCTGCCTCTTTGTTGACGCGGGGGCTTGCTGGTGTGGATCTGATTATTACCGACGTTGGTATGCCAGATATCGATGGGTTCGAGCTCAGAGAAATCGTGCAGGAAATTCATCCCGATTTACCAGTTTTTCTGATCACAGGCCGTCATGAAATTGCCGATCAGGAACGTGCTCAGGGTGTTACGGGGTTTTTCCGTAAGCCGTTTGATGGGCAAACTTTGCTAACCGCTATCAGCGACGCACTCAATGTACGCCGAACGGAGGGTTGATATGAGAACCGAACAGTACGCGCGGAACCACAAACCAGCACTGCCTTTGCAACCTGCTAAGGAGACAGAGCAGCCGTTGGTCATCATAGTCGATGATGATGAAGCCGTAAGAGAGGCTCTTTCTGATCTCATCTTGTCCGCAGGGTTTCGGCCCGTTGCCTTTGGGTCCACGCGTGAGCTCGTGGGAACGGAACTATTGGAAGCACCCGGTTGCTTGATCCTCGATGTGCGCATGCCGGGGACAAGCGGATTGGATTTACAACGTCAACTGGCACAGAACGGCAATCCCAAACCGATTATCTTCCTGACAGGCCATGGCGATATCCCTATGACTGTGGAAGCGATGAAAGCTGGCGCTGTGGATTTTCTCACGAAACCGGTCCGCGATCAGACACTGCTCGATGCAGTCGCTTCGGCAATTGATATGGATGCGCGACGGCGAGCGCGATCCGTCATTGTCAAACGGAATATCGAACGTCATATGACATTGACGCCGCGTGAACGCGAAGTTTTGCGGGAAGTCGCAAGAGGCCGCCTCAACAAGCAGATCGCTTTCGATCTTGGTATCAGCGAAGTGACAGTGAAACTTCATCGTGGAAACGTGATGCGGAAGATGGAGGCATCTTCCATCGGTGAACTGATCAGGATCTGGGAAACCCTGCCATTGCCAATCCAAAGGTCCTGAACGCGAGCGCCAGCCAGACAATCTCCGTGCGAAAGATAGCTCGAACTCAAAACGCAGCGAGTTCCTTCGCGCGCCGCTCCACTAGGTCACAGAGAAGACGTACACGCAGGGGGACCTGGTGTTTGAATGCGTGGACGACATTGAAAGGCATTGGTTGAATTTTCAATTGCCGTCCAAATTCAACCAGTTTTCCCTCTTCAAGTTCGTCTTTGACGATGCAGCGCATAACAACGGCCGCGCCGATACCATGTCTCGCAGCCGCTTTCAGTGCCTGCCCCGTATCACAGGCGATGGGGCCTGTCGGAGTGACCTCACTTCCATCTGATAGTCTTATCTTTCTCGAAATGCCGTTTAATTCATATCGTGCAAAAGGCACGCGGGATGCTTCCTCTGCAGTGCTTGGCGAGCCGTGTTTTTTCGCGAATGGGGGCGAGCTGACCATAATCATTTTGAAATCAACGAGCCGCCTGATCATAAGGTCGCTGCTAGCAACAGTTCCAACCCGAAATGCAACATCGTAATCGTCGCGGATAATATCGACATGTTGGTCCGTGAGGCCGATTTCAAGTTGAATTGCTGGATATCGAACTGCGAAGTCAGACAATATCGTTTCAAGGAACAGCGGTGCAAGTTCGCTGGGCATACTAAAGCGGACACGACCGGATATCTCCTTTGAAGCGTTTATGTCGTCCCCGGCCATATTGAGCTCACGAAGTAACGGGGACAATCGCTCAAAAAGTGAATGTCCATCCGCGGTCAGCACAAGTGTGCGGGTGGATCGAAGGAAGAGGCGGGTTTGTATCAGCGTTTCAAGCCTTGCCACGCTTCTGGAGACTGCTGACGGTGACGTTTTGAGCAGCCGGGCGGCTGAGCTGAAGGTGCCCGCTTCCACGGTGCGGACAAATGCGAGAAGACCGGCCGTCTCATTCAACAGGTTTGCCATTCAAGCTCCGGGAGCAAAAGTGAAGTACCCAATCACTGACTAATGAAACGGAATTCAATCCATATTTTATCCTCAGATCAATATGGAGAAAGTATATGGGTATTCTCAACAACAAGGTTGCTATCATCACGGGTGGTAACAGCGGAATTGGCAAAGCGGCGGCTAAACTTTTTGTCGAGAACGGGGCACGGGTCGTAATAACAGCGCGACGCCAAGACGTTCTGGATAATGCGGTGAGCGAAATAGGGGGAGATGTCGTTGGCATTTGTGGCGATGTATCCGATTTGGCCCATCATAAACGGGTTGCGGAGGAGGTCTCTCGCCGTTTTGGTGGGTTCGACATCTACTTTGCCAATGCAGGCGTCATCGATTTGAAGCCGTCAGAAGCAATATCGGAAGCGAGCTATGATCGGCATTTTGACGTCAATACCAAAGGCGTATTCTTCGGCGTTCAAACCCTTTTGCCACTTATGCGCGACGGTGGGACAATCATCGTCACCAGTTCTCTGGCTGCGACTAAAGTGCTTCCCGATCACACGGTCTATGCGGGCTCGAAGGCTGCCGTGGTCGCTTTCGTGAAGAACTGGACACTGGAGCTCAAAAACCGGAGAATACGGGCGAACGTCATTAGTCCTGGGCCAACGGATACTGAAATCCTTGGGAAGCTGGGCATACCGGATGCTGAGCGTGGGCCATTTCTCAGTAAGATGGCTGAAACGATCCCAGCAGGGAGAATGGGAACCAGCGAGGAATTGGCGGAAGCCGCTCTCTTCCTCGCTTCAGATGCAAGCGCTTTCATCAACGGCATCGATCTTCATGTCGATGGTGGAATGGGGTTGATCTAAAAAAGCACTCGCCTGCTGGAGGTTGGCTCGACAGCGAAAGATAGCTGTCGAGCACATTGATGCAAGTCTGCAATCTTTGAGTAAGTCGCGGCTCCACCTATACTTTGGGCCTAATTGGGCAAGTATCAAGCATAGGACGCTTCACCCCATCCGCCGATAGACCGTGTTTTACGCCCCGGGTTACCGTTGACGTGTGGCTGGTAATTCGCGTCAGCGCTGAAATCTCGGTTCCAGTGCCTCGCCGATCGCAAAATGATGAATTCGCAAGCGTGAGATGTGAGCAATTTTTCCTGAAAACGCCGGTCGGGTTCCAGTTAGCGATCTGGATGAATAATTCTTACTTCTTAAGCAGGAGATAAACTAATGACCAAGCATATCCTCATCGTAGGCGCTGGTTTTGCTGGCGTTATGGCGGCTTTGGCCGCGTCTCGACTGAGGCACGAAAAGGGTGTGTCAGCGGAGAGCTTGAAAATTTCGGTCGTGTCGCCGGACCCGGAACTCGTCATCCGTCCTCGACTTTATGAACCTCACCCGGAGAAAATGACCGCTCCCCTCGGCGAATTATTCGAAGCCACCGAGATAGAATTTGTTCCAGCTACGGTAGAAAGAATTGATGCGGCCAACAACCGTGTGACGGTCCTTGACGATCGCGGTCAAAGTTCCTCACTACCCTATGACAGGCTCGTCCTTGCTTCCGGTAGTCGCGGCTTTCAACCACCAATTCCTGGTCTCTCCGAATATGGCTTTGCGTCCAACCATCTCGAGGAAGCGATAATACTGGATCAACATTTGCACAGTCTCGCTGCGCAGCCAGCAAGTCCGGCGCGAGATACCCTGGTGGTTGGGGGCGCCGGTTTCACAGGTTTGGAAGTTGCGACCGAGCTTAAGGCACGTATTCAGAGCATTTTGGGGCCGACTGCTCAACCTCGCATCATTATCGTTGACAGGAACCCTCACGTCGCACCTGCGATGGGAGAACATCCAAGGCCCTATATTGAAAGCCGTCTTGAGGGGCTTGGTATCGAAACGAGGCTCAACACGGGTATCGCGCAACTCGACAGTTCTTCCGTGACGCTCGATAGCGGCGAGCGGATAGAGACCTCAACCGTCATTTGGTCTGGCGGAATGCGCGCTTCTTCACTTACATCTCAGCTTGATGCGGACAAGGACTCCTTGGGTCGCATCATTGTCGATCCCGATTTACGTGTGCCTGGCTATTCTTATATTTTTGCAACCGGCGATACGGCAAAGGCAGCCACCGACGATAGGGGCAATTTCTCGCTGATGTCATGTCAGCATGCTCGTCGTCTTGGTGCGTTTGCAGGACATAACGCAGCCGCCGAACTATTGGGCGAAGCCACCCTTAAATATGATCAGCCAGCCTATGTCGTCTGCCTCGATTTGGGCCCTGATGCGGCGATCTTTACTCGTGGTTGGGATGGTAAGGTCGAACTTACGGGCGCGGAGGCAAAAAAGGTGAAACAGGAGATAAACACCGTCTGGATTTATCCGCCGGCACCTGAACGGACCGCGGCATATGAAAATGTTCAGACAGCGCGGACCGTTGATTTCTAGAACTATCGCAGCGTTGACTCCGCATATAGTCCTTCACATCCGGCGCATTGCTATGGCCCGCTTCAGTTTTGGAGGCGGGCGTAGCATTGAGAAACGCTCATTGCGGATTAGGACATAGCATAAATTTACATAATAGCGATGCCGAAGATGATGTCTTGGACGAAAAAGCAAATCGTTGGGCTGGTGTTTTGTCTCAGCGCGATTGCAACCGCTGTAGGAGGTTGGATGTGGGCGCGTTCGACCGAGCGGACGGCGACGGACAATGCCTATGTTCGCGGTAACACGACAGCAATCGCATCGAAGGTAACCGGATATGTCACCGTGGTTGACGTATCCGACAACAAGTATGTACGGGCGAATGATGTTCTGTTCAGAATTGATGACAGGGATTTCCGCGCACGTCTGGCGCAGGCTGAAGCAAATGTGGAGGCGGCACAGGCACATATCGACAATGTGGAGGCGGAGATACAGCTGCAGCATATTCTGGTCAAGCAGGCGACGGCGCAGAAACGGGCAGCAGAGGCAGATCTTGCTCTCGCGGTCAAAGCGTCTCAGCGACAGCGTGAACTTGTTCGCACAAATTCGGTCAGCAGAGCTCAGGTCGATGAAAGTGACGCTGCGAGGTCAAAAGCGGAGGCTGGCTTATTAGGCGCAGAAGCCGCGCTGGAGGCACAAGAAACACGTATCAAGGTTCTCACCACACAAAAGGAAGCAGCCCTGGCTGCTGTGCTTCAAGCCAGGGCTGCGCGTGACCTGGCCCGAATTGATCTCGACAATACAGTCGTCCGTGCTCCCTTTGACGGTGTTATTGGTAACCGTCAGGTTCGCGTCGGACGCCTCGTATCTCCGGGAGCTTCCTTGATCGATCTGGTGCCAATCAAGGACGTGTGGATTGTCGCAAATTTCAAGGAGACACAGATCGAGAATATTCAACCCGGGCAGTCAGCCCAGGTAACGGTCGACGCCTATCCCGGCATAATTATCGAGGGAAAAGTTGACAGTTTTGCACCGGGTAGCGGATCGGCCTTCAGTCTCCTGCCTGCTGATAATGCTACTGGCAATTTCGTCCGTGTCGTGCAACGTGTTCCAGTCAAGATCAAACTTGTTCAGAACCCAATTCCCGGCCGCCTGGTTCCGGGACTTTCTGCCCGGGTTCAGATCATTCTGGGGAGCGAGAGCTGATGATTTCTCCCCCAAATGTCTCGAGCCAGACCAGGCAGAATACAGGATGCCTTCTCCTCGCGGGCATTGTGATTGCCACTTTGACTGAGGCGATTGCGGGTACAGCTTTGACGCTTGGCAAAGGAGATATAATTGGTGACGTATACGCTACTCCCGATGAATTCGCCTGGCTCGACATCGGATATACGACACTGAAGATGATCGCGTTCCTTCTGGCATCCTGGATTGCGACGACCGTTAATTTGCGGATTATCGTTGTTGCGGCAACTGTGATGATAACATTGGTAAGTGCGGCCACTGCGTTGACGACCCGACTGGATTTGCTGATTGGTCTGCGCGCATTTCAGGGGTTTTCGGGAGGTCTCCTACTGGTAATCGGACAAACTGTTATCTTTCGAGACTTTTCGCCTTCTCGCCAACCTGTTCTACAAGCCTTGTTTGCGACAGGGGCAGTGGTTGCACCGGCTACCCTCGTACCAGCACTGCAAGGATGGCTATTGGACAGCTATTCCTGGACGTGGATTTTTCTTTCAGTAGTTCCTATCGGATTGCTGGCAGCGGGGCTTGTTCTCCTATCAGAAGAAACCATCGACACCCATATTCCCTGTAGGCGCTTTGACTGGAGTGGCCTTCTGCTGGCATCGATCACGCTTTTCTGTCTCGTCTATGTGCTCAGCCAGGGCGACCGTTGGAACTGGTTCGATGAACGTCGCGTCCAGTGGCTAACCGGAATAGGTGTAGTGACGTTTTGCCTGTTTGTCGGTCAACAAGCGAGCCGCCCTGAGGATGAGGGACTGCTCGAACTGAGTGTTTTAAGGTCCGTCGATTTTACGTTCGCATTCATAGTAAGTTTTGTAGCTGGTGCGGCATTGTTTGGAAGCACTTATTTGATTCCGAGTTTCGCAATCTCAGTCCTGGCTTTCACGCCAACGGATACCGGTGTTCTTTTGCTCGCCAGTAGCATTTTTTTGTGTTTTCGCTTTTCTTGTCTGCCTTCATAATCCAGTGCCTGCACGTCTCTCCAATTGCCACCGTACCCTTCGGAATCGTCCTGATCATGATTGCTATGTGGTTCCTGTCAGGGGCAGCGGGCGACAGCGGGATGGACGACATGATGAACGCCGTTCTCCTGCGGGGCATGAGCCTCGGCTTTCTATTTCTGTCAATTACCTTAATCGCATTCAGTAGGTTGGGATCACATAGTCTCCCTGGCGCGATTGGTATTTTCAATACTGGCCGCCAGTTGGGCGGTCTCCTAGGAGTAGCTTGTCTTCAATCTCTAATAACGCGGAGTATCGCAGGCAATGTGTCTGTGCTCAGCAGCCATATCACGGCTGGATATTCTGCTGTAGGCGAACGATTAGGGACAAGTGCGGCAGTTCTCGAAGCCCGTGGGATGACTGCCGTGGCTGCCGATCAAGCGTCGATAATTTTATTAGACAGGGTTGTTGCTGGCCAGTCTACGGTAATCGCTTTCGATACGGCCTTTCTCACAGTTGCGCTTCTTTTCGTTTTTGCGGCACCGATCCTGGCCGTTGCGAAGATGCTTTTGACGGCAATATCAACAAAAAAGTAGTTATTCGGCGAGTTACACTGAGCCAAAAACAATCCGTTTATATCGGCTGACCCAGCGCTTTGCGTGGAAATTGAGAGCCCCGGACAAGGTAGTTTCAATGCGGTGGGGAACTGCAGTTTATTGGCAAAGGCGCACGTTCTTCACACTCACTCAAACACATCGGCGGACGTGTATGTCTGGTTTTCAGTTCCATTCGGAAAGACCGGTCATTCCGCTAACGGCCCCCTTCCAGTCGTTAGAATTCGATCACTTGACTGGCAATCAGGCGGTTGTGCTGGCAGATAATGATGGCCGCTTGTCAACGTTCGTTGGCTGAAGCAGATCGTCTGCTTCTTGCCCCGATTCGGCGATGGAGAGGAGCAGGTTGGCGGCTCATTTCCCTTTGAGGCGATCAGGATGTGCTTTTATCGGGCTTCGCTCATTTTCTTCAATTGAACGGCACATATCTTCTCGATTTCGTCGATGAGCGCGTTCGTCTGTCTCAAAAGCCAGCGTAAAGCTTCCTCGGTGATATCAAAATGCGGAGAATAGCGTGCCTTCACGTAAGCTTCATTGACGATATTAAACCAGGCCTTGTAGCGCTGTTGATCTTGCGGCCATGCCTTGGCCAATTCATTGCGCTGCCCTTCCGAGAGTCGACGCAAGAATTTCAGGTTGTGCGAAGACGGGGAGTAGTTTGTTGTTACCAACAGGAAGGTAGAATAAGCTTGTTCGATCGCTTGGTGGAGCAGGAAGGCCGCTTCTTTGAAAATTCCCGTCTCAATGCAAAAATTGGCAGTCAGTACAAAATTGCGTGCATGCGGTAATCGGTCGTCGAAATATTCTTTCGCGATACGATAGGCGTCTTCCGGATTGAGAATGCCGGGTTGGGCGAGCGGCTCAGGATCAAGTTCGTAAAGTACAATACCTTCTTTGCGGATGTCAGTGAAGAAATATCGCCCTTCCTTGATCCGCGTGTTCACCTCACGCAAAGAATGGACAATGAAGTTTACCGGAGTCTGCACATCACGCAGGCGTATAAGCCGGTCTTCGGTTTTTCGCCAGAACTCAAAGTCCGCCAGCTTACGATTGTTGACGATAATCAGCAGGTCAAAATCAGAACGATAGCCTTTGCCGGTATGCGGTTCATCCACCTGTGTGCCGCGCGCATACGATCCGAACAAAATGGCCTTGACGATACGACCGCGCTTCTTGAACTCAGCCGAGCCTTCCTTGAGCGCATCCTCGAATTCCTCGAAGATAACTTCCAGCACGCGCTGCAACTCACGCTGCTTTACGTGAGGCAAGTGATCAATACGGTCTTTCATCAGCACGGGCGCACCTGTCGGTCAAAAGTAAGGGCGAACTATTTCGAGTGTTGGCTTAATTTGCAAAATTCAACGACGTCGATCAAGAAAGCCTTTGCAAAGTTTGCGAGATTTTATTCCTATGCGGTTCTGCCGACGAGATAGGAGGTCTCTCCATCGATCCTACAGCGCTTATTTTCCTTTGTTGATGCACTCCTCGAAATATCTAGAATTCTATCTAAACCTTATATCCGACTGTTGCCACAACTATTTGATTCTGTTACAAAAGGGTGCATTCTCAATGCAACACATGCTAGGGACGACGATACAGCGATTGCTGTCAAAAAAAAGCCGTCATGCGGTCTCCACAACGTCCGGCTCTATTCATTGAACCCTCCGCCGGGCGCAGGAGGAATGCTTGTGTTGCAAATTTCGAATGTGAGAGCCGCCCGGGAACTTTTGCAGCAGGATGCTATCCGTTATGGCGCGGAAGACAGTCTGATTGTGGATGCCACGAGGCGAATCTATGCAGACACGGCCCCCACAGCTGCCGCGCTTTTTGCGCTCGACGCCTGGTTCGAAGACGATCAGCGTAATTTTCAGTTCTGGACGCGGATTTTTCAGCGCCTCATGAATTGAAACTCACTGTAACGGGTCTGCCGACCGATCGAGGGCGTAGCCCCGACCCTGCACAGTTCTGACCAGGTTTGGACCATACCGCGCCAATGCGCGGCGGATATGTCCGATATGAATGTCGACCGTACGGGGCTCGACGATAGCTCCTTGACCCCATACAGCGTCGATAAGCTCTTGCCTGCTCCATACAATTTCAGGCTTTTGCATGAGTGCTTCAAGTAAACGGAACTGCAACGGTGTGAGATCGACGCGAAGGCCGCTGCGAAACACCCTGAACTGCATAGGGTTCAGCAATAGATCGCTATAGGTCAAAACAACCTTCGTGGCATCCGTAGTAGCGAAATTGCCTCGGTACCTTTGGAGAAATCCCAGCAAAACAAGTGGATCGAACGGAGGTTTCATGACCAGATCCAATTGTTCATTGATCTGTAGTCCAGTATCGATATCATCCTTTGCCAGCAGAACCAACGCGAGACCTGGAAGCTTCCTCCTGAGGTGAGCGAACTCGCAAAGGCCAGCATCGCCACTATCCAATATCAACGCGCTTGGGCTCTGTTCGGCACCTATCTCGGAAGTCGTCAATGCTTTTAGCTCTGATAAGAGATCAGCATCAAACCCTTCAACTGAGAGCAGATGACGAAGCATCAAAAACAATTGCGCGTCAGATGTCTTTATAAGAACCTTCGACATAACATTCATCGTCCTGCTGAAGTGCTATTAGGGTGAAACGTATTCTCCCCCGTTTACATCGATCGTTGCGCCATTGATGAAGCCGGCGTTTTCCGACGCCAGGAATGCGATCACTGTTGCTACGTCGTCAGGGTTTCCCAACCGACCGACCGGAATACGCGAAAGGGCATCACGATTTGAATCGGAATCAATCGGGCCAGTCATTTCGGTCACGATATGTCCCGGCGCAACAATATTGGCTGTAATTCCGGTCCCGCCAAGCGTAGACACGAGAGAACGAAGACAACCCGATAGCGCAGTTTTTGATGCGGTATAAGCGCTGCCAGCGAGCCTGGGTAACGTCCTGCCAGCAATAGAGCCAACTAAAACAATTCTCCCGAAACGCCGTTTGATCAAATCCGGTAAAACGCGTTGGCAACAAAGGACAGCTCCGATCAAATTGGTTGAAAGGACTGCGTTCCATTCCTCGATCGACGTTTCGACAAACGCTGCAGCTTTGCCGTCCTTGGCTTTGGGCGATACGCCCGCATTACAGATCAGCGTATCTGGCGGACCCCAATAGCTTCGCACCTCATCGAAAAAGCCGACAATTGCTGTCGCCTCATTTATGTCTACACTTCGATAAAAGATGGCATCTTCCCCGAACTGCGAAATGAGCATTTCGCCAGCCGCAGAGACTCGCTGAGGTGTCTGCCCGAAAAACGCTACTTTGTAGCCTTCGCTAGCCAATCGTCTAACCGTTGACAGCCCAATGCCTGAGCTGCCCCCGGTTACGACTGCTATACGCTCCCGCGCTCCAGCCGTCATGCTGCCTGATCCATTGCCGCAAAAAGAGAAAGCGGAGGATGAGCGTCGTGATCGGTAATAACTTCGATGAGCGAGGGGTTACCGCTTTCAATACTCAGACGTAGCTGCTCCGATAAGTCAGCAGCATTATCGACGGTGGCAGATCGACATCCGCACGCTGAAGCGACCCCCGC
Source organism: Brucella sp. RRSP16 (assembly GCF_052246815.1). Lineage (NCBI taxonomy): Bacteria > Pseudomonadati > Pseudomonadota > Alphaproteobacteria > Hyphomicrobiales > Brucellaceae > Brucella > Brucella sp. RRSP16. The sequence continues at coordinate 51,217 of NZ_JBQQAM010000003.1, forward strand.
GTGATCGACTGGTGCAAAATGGCACGCCGTTGTATAGCGGCCGAATTTTACGGTTTCCGCATCTTTCTGGAAGCCTAGCACGCCATTATTCAAGAGGACAACAGTTACGGGTAACTGCATACGCATCATCGTTTCCAGTTCCGCCCAGCTATGCGCAAATCCACCGTCTCCCACAATGGCAACCACCGGCTTGTCAGGATGAGCGGCCTTTGCCCCCATCGCTAGTGGTAGACCCCATCCAAGGCCAGCGAGCCCGCGCGGTGTAATGAATCTCGTGCCGACCTTGCGACAGCGCAACTGACCGACAACCCACATGGACGAATAGCTCGCATCCGCCACGACTGTCACGTCGTGGTCGAGCCAGGGCTGCAATTCCTGCATAACGCGCTCAGGCCGCATGGCGCCTGATCGGTCATCAAGAACTGGTCGGCGAGCTTCATCATATTCCGCCCAGAAACCGGCAATTCTTTCTTCGTAATTGAGGCGAGGCATACTGCGCCGAAGGAAGTCTCGTTTAGACAATGTTTCGCACAAGGCCGCGAGCGTTTCGCGTGCATCGCCGTGCAAACGCAATGCCTCGTAATTGCGTCCGATCTCTCCGGCATCGATGTCAATGTGAATAACTTTAGCCGAAGAAGGAATCTGCTGCCAATTGTCAGTTCCGTTCTGATTGGTGCGTGTTCCGGCAAGGATAACCAGATCTGCTTCATTCATGAGGTGACGACTGTAGAAGCCTAGCGAACGAGGGCCAGTCAGAGACCCTAGAACGCCAGCAGACAGAGGATGGAATTCGTCAACCACCCCTTTGCCCATATTCGTCGTGAATACAGGAAGGGAGGCTATTTCCTGAAGACGAGCCAACGCTGCCGCTGCACCACCGGCATGAATACCGCCGCCAGCCAGCACAACCGGGGTTCGGGCTTCAGCAATAGTATCCGCTGCGGTCTGAATGAGGTCGTCGGATGGACGAAACCGGTCAAGCGGCCAGTAGCCAAGACAAGCAGTTCTCGGCTTATCGCTCTTCGGAGCCGGGCAACGCAGCAAATCCGCTGGCAACAAAAGCGCAACTGGTCCCGCTCGCCCACTTGCCGCGGCGGTAAAAGCTGCATCAATGTAGTCATCGACGCGCTCGGCTACATTTAGTCGACGGACCCATTTTGTACAGGATTGGAAGAGGGTGATTTGGTCAATATCCTGAAAGGCGTTCTTGTCCGTTTGGTTTCGCTCGACATCCTGTACAAGCGCGACCACTGGAATACTCGCCTTTAAAGCTTCGGCTAGTGGCGGAACAAGCAGCGTCGCTGCGGGACCGTTCTGCGCCGCGACTACACTCACCTTGCCAGAAACCCGGGCATATCCATCCGCCATCGCTCCGCCCATATTCTCCTGACGATAGGCGATCTGGCGGATGCCGTGGGCTTCGGCTGCAAGAATCACAGCGGAGGGCAAACTTTGTGCGAAGATCACCTCCACACCATGGCGGACAAGTGCTTGTGCGATACGATCGGCAACGCTGTCTGTAATTGCGGCATGTTTCATGGATGGTCCTCCCGTACGGGGTTTTGTGCAAGGAAATCATCAAAAAGCGCGGCAATGAGGTCGATTTCTTTTTCGCCCATCGGGGTGGATAGGCTGGCCGCGGCTCCAAAGGGCAACAGAACACCATTCCGGGCGAAATACCGTGTGAGCTCTCGCATGCGCAAGTTCTGATCAGACGACATGATTGAAGCGCGATAATCAGTCGGCGCTTCACGTTTGGAATGAATGCGGAAGAGGGAAGCGGCACCCGTGATCGAATAGGGAGCCTGCCGCGACTGAGCGATCTGCGAGAGACGCGAACGCAAGGCATCTCCTAGTTCTTCAAGCCGCGCGAAGGCATCGGGTGGCAATGCATTCATAGCAGCAAGACCTGCAGCCATGGAGACGGGGTTAGCGGAGAATGTCCCACCTTGCGGAACTGGTAGCTTACCGTCCCGCTTTTCGAAGACCGACATGACTTCTGCGCGCCCGCCGATGGCTCCAATTGGAAAGCCACCACCGATGATCTTGCCGGTTGCTATCAGATCGGGATTAAGACCGTAACGGTCCGAAGCCCCCCTATAACCTTGCCGGATATTCAACACCTCGTCGGCGATCAGTAGAATGCCATGCTCTTGCGTGAAGGTTGTCAGTGCCTCGATAAATCCCTGGCTTGGCGCAAATAGCCCGGCGCGGCTAGGCATCGGATCAATCAAAATACCGGCTATCCGATGCGCGTGGCCTTCGAGTTTCGAAACAATCTCCTCCTTGTCATTGAACTGGATCACGATCACATCGTCGCCAAGGCTGGACGGCGCACCATGGTATCCTGGTCGTGCAACGTTTCGACCGGACCCGTTGGTGGGATAGGTGCCGGTTTGCCCCGTTTCAGCCCAATCGTACCCCCCGTGATAAGCTCCCTCAAAGCGAACGATCGCAGAGCGACCTGTGAACGCTCGAGCTGCCTTGATTGCAAACATGACCGCTTTGGTCCCGCTGTTGACAAAGCGAATCTTTTCCATTGCCGGGATCCGCGAGATCAGCAATTCAGCCAGTGCGACCTCGTGTTCCGTCGGGTTGGAAAAACAGGTCCCGTTACGCAAAAGCTTCGCAACCACTTCTGCAATCGGTTCGAATCCGTGCCCGTGTATAAGCGTGGTGAAGTTGTTGTTGAGGTCCAGAAGACGGTTATCGTCCACATCAACTAGATAGGCGCCCTCACCACGTTGAATGTAAATCGGTGTTGGATCGATATCGATCGTGACGCGTGACACACCCTGCGGCAAAACCTGCAGGCTGCGGGCGTAAAGACGTGACGATTCCGTTCTCTCCACCGGATCGCCACGGTTTATTCTCGGACTAGGTATCATTGATTGGGCCTTTAAAACGCACATCAGCTAATGCTTTTGCGTTAGCTTCACAATTTTGTTGCAACAAAAATGCGAAAGGTCAAGCCCATACAACAAAAAACTATCTCGCCGAGGAGCGCGCTCGTGCCGCCTGGCGCAAGCGCCGATAGCCATCCCGAATGTCGTTCTCGAATGCGGCGCGCAGGGATGCGCCATCCTTGTCCTCTAGCGATTCAATGGCTAGCTGGTGGTTTCGAACGCCGTATTTTTCTTCAGCAAACTCTGGATAGAGATCGTAAAGTGATGGGCCAACCCTAAGCCAAGCCCCTTCGATCATGGATAAAAGCCGAGGCATTCCGGCCATTCCATACACATGAAAATGGAAATCCTTGTTATGCCGCAAAACCGTCTCGTAAGCGCGACGATCCAGTGCATCGTTTATATAATTTTGAATATCTTTAAGTTTTTCAATATCTTCATTGGTAACCGAGTTGACTGCCAGCTGTGCCGCCAGCCCCTCCAGGGCGAGCCGAATTAGTGTGATCTCGCGCAAACTGTCTTCATTTAAAACCGGTACGATTACAGTTTTTGGTCCCGAATAGACCAGTGCGCCTTCGCCGGTGAGCCGGTTGATAGCGTCCCGCGCAGGGGTGGAACTAAATCCGAGATCTTCCGCTACGGCTCGGACCGTAAGTTTCTTGCCGGGCTTATATTCGCCTCGTATCAGGCGCTCCTTCATTTCGCGGTATGCGACGTCGCCAAGACCCGGTGCCTGCCCTTCATTGGCCTGGTCCGACAATTTTATCGCGCTCATCTAAGCCTCAATCCCTGTTGACACATCAGAATTATGATGCAACAAAATGACCATATAAAGTTTTTGCAAAGTTTTTGTCGCGTCATTTTAGGTTTTAGCAGCGCGTACTCATAGAGTCACGCGGTAGCTGGATGAGCACGTCTATGCGTCTGGAACGTCAATGATGCATTTCGCATCGAGGACCGAACGCAAAGGCACAGATACCAAAGTGGTTTCCGGAGGAGGAAAGATTGATCGGTCAGAAATTAATGCTTGCTGGCGTTCAGAAAAGATTTGGCGAAACCTGGGCTGTCCATGAAACCACGCTCGACATCCGGGCAGGCGAATTCGTTTCAATAATCGGACCGTCCGGATCAGGCAAAACGACTTTGCTCACCATGGTCGCCGGCTTCGAACAACCGACGAACGGAAGGATTATTGTGGGAGACGTAGATATAACTACCCTGCCGCCCAACCGGCGTAACGTCGGCATGGTGTTCCAGAAATATGCGCTGTTCCCCCATCTGACGGTTCGGCAGAATATTGCGTTCCCGTTGAAAATGCGACGACTGGGTTCGAAGAAAGATATCCGGTCTCGCGTCGATGAGATGCTTGAGCTGATCAGACTCAATGACTTCGCAGACCGCTATCCAAACCAGTTGTCAGGTGGACAACAGCAGCGTGTGGCCGTCGCCCGCGCGCTGGTTTTTTCTCCGCCCGTCATCTTGATGGACGAACCGCTCGGTGCCCTCGACAAGAAATTGCGAGAGGCAATGCAGTTTGAGATCAAACGCATTCAGGAGAATCTCGGAGCAACAGTAATCTACGTCACTCACGACCAGGAAGAGGCGTTGACCATGTCCGACCGCATTGTGGTAATGCACGATGGCTGCGTCCAGCAGGTTGGTACTCCCTCCGAACTCTATAACGAACCCAATAGAACCTTCGTTGCCGACTTCATCGGCTCTATCAATTTTATTCCGGCGACTTATCGCGGCAACAAAAACGGCAAGTGCATTCTGGATATCTCCGAACGTGTTGCTGTGGAACTTGATGCGCTGCTTCATCCCAAACTGGCTCACAAATCTATCGGTTCCGAAATCAGGCTAGCCGTGAGACCGGAACATGTCGGCATCTTTTCCGACCCGAAAAAAGGGCAACTGTCCGGAACTGTTGAGGCTTCCGTCTTCATCGGTTCGAGCACAGTTGTCCTGGTAAGGCTAGACGCTTTTCCAGATATCGACCTGCGTGTCCAATTGCCTGCAACAACATCGTCACCGGTGATGCGAAAGAATAGCCGCGTCGGTGTAAACTTGGACACCCTCTCACTCCTGACTTTCGACCTTGAAACGAGGTTGGCCGCATGAGTTCGTCGTTTTCCGGTTTCGACACATTCCTTAGAGGAAGATCCGCACGCCAATACCCGCCGGTAATATCGTGGTTTCTGGTACTACCATTATTAATTCTACTGGTCGTCGGCTTTATGTATCCGATCGGCCGACTCATCTTTCTTAGTTTTTCGGACGATGCGATAAGCTATGGACGCATCGCTGAGGGAAGTCTTTATCTTGATGTCCTGGCTTCCACGGTTGGCGTTGCGGTCGCTGTGACTGCCATTGGATGCGTGCTGGGCTTTCCTGTCGCTCTGACCATGGCAAGAGCAGGAAAACTTGCAGGGATTATAGCGGCGATTTGCGTCTTCATTCCGCTCTGGACTTCGGTTCTTGTTCGCTCCTATGCCTGGATTGTCCTATTGCAGCGGAATGGGATCGTGAACGGGTTTCTCAGCGCCGTCGGTTTAACTGAACAACCCTTCAAGCTTCTTTACACGCAAGGAGCGGTGACATTGGCGATGGCACATGTTCTCATGCCTTTCGTTGTACTGCCCATCTATGCTGCGCTCAAAGCTATACCCAAGGACCTTGATCGAGCTGCTCTGAACCTAGGCGCAAATCCCTGGAAGGCTTTCTTCGTCGTCACATTTCCTTTGTGTCTTCCCGGGATCTTTGCCGGAGCTACCCTATGCTTTGTTTTGGCGCTCGGCTTTTACATAACGCCCGCTCTGGTTGGAGGGCCGGATTCCATGTTGATGGCAACGCTGATCGGTCAGGAAACTACTGTGACTCTGGATTGGCCATTCGCTGCTGCTCTTTCAACTGTGTTGCTTGGCATGACAATTATCTTTGTCGCGTGCTTCCGACGAGTACTAGCGCTCAATAAGGGGTTCGGAAGTGTCCATTAATCAGTTCCCTACAATCGGTTCGAGACCGGAGACCGGGACTTCAAGAATGTCACTGAAAGGATGGCGCATGGGTAATCTCGCCTGGAAACTGTTCGCGGCCTTCTTCGTGAGTATCATCTTGTTGTTTCTCATCCTACCCACACTGATAATCGTCCCAATGTCGTTCAGCCAGACGGATTACCTGCAATTCCCGCCGCAAGGTCTGTCGTTAAGATGGTACGCTGCATATTTCGGCGACCCTGACTGGATGGCTTCAACATGGTTCAGTCTGAAAATCGCCTTGGCGACAGCCCTGACTTCCACCGTTGTGGGAACCATGGCGTCTCTCGCTTTTGTTAGAGGCGAGCTACCCTTCAAAGGGGTTTTCCAGGTACTGACGATCGGCCCGATGATTGTTCCGCATATTGTTCTGGGTGTCGCCCTCTATCTGGTTTTTGCACCGCATCAATTGACCGGAACCTTTTCGGGATTTCTGGTCAGTCACACAGTCCTGTCGGTTCCATTCGTGATGATTACCGTAGTAGCGGCTCTACAGCGCTTCGACCCAGCATTGGAGCTTGCGGCCCTGAATTGCGGAGCAGGACGTGGCAGAGCGTTCTTCCACATCACGTTGCCGATGATCGCCCCAAGTATCGGCGCCGGATTTGTCTTCGCCTTTCTGGCCTCTTTCGATGAGGCCACCGTGGCGTTCTTCATTTCGGATATCAACGGCAAGACGATCGGTAGAAAGATGTTTGAAGACATTGACTTTAATCTGACACCGACCATTGCAGCCGCCTCCACTGTGGTCGTCCTGGTGTCGATGTGCCTTATCGCATTGTCGTTCGCGCTTACACGCTGCAAACAAAACTGAAAAACGGGGAAACAATCATGATAATTCATAAAGTGACCGAATTCGTCTGCAGATCCATGACTGTCACGGCGATAACCCTTGCGATAAGTGCGCACGCCGGTGCGACATCGGCCAATGAGGTCGTTATCGCATCGACCGGAGGTGCTTACGATCGCGCCCTAAAAGAAGCCTGGTTCGATCCTTTTACTGAGCAGACGGGCATTCGCGTAAGAATGGTATCAGCAACCAATTCGGAAATGCGGGCGAAAGCCTCAGCAATGGTCAAGGCCGGAAACGTTTCCTGGGATCTTTATCTTGATGGAGAAATCCAGTCGGAATCCGAGGCTCATCGACTTGTAACCGAAGACCTGAGCGAGTTTTGTAAAGCATTCGCTGACCGGCCTGATTTGCCCGAGAATGCGTGTGCGCCGGGCGGTGCTTTGCTCCAGTCGACCGCAACGTTGCTCGTCTACCGGAAAGAAAAGGAAGGTCGACGGGAGCCGCGGACTTGGGCTGATATGTGGAATGTATCCGAGTTTCCAGGAGGCAGGGCATTCCCGAATTTTGACGATCCCTGGCGCGTGCTGGCCGCCGCACTACTTGCTGACGGTGTGAAACGCGATGAACTTTTCCCACTCGATGTTGATCGAGCATTCAAGAAACTGGACGAAATCCGTCCAGCCGTCTCGTTATGGTGGAAGAGCGGAGATCAAAGTGTCCAGGGGTTTCGCAACAACGAATATGCGCTCGGCCAAATCTGGCTTACCCGTGCACGTGCTCTGCAAGCTGAGGGGCGCCCAATCGGTTGGTCCTATGAAGCATCGTTCTTGGTTGGCGATCGCATTGCGCTAGTGAAGGGAGCGCCAAATCGGGAAAATGCACTCAAACTCATAGCTTTCTGGCTCGAGAATCCGATCGCCCAGGCAAAGGCTTGCGATGTCTTGGCCTGTACACCTCCGAGTACGGAAGCGATTGCAATGATGTCCGATGAAACCAGGAGTTTCATGCCGACAGCAATACAAGTTCGAGACACCGTCGTGGTTCCAGATGCCAAATGGATCAACGAGAATGCCAGGGTGTTACTGCAAAGATGGAACATGTGGGTTCGAGGTTGAACATCGCGAAAGTATGCAAACAGACGCCGGACCGTGTAGTTCCGGCGTCGTAATTTCGTCGAAACGTGCTGAACTGACCGCAAACGTGAAGCTCCAGCGGTGCTGGAAACATCTCCCGAGTTACAAGCACCTGTGGAGCGTAACCTTAAAGGTTAGATGACCCGGTAGTCGGCGGACTCGTAGCCAAGGACGCATGCCGTGCAATATACTCGATCCGAATTTTGATGTAACAAAAATATGATAATAACTCTCGATAATAGACTTTCAAACTTATTTTGGTTGACCAATGTGCAATTTTTATTAAAATTTATCGCACTTGTAAAAACTTTGTCGCAACATTTATCTCATCGGAGAAGATTGATCGTGAATCTCAACGTACCGATCTGCACAGAGAACCCACAGAGCTACCTCATACTAAGTCACATTCTCAGTGTCGGCGGTTACGTGCCAAGCCTCATGGACCTGCAAGCTTCATCGAACTTCGCAACGGAAGCAATTCCATATGCGATATTGTTTGATACAAGCGAGAACACGGAGCCCATTTTTGATGTCTGTGCTACCATCAAACAAAACCCCGCCACCAGAGATATAATTCTCGTAGCGCTGACTAAACCCTGTAATTCGACGAATTTTCTTGATTTTTTACAGGCTGGATTTGACGAAATTTTCCCTCATCCATTCGTGCCCGAGCGGGTTCTGTCCTTTTTACACAAACGGGAATCCATGCCACTGGAACGCAAGACACTGACGTCTGATCGTCGTGAACGTGTCCATATCGGCGATCTAAATATCCTGCCAGACGAAAGAATCCTGAGACTTGGGAGTCTGGAAATAAGGTTAACGCCCACCGAGTTTCGAATTCTGCGAGGGTTCATTGCCGCACCAGGACAGGTAATGAAGCGGGAGCAAATCATCAAGATCGGTTGGCCCGCGCATCACTATGTCCAACTGCGAACGGTGGACGTACATGTCGGCAATCTGAGGCGTCAGCTATGGAAATTGACCGGAAAGAACCTTATCCGAACAGTACATACGACAGGATATGCGTTCGAATTTTCACAATAAACTTATGAATGATAATAATGTAAATATTGTAATTAATATAAACTATAATTCTTCTTAACTGCTTTGTTGCGAATAATATTTCTTCCAGCTTTCATACTGGCACCACAATGGAGGATGTGATGCCAAGAATTCCGTTTGATTCATCTCAACGTCTATCTGGAACGGGTACTCGCAATACTGCGAAGTTGATCGATATTGCAGGCTCTCATTTCGAAGCGGCTCACCTTCAAGGTGTTATGGCGCTTTACGCGGTCCCGAGAGAAAGGCGCCAGGTCCAGTTACTCGGTCGCAACGACAATGTCATTGATTTCGTCCGGTGTTCCTATCTCGGGCTGGACAATCACCCACGTATCGTCGGGGGAGCCATTGAAGCAGTTCGACAAAACGGTAGCCTACATTGGTCCTGCGCGCGGACAAGGCTGAACTTCGCACAGCTTGGCGAACTCGAAGAGGCGCTTTCGCAGCTCTTCGAAGCCCGTTCAATTACCTATACGACCGTTCTGGCCGCTAACATGAGCGCACTTCCATTGGTTGCTTCTGGTCATCTGACTGGCGGTATAAAGCCAACGATGGTTTTCGATCGGTTTGCTCACGCGACCCTTGCCTACCACAAGAAAACAATGGCCGATGAAACCGCCGTTCAAACGATACCGCACAACGACTATGAAGCACTCGAGGACATCTGCAAAAAGAACCGAAACGTCGCATACATTTGCGATGGCGTGTACTCTATGGGAGGCGGCGCGCGCATCGATGAATTGAAACAGCTGCAAGAAAAATACGACTTGTTCTTGTACATTGACGATGCACATGGAGTATCCATTGTCGGTAAGGAAGGGCAGGGTTATGCGAGATCCCAATTCGATAACCTGGGAGACCGAACCATAATCGTCACATCGTTGGGCAAAGGATTTGGAGCATCTGGCGGGTTGCTGATGCTGGGAACCGCCCATCAGGAAAGTTTGTTTCGCCGTTATGCAATTGCACACGCATTCTCGGCATCACTCAATACAGCAGCTATTGGTGCAGCGTTGGCTTCAGCTGAAATCCATCGATCTCCAGAGCTTGGGCAACGACAAGCCGCGTTGCAGGACAATATCGCACTTTTTGACAGACTGATGCCCACAGCCCAATCGGGATCCACGCTGCCGATCCGCATTATCCGTATCGGCGATGAAATGACATCAATTGGGTGTGCTCAGGAACTTCTGAAACATAAATTCTACGCTTCAGCAATTTTCTTCCCAACGGTAGCCAGGGGAGAAGCAGGATTGCGTGTCTCTCTCACCGCCAGCCATCAGGCGGATGAGATCGAGAGTTTTTGTAGCGCAGTCAAAGAGCTCCTGGTCGACAACGGCTAGCCCCAACTGCCTCGGTTCCGCACAGAAGGGTTTCGATAGCCATCGCGTTATCAAGTCTCGTTCGCTCCGCGACGTCTCACTTGCATGACGATCAGCAGTAACTGATCGATATGTTGGTTTAGTGAGGGCGACTGCAGAGGTGCAAGCAGTTCAGCGACCGTAATGGAGAAAGGTGCTCTGTGCGTCGGAACGTGAAAAACTCAGGCCCTATGATGAAAAATCTTACGTATAAACACCGTGCTGAAGCGTTCGTCCTCGTTTCGAACCCCGATGAGGCAGGCAAATTTCTACACACCGAATTCAGTGCACAATTTGTGTCGATCGACATTATTGGTCGTGAGAGCGTCATCGGTTTTGGCGACGGTTACGCGTTTCTGCGACCCTTCACAAATGGCCTTCACCTTCGGGTGGAGGCGGCGGACTTTGTTACTTTCGTTGGAATACGATCTCTCCTCACTATCGGCCTCACTCTCAGCAAAAGGGGACCACAGGTGGGGTTTGACTGGATTTTTGAGAAGGAAGCGCGTTCAAGTGAGATGATCGACGCACTGTGAGCGGCTGTCGCTCATCGGTCACATAAAGGAAGCCCTTCCGATTTGTCAGCGTTCCGATTGGCGATCCCCTATTGCCCTGCGTTGAGAGCTTCATCGAGAAATCCGTTCCCTCTTGCTTCGACAGGAGTAATCAAAGATAGGCCCTTCAAATGGATAGTCGGGACCAAAATTCATTTAACTTATAATATGATTATAAGTTAAATTACTCTGCGCCGGTGGAGCGGATATGCTCGAATACGTTGCGTGCGAATTCAAACTGTCTCGCCGTTCCCCGACCCATCGAATTGCGCCCAAGCGTCTCGGTGAGGATGCCACGTTGCACCAGTTGTTCGACCGTTTCGATAACGCCGCCGCGCGTCAATCCGGTAATTTTCATTATAGATGAAAGGGTTAGTGGCTCATGAGCCTGATGCATCATGTACAGTACATTCAGCATCCCGATTTGTTTGATACGCGATTGCGGCGATTCATCTTCAATCGGTTTTTCCAGAATTTCCCGAAGGCCAAAAAGAGCCAGCGCCTGGTTTTGCCATCGTTCGCTTAAATTGCTTGCCATTTTTTTAACTATCGATTATTTGCATAGTAATGGAGTTGAGGCGAAACGTGTTCTGACAACTTGCCCAACAACAATAGGAGGATAGGAGGCATGAGCAACTTTCTCTTTCGTGGTGCCATCGCAGTTTTCGGACTCGGTGCATTATATCTCGGTTCCAGTCAAAACGCTCGTGCCGATGACTGGGGTTGTAAAGTTATCTTGTGCTTATCCAATCCCGGTGGGGCCACGCAATATGCACAATGCCGTCCACCGGTGCAAAAGCTATGGCGGTGGCTTGCCAGAGGCAAGTCGTTTCCAACCTGCAGCAGCGCAGGGTTTGAGAGCTCACGTCCTCGCTACGAACCGTATTATTGTAATGACGGTTATCGCCTTACCGTTTCTTACGCTGATCGCAGACGCGTAGTGTCTTGCGTCTCCACTTCGGCACAGGCTGTAAACAGCAGCCTGTGCAAACATCGCAGCGAACAGCTTCGCAATGACGATAGCCTGTTCGTTGATGCCAAATGGCAGTACGAAAAAGGCTACCGTCAGTGTATGGGCCATAAAACTGCTCGACCTCTTGTTCGCGAAAAACCTAACTACATTGATGTTACGATCGACGGTGTCGGCAAGCAGAGGGTGTGGTTCTAGTCATGCCCGTATGGTTTGTCGATCTTGCCCACAATTGCGCGCCGTCCGTTGCTACCGAAACGCTTGCCGGTATTGTCAGCCTCGAAAGCCGTTTCGAACCATTTAACATCCGCATCAATAGCGGCCCCCCTTTAAAGCAGCAGCCGGCCTCAAAAGCCGAGGCGATAGAAGTCGCCGCTGCCCTGGTCGCCGGGCATCAGGACATTCAGCTTGGTCTCGCGGGATTAGGTCTTGATGACCTCAGTAGGCTCAACCTCACGATCGCCGAAGCTTTCGATCCGTGCCTCAATCTGAAAGCGACCGCGACACTGCTTGACAGCACCTATCGTCGGGCCGTCCAGGCCGGTGCCGATGAAACCGAGGCCGGGAAGATCATGCTTCAGTCATTTTACGGTGGCGGAGATATCTCTGCCGGTTCATCCGCCGAATATGACAGCCAGGTTCAACGTGAGATCGAACGGCTAAAATCAACGAGCGCGACGTTGAGTGTCGGCAGCAGTCAAGATGGACAGCGCGAAGAATGGGCCGCTGCGACATCAAACGCTGTCGCAGAGAATCTCGGCCGGAAGGCCACCTCCGACGCCACCGCGCCTTCCTGGGATGTCTTCAAGTCCAGGCGTCAGTCGTCGGTCCTCGTTTTCCAGAACCAGCGTGGAGAAGAATAAAATGACCTATGGTTACCGTATGCGCTCGATTGCAACGTCCGCCATTATGACGACCATAATTTTCGCAACCCTGGTCGAACCGGCCTTCGCCCAGGCCGCAGGCATCGAGTCCATCCTTCAGAACATCGTCGATCTCCTCACAGGCAATGTCTTCAAGTTGATCGCGACCATCGCGGTCATACTGATCGCAGTCGCCTGGATGTTCGGTTACATGGACCTCCGTCGGGCTGGCTACTGGATCATCGGAATCGGCGTGATTGCCGGTTCTTCCGAGCTTGTCAGCACGATTGTCGGGAGTTGAGGCAATGTCGATCTCAAAGCCTGTGCTTGAGGAGGATACACTGTTCATCGCCTGTACCCGACCTGCCATGTTCGCAGGTGTCACCATGGAAGCCATGGGCATGAACGTCATCGCAACGACGATTTTCTATCTCGCAGCCGGTTCTGTCGTCTATGCGCTCGTAGGTGTGGTTTTTCATTGCATCTTCCGTGCGCTCGTCAGGCACGATCACAACATGTTTCGTATCGCCGTAGCCTGGGTCGAGACGCGTGGCCGGTCGCGAAACACCTCCCTGTGGGGTGGTGGCTCGATCACGCCGCTCAGACTCTCCCGCCGCTTCGACGAAAGGGATCTCGGTCTTGCCTGATACCGCAATCTTCAAGTCCCGGGAGCTCGGTCCCGAAACCTTCATTCCTTACGTGCGTCACGTCGATGAAACGACAATCGCCTTGAACTCGCGTTCGCTCATGGTGATGATTGCACTTGAAGGCGTTTCGTTCGAAACCGCAGATGTTCTGGATATCAACGCTCTGCACCGCGATATAAACACGCTCTACAAGAACATTTCCGATGAGCGGCTCGCACTATGGACCCATCTGATCCGTCGGCGTGACAAGACCTATCCCGACGGACGGTTTAATGCGAAATTCTCCGCTCAACTCAACGAAAATTATCGCCAGCGAATGGTGAGCGAAGATCTTTTTCGAAACGATCTATATCTGACGGTCGTCTGGTCACCCCTGCGCGATCCTGCCGAAAAAGCAGCAAACCTGCTTTCGCGTCTCATCCGTGCGCGCAACGGCGATATCGAATTCGACCACGAGGCACTGAAACAACTCCGCGACAAGGTGGTCGACATAACAGCAGGATTGAAACGCTTCGAGCCGCGAGTGTTATCGCTATACGATGCCGATGGCCTGCTTTTTTCCGAACCGTGCGAGGTCTTGCATCAACTCGTCGGCGGACGAAGGGAGCCGGTCCCGCTCACAGAGGGATGCATTGCCTCGGCGATCTATTCTGATCGTGTTATTTTCGGTCGGGAGACAATCGAAATCCGGCACGAGGCTGAAAGCCGCTTTACCGGGATGCTGAGCTTCAAGGAATACCCCGCTACCACGAAGCCGGGCATGTTGGATGCTGTCCTGATTAGCCCCTTCGAACTGATTTTGTCGCAATCCTTTTCCTTCGTCTCCAAGGCCGACGCCCGTACAATTATGGGGCGCAAGCAAAACCAGATGCTCAGCAGCAGTGACAAGGCTGCTTCGCAGATCGAAGAGCTCGACGACGCCATGGACGATCTGGAATCCAACCGTTTTGTTCTCGGCGAGCATCATCTGACACTGGCAGCGTTTGCCTCGTCAGTAAAAGAACTGAGCGACCACCTCGCAAAAGCGCGCGCAAGCCTCACCAATGGCGGTGCTGTTGTTGCGCGCGAAGACCTTGGTCTTGAAGCTGCGTGGTGGTCTCAACTCCCCGGCAATTTCAGATATCGCGCGCGCTCCGGTGCAATCAGCTCGCGGAATTTCGCAGCATTGTCGCCGTTCCATTCCTATCCAGGAGGCCAGAAGGACGACAACGAATGGGGCGCTGCCGTCGCGCTCCTCAAAACTGCATCCGGTTCGCCATACTATTTCAATTTCCATTACGGTGATCTTGGCAACGCTTTCATTTGCGGGCCATCGGGCGCGGGCAAGACCGTGTTGCTCAATTTCATGCTGTCCCAGCTTGAAAAGCACGATCCGCACGTGATCTTTTTTGACAAGGACCGCGGCGCCGATCTCTACATCCGAGCTGCTGGTGGCACCTATCATCCGCTTAAAAACGGGAAGCCCACCGGTTGTGCGCCACTTAAGGCACTCGACCTGACGCCAGAAAACAAGATCTTCCTCGCAGACTGGATTGGAAAGCTGGTGGGGCAGTTGTCTGTCACCGAACTGCGCGACATTGCCACCGCCATCGATGGGTTAGCGGATCTTCCGGTGGCACAACGTACGATCGGTGCACTCCGGACTTTCCTCGACAATACGAACCCCGAGGGCATTGCTGCCCGGCTGCGCCGATGGGAAAAGGAAGGGCCTCTTGGATGGGTCTTCGACAATGCCAATGATGAAACCGGTTTGGCAGAATTTGGGGCTGGTGGAAAACTGCTCGGATATGACATGACCGACTTCCTCGATAATGAGGAAATCCGCTCGCCCTTGATGGCTTATCTTTTCTACCGCGTGGAGCAACTCATCGACGGTAGGCGCATTGTCATCGTCATTGACGAGTTCTGGAAGGCTTTACAGGATGTCGCCTTCCTCGACCTTGCACAAAACAAGCTCAAGACGATCCGCAAGCAAAATGGCCTCATGCTGTTTGCGACGCAAAGTCCTCGAGACGCGATCAACTCATCGATCGCTCACACCATCATAGAGCAGTGCCCAACGAAAATTTTTCTTCCGAACGCACGCGGAAGCCATTCCGACTATGTCGACGGTTTCAAACTGACAGAACGTGAATACGAGCTGATCGCACGCGAACTCAGCATCGAAAGCCGCCGCTTCGTTCTCAAACAAGGTCATAACAGCGTCGTCGCCGAATTGAACCTCAACGGCTTTGACGATGAACTCGCCATTCTTTCCGGTCGGACTGCCAATGTCGAACTTGCAGATGCAATTCGAAGTGAAGTCGGCGACGGGCTTGAAAACTGGATGCCCCTTTTCCAGAAACGAAGGAGTGCAAGCTGATGATTGCGGATAAAATTCGGTGTGTGGCCATTGTTGCGGCGCTGATCTTCTCAGCCGGGACTGCGAGTGGTGAAGGAATTCCTGTCATCGACAGAACATCAATCCTCAAGCACATGGAGAGTATCGCGCAACTGAAATCGCAACTCGATGCGCTCCATCAGCAGATCGAGCAGGCGCAGCAACTTTATGGTTCGCTCAACAAACTGACCGACATGGCCGATGTTGCCAGCGTTCTTAACGATCCGGTCATTCGCAAGGCGCTGCCTCCAGATTTCGCAGCCATTGAAAGCTTGTTCAAGGGCGATGGATCAGGCGTGATCGGACAGTCTGCCTCAAGGTTTCTGGAGGGCAATTCGAACTTTCGCACCGACGCCGACGATTACTACGCAAAGGAGCTATCGCGCATTCAGAACAGTAATGCCGGGCAGATGAGTATCGGTCAGCAGATCTACGACGTAGCTACCAAACGCATCGACGGGATCGATGAGTTGCGAGAGAGAATATCTTCGGCCGGCGATGCCAAGGAAATCGCTGATCTCCAGGCGCGGCTTCAGGCGGAACAGGCTTTTCTCCAGACGGATGTGCTCCGAATGGAGGGGCTGCAAATGGTGCAACGCGCGCAGACACAGGTTGATGAACAGCGCAAAGCGGAAGACTGGCGCAAACGTATGGATTCGATGAAGGCTGCATTGCAATGAAACGGCTTGTTTCGATCGCTGTCCTTGTCTGCCTGACCGGGTGCTCAGAAGAGAAGGATCCAACCTTTCCCGTTGAGACGTTGATGGCGGACGAGACGCTGCTCAATCGCATCCTGGCCGAATGCCGCAATGATCCGGGCCATCTGCGCGGCACGCCAGGTTGTGTGAACGCCGAAGCGGCCGACGGAAAACGAAGGCTGCGCAAGATGCGCGAAACGTTGGGGAATTGATGCGATGTATCAGGTGTTCGACTTTATCGACGGGCAGTTCAAACAACCACTGGAAACGTTCGTTTCGGATGGAACGTCGAACATCGCACAATGGATAACAGGCCCGTTGACCGTTGCCGTCACCCTATACATCGTGCTTTATGGTTATCTGGTACTGCGGGGTTCGGTTAGCGAGCCGATCCTCGAATTTGTGTTTCGGGCGATCAAGCTCGCGATTATCGTAACGCTGGTCAAGAACGCCGGCGATTACCAGACCTACGTCACGAATGTTTTCTTTAATGTACTCCCGCATGAAATTGCCGGGGCGCTCAACTCCGGCACGGCTCCAGACTCCAGCACTTTTGACAGTCTTCTGGACAAGGGACAGGCGTCCGCCACCGACATCTGGTCGCGCGCTTCCTGGCCCATCGATATCGTTACAGGCGTTGCAGGAATATTGGTCATCGCGGTGAGCTTTCTGGTTGCGGGCATTGGCTATGTCGTCTCACTTTATGCGCGTCTGGCATTGGCAATCATACTGGCGATCGGGCCAATCTTCGTTGCATTGGCACTGTTTCAGTCGACCCGGCGTTTCACTGAGGCCTGGATCGGCCAACTCGTCAATTTCGTCATTCTGCAAGTCCTCGTCGTTGCGGTGGGTTCGTTACTGATCTCGTGTATCGATTCCACCTTTACTGCCATCAACGCCTATTCCGACGTCCTCATGCGTCCGATTGCCCTTTGCGCAATCGGGATCGCCGCGCTCTACGTCTTCTATCAACTCCCCGGCATTGCATCCGCCCTCGCTTCGGGTGGCGCATCACTTGCTTACGGTTACGGCGCGGCGCGTGATGCTCATGAGGGTATGCTTGCGCGCAGCACCAGAAGTACCGGGCGCGCCCTTAAACGCACTGTTCGTCTAGTGGGCCGAACGGTTGGCCCCAGAGGTACGAACACATGACTTTATCGAAAGAAGAGGTCTTTTCCGATGAACAGATTTTTCTGGTCCATTGCGCTGGCCGCATTGCTTGGCGGCTGCGCATCGTTGAACTATCCCTTGCCGAAGTGCGATGGCCAGACCCGCCGTCCGCTCAATCGCGCTATGTGGGAATGGGATGAAATCCGAAACCTGAAACCCCATCGCCAGGATACAAGATCATCAATGTCAGCATTGCCTTACGTTGAGCAGGGCAAAGAACCTGCGGCGTTTGCCCATCTCGATATCGCTGCATCGCATCGTTCTTGCGCGGGGTGAGGAGATGGTTACGACTGAAAGCCTCAAATCCTACTTCGAAAAAGCGCGCCGTTTTGACCAGGAGCGGATGATCCAGATAGAGCGATCGAACCGATTGGCCTGGTCTATCGCGTTGGCAGCAAGTCTGGTTGCGGTCGTCTCGATCCTTGCAGTCGCTGCGTTGACACCATTGAAAACGGTGGAGCCTTTCGTTGTTCGTGTCGACAATTCGACCGGTATCGTCGATGTGGTTTCGGCGCTGACTTCGACCGCCGGGACTTACGATGAAGCGGTGACAAAATATTTTGCCGCGAGATATGTTCGTGCCCGAGAAGGTTATGTCTGGAGTGAGGCACAGACAAATTTCAGGACGGTCGCGCTCCTCTCTACGCAAGCGGAACAGGATCGCTTTGCGAGCCACTATCGCGGTAGCAATCCGGATTCGCCGCAAGTCATCTATGGGCGTGCGGCGACGACCAAAATCAGGATCGCTTCAATCTCGCTTATAAATCAGAACGTAGCGTCCGTGCGTTATATGCGCACCGTCACTCGAGGTGACGAAGTCCGGACGACACACTGGATCGCAAGCCTGACCTATGCCTACGCCAATGCACCCATGTCCTCCACGGATCGTCTTGTGAACCCGCTTGGCTTTGCGGTTAGCGAATATCGTTCGGATCCGGAGGCGATCAATTGATAAGACAGACAGTCCTTTTATCTGCACTGTTTTCAGGAGCCGCCTTTCCGGGGCATGCACTCGAGATTCCGCACAGTGCCTCGCAGGATAGCCGCGTCCGCTTCGTCAATTATCAGCCCTTCAACATCACCAGGATCGTTGGTTCGTTACGATCCTCTGTTCAGGTTGAGTTTGCTGCAGACGAAGAGATCGCCCATGTCGCGCTTGGCAACAGTGTCGCCTGGGAAGTTGCACCAGCCGGCAATATTCTGTTTCTAAAGCCGCGCGAAAAACAGCCGGTCACCAACATTTCCGTTGTAACGACCAGACGCGACGGTTCCACTCGCAGCTACCAGATGGAATTGACCGCGCGTGACGGGACCGTCGAGGTTGGTCAGAACACCTATTTCTATTTGAAATTCCGGTATCCCGCAGATGAAGCAAACGCGCGACGACAGCAAGCTGCAGCACGTGCACGCGCTGCACAGGCGGAGGAAGCTGACGATGTGCTGGCCCTCCATGAAGCCTATGGGCCTCGTAACTGGCGTTATTCGGCGCAGGGGTCCCAGTCGCTCGAACCGCAAAGCGTCTACGATAACGGCAAGATCACGACTTTCGCTTTCGTGGGCAACCAGGAAATGCCGGCAATCTATATCGAAAACCCGGATGGCTCAGAAAGCCTGGTGTCGAAATCCGTCGACGGCAATCTAGTCATGGTTCACGCGATCAGCAGTAAGTTCATCCTGCGCCGCGGCAAGGACGTTTTGTGTGTCTTCAACGAAGCCTACAGCCGCGTCGGCATCAATCCGGATACCAACACCACGTCGCCCTCCGTAGAACGTGTAGTGAGATCCGATCCCGCGGAACAATAAAGGGGGAAAACATGGCAGACGAAGAAGAAGCCCGTATCCCCGGAGAGCGCACCGAGACGATCACCGATCAGCGCATCGACAGCAATCCGGCTGTCAAACGCGGCGCAATTGCACTCGCAGTAGTGGCGTTTATCGCCTTTGCCATATGGTCGACTTCCGGAAAGGACAACAAGGATCAACGCACCTACCCTGAGCGTGTGATCATTCGCCAAACCAACGCTTTTGAGCCAGCAAAGGAGAAGGTGGAGCCAGTTGCGCCTGTGCCTGCGCCAAAGACGGTGCTTCCAATACCCACGTTGGAGCCAGTTCCGGAAATAGAAGACAAGCTGCTCGATTCCGCACGTCGGGCACCCGTTCTGGCCTATAGCCGGGAACAGGGTAAGTCACCAGTGCGGCAATCCGGTGACAATCCGGCACAATCGATAGATGGTAACTTCTTGCCGCTCGATAGCAACGCGATGAGCCAGGGCCAGGTGAGCAACGATGAGCAACGGTTCGATAGTCTATTGCGACCGACACTTCTTGAAGGCGCACGCGCAGGAACGCTTGGCAATCGGAATTTCATCGTCGCGATGGGAAACTCCATTCCTTGCGTGCTCGAAACCGCACTCGCTTCCGATCAACCAGGTTTCACGAGTTGCGTCATTGACAGAGACGTCCTCTCCGACAATGGCAGGGTGGTATTGATGAAGAAGGGGACGCAGGTCTTTGGAGAGTACCGCGGAGGGCTTCAGCGCGGCCAGAAACGATTGCTCGTTTTGTGGAATAGAGCGAAGACGCCCGAAGGCGTGATCATCACGCTGGCATCTCCCGCGACCGACGCGCTTGGACGCTCTGGTTTCGATGGCCACGTCGATAGGCATTGGTGGGAACGCTTCGGAAGTGCGCTGCTTTTGTCGATTGTGGGCGACACAACCAGCTACGCCAGCAGTCGTTTGCAGAATAGCGGTGTCGAAGCGCAAGACACTATGAGCGCCGGTCAGCAAGCAGCGGCAATCGCAGTCGAGAAGTCGGTCGATATTCCCCCAACGCTAAACAAGCACCAAGGCGAGGTCGTCTCCATCTTTGTGGCTCGTGATCTCGATTTTTCGGATGTTTATCGCCTTCGCGTTACCGAACCGAAGAACCGCATCTTCGATCGGGCTATTTTGGGTGATTTCAAGCCGGAATCGAAAGTGGTGACGAAGTAAAGGTTGTAAAGTATGGACAGCACGAATGCAGCAGTCGTTCGCGAACTGTTGTCACCAATCGCGATCTTTCTCCAGGACAGGTCGCTTTATGAAGTGATCATCAATAAGCCTGGGCAGGTACTGACAGAAGGACCCGATGGATGGTGCTCCCATGATGCGCCGGGTCTGACCTTCGAAAGGCTTATGCGTCTTGCAAGGGCAGTTGCTACATTCTCGAACCAGTCTATCGATGAAAAGCGGCCAATTCTTTCGGCAACGCTTCCAGACGATGAACGCATTCAAATCGTCATACCGCCTGCAACCACGAATGCCACGGTCAGCATCACGATCCGCAAACCTTCATCTGTTGATTTCGCACTTGAGGACCTGGAGGATAACGGCTTCTTTTCCGAAGCGAGAAACACAGGCGCAGCCTGTCCAAGATCGGAAACCAAACTGGCGGAGTTATACCGCAACGGCGAATATAAGTTGTTTCTGCAGCACGCCGTCATTGCCCGTAAGAATGTCGTAATTTCCGGCGCTACGGGTTCTGCCAAAACAACCCTTGCAAAGGCCCTGATCAAACACATTCCAAACCATGAACGAGTGATTTCGATCGAGGACACACCAGAGCTGGTTATTCCTCAGCCCAACCATGTGCGTCTGTTCTATTCGAAGGGCGGACAGGGGTTATCCGGAGTCGGTCCCCGCGAGCTTCTGGAATCCTGTCTTCGCATGCGACCGGACCGTATTCTTCTGCAGGAACTGAGGGATGGCACAGCATTTCATTATATTCGAAACGTGAACTCGGGACATCCCGGCTCGATCACCACCGTTCATGCCGGATCGACACATCTCGCATTCGAGCAACTCGCCACCCTCGTCAAAGAATCGGAGGCGGGACGTGCTCTTGAGCGCGTCGAAGTGCTTTCGTCACTTAAGATTGCAATTGATATCGTGGTTCAATGCAGGCGAATTGACGGTTCTTTCAGGGCTACGGAGATTTACTTTCGCGACGAGTTGGAAAGCTAAGCTGAAATTAATGGGTGTCGTCCTTCTTGCTCCAGGCACGATCAGCGCTCAATCACCGATTGACCAAGGAAGTCCAGAAATGCGGCAATGCTCCGCGGAAGGTTTCGTCCCTGCATGGTTACGATTTGCAGCACACTGGCTTTCATGGTCTCGTCAACTACAGGAATGGCAACAATGTTTTCCGGAAGGGTATTGTCCTTACTGCCGGCTGAGCTGGAAAACATAATCGTTTCCGCGGCGAAGGCAAATACCTTCAGTGTTGCCATCGAGTTGGTGGAGAAAACGGGATCCATTGCCAGTCCCTTGGTAGCCAGAGCGGTGTCGATGAGCTGACGCTGGGTTCGGCCCTTGTCAGGCATGGCCATTGGTTCTGTTGACAGATCTGCAAGTGTAACCTGTTTCCGCCGGGCCAGCGGATGGGAGCGTGGAATCAGGGCGTACATTGGCCTTCTGGCGATACGCTCGATTTTCACCCCGGCAGGTGCGGAATAACTGTAGGTAATGCCGATATCAGCGTTGCCTTCATTGACGCGTTCGCAAATTTCTGACGAGTTTCCCACCCACACATGAAAAAGAACTCCCGGAAACTGCGCACGAAAATCAGCAATGATACGCGCCAGGCGATCGACCGCGAAGCCCTCGTAAGTTGCGACACGCACTAGCCCGCGCTGCGGACCGCGCATTTCCCGCACGTCAGCCAAAGCGCGTTCGGTGTCCAATGCGATACGCCTGACATGTTTGACCAGCAGTTCGCCTGCCGGGCTCAAAACCATCCCGCGCGGTCGGCGTTCGAATAGTTCCACAGCGAGCTCGGTTTCCAGTCGCGATATCTGGCGGCTGATCGCTGAACCCGAGACGTTCATCTGTGCGGAGGCCTCGGTAATCGAGCCTGTTCGGGCTACTTCCAGAAAATAGCGCAAGGCAATGTGCTGCATAACGGACTTTCTGCTTTGCCAAAAAAGCAACGATATGAACTAATTTATGAAATTGTGGCATGCCTGTCGGCTTGATATCAAGCCTGAACTGAGGATCGGCGGCACTTAGCGCCCCGATTTTGCTTTCAGGGAGGTTTTAATGTCTGTTTTCACCAGTGATGCCATTGCTGATGCAACGGCAATTCGCCAACAATTGCACAGCAATCCCGAGCTCAAGTATGAGGAACATGCAACGAGCGATCTGGTCGCTGAATTCCTGAAACAGCGCGGCTATGAAGTCAAAACCGGTCTCGCCGAAACGGGCGTTCTTGCCATCCTTGATACAGGGCGTCCCGGTTCCTCAATCGGCTTTCGTGCCGATATGGATGCATTGCCTATCCAGGAAGAAACCGGTTTGACTTACGCTTCGAAGACACCCGGCAAAATGCATGCGTGCGGCCACGACGGACATACCGCTTCGCTGTTGTTGGCGGCGGACAGACTTGCGCGGCATCATGAGCATCTTTCTGGTCGGATTACGCTGTTGTTCCAGCCAGCAGAAGAAGGCGGCCTTGGGGCCGCACGCATGATCGAAGAAGGCGCGCTGGACCGGGTCGAGACCATTTATGGTTATCACAACCGGCCCGGTTACCCATTAGGGCGGGTCTTTGCCAAGGCCGGACCTGCGATGGGTGGAAGTTCGCTTTATGAGGTCACCATAACGGGTAAGGGTGGTCATGCTTCCCGCCCCGACCTGGCCATCGATCCGGTATTTATCGGAGCAGGAGTTATTCAATCGTTGCAAAGTGTCATTGCTCGACGCGTGTCACCGCTGGACTCAGGTGTCGTTACGGTTACCCAATTCCATGGCGGCAATAGTCACAACGTCATTCCAGGCCAGGCAACAATGATGATCAACACGCGCGATGGCTCGCCTGAGGCTGCAGCGACAATCGACAGGGAACTTCGCCGGGTCGTTGCGCAGACTTGCGAGGCCTATGGTGCAAGCGTCAGACTGGAACAGACAATGCGGATTCCGCCTGTTGTCAATGACAGCGATGAAACGGACTTTACAATAAAGGTTGCTGTCGAGAGCTTCGGCGCTGAAAACGCCGGTTTCATGCATCAATTGCCCACGATGGGTGCGGAAGATTTTGCATTCTATCTGGAAAAGATTCCCGGTTGCTTCTTCTTTGTCGGTAACGGTGAAGATAGCGCCTACCTCCACCATCCGCATTATAACTATCGCGACGAAATATTGCCGGTGGCAGCGGGCATGTTCGTCGCAATAGCCGAACAGCGCCTCAAAAAAAATCCTTGAAAAGCCGGCTTCAGGTCGCGGTTTAACCCCTCTGCTTGAAGCCATTCATCATGATGCCGACCCTGAGTCGTCGGGAGGAACCGCATTACAAGGTGCGGATCGGACAGTACAGGGCCTGGAAGGGAAGAATTAATATGCAACGTTTTTTCAATGCGATCGAACGGGCGGGCAATAAACTGCCGCATCCCGTCATCCTTTTCGCATCTCTTTGTGTTGTCGTCGCACTTTTATCATGGGTTCTGGCAATCTACGGCGTATCAGGAGTAAATCCGAAAACCGGCGCAAGTGTCACCGTCAAAAGCCTCGTGTCTGGCGAAGGACTGGTATTTGCTCTGACCACCGTGGCCAAGAATTTTGTGATGTTTCCACCACTCGGTGTGGTGCTCGTTATTATGCTTGCCATCGGAGTTGCGGACAAGACAGGTCTTATTGCTGCACTGATGCAGGTCAGCGTGATGAAAGCCCCCCGCTATCTGACTACATTCGTTATTTTTCTGGTTGGCATGTGCAGCCACGTTGCGTCTGATGCGGCCTATATTATCCTTATCCCGCTTTCAGCGATGATTTTCCAGGCAATGGGCCGGAATCCTCTGGTGGGTGCAGTGACAGGATATGTAGCTGTCGGAGCTGGCTATGATGCGAGCCTGCTGATCACGCCAGCAGACGTTATACTCTCAGGTATTACAACAAGTGCTGCACACACTGTCGATGCAAACGCATACGTATCGCCTATCGACAACTACTATTTCATTGCGTCCTCAGCGATCATACTTTCAATTGTTGGCGCATTCATTATCGAGCGAATTGTCGAACCTGTGGCTGGTACCTATCGTGGTAGTGTGGTGCTCGATGTTCATCCTGTCAGTGAACTGGAGCTGAAAGGGTTGAAGCGCGTTGGTTGGGCAACCCTGGCACTCATAGCCATTATAGTCGCAGCCGTAGTGCCAGCCGGATCTCCGCTTCGCAATGAAAATGGTGGACTGGTACCTTCACCATTCCTGGAAAGCGCAGTGGCTATTTTTGCCATATTCTTCCTCTTCCTCGGCTGGATCTATGGCCGGACTGTCGGTAAAATCAAAACGTCACAAGATGGCATAAACTTCATGGCAGAAGCAGTGAAGGAGCTTGCACCGACATTGGTTCTGTTCTTTGCCATTTCGCAGTTCCTTGCCTGGTTCAAGTGGACAAACCTGGGGGAGTGGATCGCCGTAGGCGGCTCTCACATGCTCGATGCCAGCGGATTTGGCGGCATCCCGCTTCTGGTATCGTTTGTCGTACTGGCTACCGTCATGAACCTGTTTATCACGTCGGGGTCTGCGCAATGGTCCTTGATGGCACCTATTTTCGTGCCGATGATGATGCTGGTTGGTTTCGAACCGGCACTCATTCAGGCAGCTTTCCGCATCGCTGACTCCTCTACCAATATCGTGACGCCGATGAGCCCCTATTTCGCGGTCTGCCTCGCATTCTTGCAGAGGTATCAAAAGGATGCGGGTATCGGAACGCTTGCGTCGATGACAATCCCCGTCGCACTCGGTTTTCTTGTCTCGTGGTTGTTGTTCCTTATCCTCTGGATGGAACTCGGTCTGCCGATCGCACCGGGCGTGGGGTTGTTTATCCAATAGCGAGTCGCCGGGCGTTCATCTGTAATGCCAGTAAATTGTCTGAACCAGAGCTCCCTGGCAACCGTCAGGGAGCCGTTGGGCATATACGCGGGATTTCAGGGTGGTACGACGATAGTAATCAGCTCTGGAGGAGCTGATTACAGTTTCTATCAGGTCGCGCCACGCCGCTATCGTCGGAAGCATATTGTTTTTTCCGTCACAAAACGGGTGAAGCAGAAGTACGCGACCGACACCAATAATTATGCTGCTTTATCCTCTACAAGACGGTCTCTTCCCCGCTGCTTGGCTTTATAAAGATTCGTATCTGCACGCGCGATTGCAGAGTTGAACGGTTCACCTTGTTCCAGCGTTGTTAAGCCAAAACTTGCGGTCAGATGGAGATGCGCAGATATATGAGGCCATTTTCGTGAAGCGAACTCCAGCCGCAATGCCTCAATTAGCGTGACTCCAATGTGCATGGAGGTTCCAGGTAACAAAATTGCAAATTCTTCACCACCCAAACGGGCCACGCAGCTTCCACGCCCTGCCCATTTTTGTAACAGCTGGGCGAAATCAACTATAATCATATCGCCGGCGTGATGGCCAAATCGATCGTTCACCATCTTGAAGTGATCAATGTCTGCCAGGACAATTGTCACTGGTTCGCGCGCTCCTTGGTCAAGGTGAACCGAACTTATAAATGCCTGCATACCTCTTCGGTTACGCACCTGGGTTAGAGGGTCGGTGTGAGCCAACTCACGATAATGATGAATTGCATCCACGCCAGCTGCGATGACAATCGCAAAGGTCGTCAAGACGCCGCCAAAAAGACCTGTATACTGAACCATGACCCCTGGAAATGAGTTGCTCCACGAGCCAATCGGGCCCTCAATATCGTTGGATGATAAGTAGAATATACATTGGAATATAATTGAAGAAGCAATGATAATGAATGCTGCTATAAATATCT
Source organism: Brucella sp. RRSP16 (assembly GCF_052246815.1). Taxonomy (NCBI): domain Bacteria; kingdom Pseudomonadati; phylum Pseudomonadota; class Alphaproteobacteria; order Hyphomicrobiales; family Brucellaceae; genus Brucella; species Brucella sp. RRSP16. The sequence continues at coordinate 77,605 of NZ_JBQQAM010000003.1, forward strand.
TGTCAGAAGCCGTCTTCTTCAGCGACTTTACACGCCAAAGAGAAATTAATATCAGCGATGCTGTGCCTACAAGTATCGATAAAGTCTCTAGCCGTACGCTTTGGTAAAGTATCAGTGATAGGGCGGCTGTGCAGAGGAATAAGCCTGCAACGAGCCAATCCAGAGCTTGAACGTTACCAGGTTTGAAGCGTTCTGTAAGTGCTCGACAGCAAATGAGGACGCCAGTCAGGATCAGCGCGTCTTCCCACAGCGGTTTAATCGCCGAGAATGTTTCGGTACGGATAAGCATGAAGCCATAGCCGGTTCCAAGCAGGCAAAGTCCGACACCCCAACGGGTGGTCTGAACTCCAAACCGGCCTGCAACGATCAAACCAGTACCGCAAAAAAGGATCAATAACGGAACGGACCATTCCAACGAGGAATTGATCATTTAATGTGGCCTTCTTAGAATGCAGTCAGGTCGTATTGGCAGCGAAAAAGGAACGTATGATCAAGAACCATGCATTGTTACGCTTCATCAGTTCATCTGCCGGCTCCGCTTTCCCAAAACACCGGCGAGCGGAAGAGCTCTCGCAGACGGATTGAAAGGCCATTTCTACTGGCAGTAAGGTGGCTTCTTGTCACCGACCATGCCGCAACCACGCTTGATTTCATCCCTGATCATGTCGCACGAATTGCTTGCATTACACGGCGGGTGCGTTGCAGGTGAGATCTCCTTGCATTGATTAACAAGAACGTTTGCTGCCTTCGCACCGATCTCCTGTCTGCATTCTGTCGAGGATTCGGTGTCAGCCTCGTCGGCCATTTTTTTCAGCCAGCCTAATTGTTGGTTAAGGAGATCAGCTCTTTGGCGTGTTAGAAATTCCTTGCAATCTGCTTCTGAAACCATGATCGCATAGTTTACTTGCTGATATCGGCACTCACTATCGCGATACTTGATCCAGTTGCGTTGGCTCTCCTTGAGCTGCATTTGATTTGAGGCAGGCAGAGAGTTGACTACTTGGCTATAGAGATTATTCAGTCTGCGGTCTGCCGCTTTCAGGTCGGCGTATGCGACCGACGACTGCATTATTGCGAGGATAAGGAAACCCGCAGTCGCTAAACGTTTCATGTCCTGTCCCAACCTCTTGTTGTCGTGCATCCTTCAGTCCAGACGGTACCAGTTCCCGTTGCAATAAACTACTTGGTCGTGTAGCCGCCATTTACCAGAATGGTCTGACCGGTCATCCACCAGCCTTCAGAGACCAGAAGTCGTACCCAGGGAACTATGTCCCCAATATCTGTCAGTCCTGTTTTCGAGAAATTCGACAACGCTGCAGCTGTTTTGTGATAGGCAACCGCGTCGGCGCCTTCAGCTGGGTAAAAAAACGGCGTATCCATCGGGCCAGGTCCGATAGCGGTTACTGAAATACCTCGTTCTCCAAATTCCTTTGAAGCTGCGCGCGTGAAGTGTTCCACCGGAGCTTTTGTGCCGGCATAGCTGGAGTAGAATGGCGTATAGGCGCCGAGCAGGGAGGTGACGAGCGTGCAGATCTTGCCATTGTCCTTTATTTGTTTGCCGGCTTCCTTGATGAAGAAAAAAGCGGCTTTGGCGTTCACCGCAGACATCTCGTCGTATTCGGCTTCCGAAATCTCGGCCATTGGCTTCTTCAATACCTTGCCGACGGTATTAATAGCAATATCCGGCTTGCCAACTGCTGCAATGGTGTCGGCAAACAACTTCTCGGTTGCACCGGCTGTGACAAGGTTTGCCTGAAAGGCGACTGCCTGGGCACCCAATGCCTTCACTGCGGCTACCGTATCGTCGGCATCGGCCTTACTCGTCGCGCTGTTGTAGTGAATCGCAATCGCCCCTGCGCCGTGTACGGCGAGATCCCGCGCAATGAGTCCGCCAAGATTCTTCGCGCCGCCAGCAATAAGAACGGTTTTACCTTTGATGGAATGATCAACCATTAACGCGACTCCTTCAACTTTTTATCTACAGGTAACCCGGAGGCTCTTTCCGGCTACGTCTTGAATAAATCGGGAGACCGCTGTCAGTTAAATGAGGGCGGACTGACAGCGGTCTGTCACGATTGCTGATGTTGAATACGTTCGGGCGTCAACATCAGCCCTCGGTGACTATTTTACCATTTCATGCGAAAGCCCACTGTTCCCTTGACAGAATAGCTGTCGCCGAAGTTGTTGAGGCTGGTGTTGACAAGGCCCTCGCCATAGATCGAATACTTGTCATCATCCCAGTTATAGGTCCCGCCGATACCCAGACCGCCCCAAACGCGATCATTGCGGCTTGCAAAGCTCACTCCCTGAACACTGACCTTCGTTCCTTCAAGGAACTCATAGTAGAGATTGGCGATGGCGTAGACGTGGGTCCGGTCAAGCAAGCCCTTGTCATTCTGCCATGAGTTTTCATGATCAAGTGTAAGCCCGAGACGGCCCTGCAGGCTCTCGCCGTGATCAATGCTGACACGAGAACCGAAAACATCGGTAAATGCGTCAAAATCCACGTTCGAATAGACGAGCTGTGCTTGTGGGGTGAGGGACCATGCCGGGTCAATGGCAATCCGCTTGCCACCTTCCAGCGAGAAGGTATAGCCGAAGCCGTCATTGCCATCGGCCAGATTTGTGTTGGCAAGAAGGGAATTCAGATCGCTCGTGTACCACGTCACCTGTCCCTGGCCGTCGAGATAGAAGCCGTTTTCGCCATACCACGTCAGTGTGCCGCCAAAACCGTAACCGTCCGTACGGATTTCACCATCGCCGTAAACGGAGTTTATGTCTGTTTTGCCATGGGCGTAATGGATCGTCACTCCACCAATCAGCTTGCCGTTTTCGGTTTCAGTCAGCAGTCCATCAATACCGGCCTGGAGTTTGAAAACATTCTGGTCGTAATCGGTAGCCGAGGCCGAGAAACGAGGTTCGATGCTGTTATGGGCGCCTTCGATACGACCCCAGACTCCGTTGCCTCCAATCGCAACGCCAGCTTCTTCGGGAGCGGCATAAGGCGTTCCGACCGGATCAGCGCCCTGCGCAACAACTTTGTTGCCACTACCGGCCCAAAAGCGGTTGCCAACACGCTGCTGTAGGGTCGGTAGGCCATTAAGACCAAGCAAGGCCTGAGGATACGCCTCATAGCTCGGTACACCAGCTTGATACAGCGGCGTTTCAGGTTCAGTAGGCTTGAGCTGTGAACGCAGATACCAGTCTCCGTCAGAGGGTGTTGAAGTGCCGCCCTGGTAAAGATGATAGGCGTATGCGCCTGCAACAACCGCCTGCTTGCCGCCAACCGTGTAATCGCCGATGAGCGAGAACGAGCCATTGGAAGCTCCGTTCACTTCGATGATACGGATACCTTCATTAGTCTGCGCGCCGGTTCCACCGACATTGTTGACGCCAACATTCGTCGTGCCCGATGTATCGCCATTGACGATGATCATATCCGTCTTGGAGTTGTCATCACCGAGCGCAACATCGAACAGCATCTGTCCGCCATTGCCGTTGTAGTTTCCACCGATGATCACAACATCGCCCACGGCATCATCGACCGTGGTGATAGTTCCGGCGTTGGTCACATCGCCGCTGAACGCGTAAACCCCGGCTCCGTCGCCTGTACCAACAAAAGTCGAGCTTGAATCAATCGTCATATTGCCGTCGAAGTCGAGCGACGCCATGCCGTCAAGGGTAGAACCGTTGTTCAGGAACACACCGGTCGTTCCTTCATCTGGCTCACCGACATGCCATGCACCGCCATCAATGGACAGATTGGCACCGTCCAGCTTGACGACTTCCCAATTGGTGATCTTGCCGCCATTCGTGGTCGCAGTCACACCCTTGAGCGTGAGCGTATCGATCATGCCATCGGCGACGGAAGTGTCATCGCCACCGTCAAGCACCTGCGAACCATCATAGCTCGATGCACTCACCGTTGCGGTATCGGAACCATCCTGACCGTAGAAACCACCAGTCAGTTTGCCGCCCGTCCAGTTGAACGTATCATCGCCTTCATGGTTGGCGATACCGTCATTGCTCTGGGGATCGTCCCTGTCATCGCCGTAAATATTACCGCTATAGCTTCCACCAGCCAGATTGAAGGTATCGTTGCCGAGGCCAAGGATCGCATCGCCGGTTACAGTGCCAGCGCTGTTAACAATGACATTGCCCCCGACCGTATCCGACGCGGTCGAATTACCAGCAGCACCGCCATCCCGAATGGCGATCTCGGATGTTGCCCTGACTGTTGCCGAAGCTGCAATATCGATGGTCGAGCCGTTTGCTGCTATCGTTTGGATGCCCGCGCCCGCACCGCCGGTTACTGTACCCACAACGCTGACCAACGTCGCGCCCGTACCTTGATTCCGAGCGAGAATAGCGGTGTTGCCAGCAATAGAGCCTGCGGTCTGTTTTACAGTCAGATCGGTTGCGCTGCTGCGATTTCGCGAATAGACGCCGTAGTTACCAGAAGCGATCACGTCACCAGACAATGTAATTGTCGTTGATCCGGTTCCCGTGTTGTCTGCGAAAACACCATAAGTACCACCGTTGACCGTTCCGGATGTCTGGTTGACAACGATGTCCTTCGCTGTGCTGGCGTTAAAAGCATAGAGACCGCCAGATACCGCTGCCGTCACATTGCCCGCACTGACGATCGTCGTTGAACCCGTACCCTGATTATTGGCATACATTCCAAAATAATTGCCGGAAATCGCTCCGGCGGTCTGGGTAAGGGTAATATCCGTCGAAGATGCATAATTGTAGGCATAGACACCATAGGTGTCATAAACTAAAGCGCCAGTTGTCTGGGTCTGGTTTACGATCCCAGCAGTTGTGATCGATGTAGCTCCAGTACCGCGGTTATCTGCGCGAATACCGTGCGTATAGCCTGTGATCGTACTACCTGCTTCCTGGGTAATGGTGATGTCTGTCGCGGTAGCCTGATTTGCCGCCCATATGCCATTATCACCTACACCGTTCACGTCCCCGGAGACACTGATTACCGTAGCACCAGTTCCATATTGAGATGTATGAATGCCATCCCGCGCACCAGAAATGGTGCCGGCTGTTTGGCTGACGATTATATCTGTTGTGTCAACGTTATTACCAACGTAGATGGCATGGTTGGTTGTTCCGGTCACTGTCCCTGACGTTGTGACCATTGTAGATCCCGTGCCATCATTGGCGATATAAATAGCATCTGTGCCGGTTATGCTACCATTCGACGTGACAGATACGTCGCCAGTAGCATCATTGTAAACATCAATACTTCGGTCACCAGAAGACGTGATGGAAGAAGCATTTTGGTCCGTTATGCTTATGCCGCCACTTGAACTTACAACAAAAGCCGGGCCAGCGCCGGCCGAAAGACCAAAGCCCTGCTGAGTGACAACTGTAACATGCGGAGAGGATGAGATAGCGACCGATGTATCGCTGCCGGAAGCAGGACCGGAACAAGTCCAGGTTCCCGAAGCTGGCGTGGTTTCCACACAGCTACCTGCCCGTGATGGTGAAGACCAAACAAAGAGCGATGCAAACACCGCAGCTGAGACGGCTGACAAACCTGTAAGGGACAGCGTAAAGCTCGCTTCACAAGGCGCTATGCCACCAGCAACTCCCTTATACTTGCCGACACGACCTCCACGAAGCCAAGTCACTTCAGGCTGATCATTATTTCTGCTTTTTTTTCGCCCTGGTTTCATTGATGTCCCCTTCCACATCTAACTTGCATCCCTGACGCAGCCAATTTGCGTCGATATAATAATATCCGGCGTTGATGGTCGTCGATTTCTGGAAATCTGAATAATCATTTCCAAACCCGGATACTGTTCTCAAAATTTTCGAAAATGCCGCGCCCGTATCTGGAACAAGATAGAGAATACTTGTATCGCTCAACGCAAAATCACCATCGTTCATGTGATACTTGTAATCGGTATGTCTAACAGCATGCACTCATAAGGCAATTGCAGAAACTGGCACAAACTGTCACTTCCTGTCATTGCGGCGCCATTTCTTGTTCTGATATGAGCATCTGCGTCATGGCCGGTTCCGGAGCCGGGCAATTCCGGGTCTTGAACGTGCATCAGGAACGGCGGCGTGGCAATTCCGATAAATGAGGTTCGGATGATCGGTCCAACAACGGTCGTTATTCCGCTTTGGATACGGTACTTGCCCCAAATTCTGCCTCAATGGGAAGCGAGAAGCAAAAAGTTGATCCCGTGGTATCGCTGGCCATCAGTGTGATATCGCCCCCATTCTGTCGGGCAATCTCGCGTGATATGTAAAGTCCCAGGCCAAACCCTGTTGTAGTATGGCCAGGCGATCTAAAGTATTTCATAAATATCAGTTCACGCTCATCTGGAGTGATGCCTTTGCCTTGGTCAGTCACCGTAATAAGAGCCATATTGTGATCAGTCGACAATTGGATATTTACTGGAGAATTCTCAGGAGAGTACTTCAGCGCATTTTGTATCAGGTTGTGTAGAACAATCTCTATAAGGGCGCGGTCACATTTAACCGGCGTTCTGCCACCATTCACGAAAGTAATGCGATCAGCGGCAGCCTCATCAAATCCCATCCGTGCCGTGTGTATAATCTCGTTGAGATCAAATACATCCGCTTGCCCGGATTGTGATTGTCCCGCATCTATCCGGTCGCCAGCCAGCACGTTTTCGATTAGCAATGCCATACGTTTAACAGTGCGGCTTATTTTGCTGACGCGTAACTTTATGCTGTCTGTGCCATCAGCCAATGAAATGAGCAGGTTGTCAGCAGCAGCTGCAATCACTGCCAGCGGGCCCCGGAACTCGTGGGACACCACGGCTACAAAGTCCCGTTGCTGTGCAAGAGCATCGTTAACCGAGTCGAGAGACTGCTGGAGCTTTATCTCAAGCAGCCGGCGGCGCTCCACCTCGGCTTCAAGTGACGCATTACTCTCCGCTAGTTCTGCCGTTCTCTCCTGTACTTTGATGGTCAACTCGCGCTCGGCTGCCTGCGAGATGGCCAGAATGCGATCCTGCTCTGCTCGCTGACGGCGTTCGGTACGTTGGTCAACCAAACGACCAGCAAGTACAATCAGCGCAAGGCCCAAGGCTGCAACGCCCCCGGCGGCGACAAGATATTGCCGTTGTAGAGCGCCCAAATAATCGAGCGGCGCCAAGGTAAGTAACTGGTACTGCGCGTTACCCAGCGGCTGATGCCGTATCAGATAGGAGTGGCCGTCGATCAACCACTGGTCGCCCCCTTCCACGTCCGCAATTTGCTGCACGGCCATCGCCTCTCCTGGACTCTCGTCGCTGTTTGAAGGCTGCAGGGTTTCGGGCGGCAAAACCGCCGCAACGTTGCGTAGCATGAATGTCGCAGAAGATGCCGTCGTTACTCGTCCCTGGCGATTCACGATCAATGCGACGTGTTGACCTGTCAGATAGCGTGCCATTACCGGTGCGTCAAACCGCACCGTAACCGACCCCAGCGCCTCGTCGCCAGTGCCCTCAATCCGACTGGTAACAAAATACGATGGCATCTGGTTCAAGCGAGCGATACCAAACAGTTGCCCGCTACCATCGCGCAATGCATCAATTAGATATGCCCGGCCGGTATAAATCTGTCCCACTATGTTAAAGCGATCAGCCCACTGACTGGATGTTACGGTATCGTGTGACAAATTGTTCATATAAATACGGGCATAGTGAAGGTCGTCCGATAGCCGGGTCATGAAATCGCCGACCAGACGAACGAGGGGATCACTTGTAAGTATAGCTGCCCGCTCTTCACGCGTTAGTTCCGAGAAGCCCGGGGGATCAACCCGATAGCGAGACGCAAGTTCGATTACCCGGTTCTGCTTAGCAACCATGTTGGCGACGCTGTTCATCTCCGTGAACAGCCGATCAACAACGCGCGCCGTTGTCTGTGCCTCATACTCGGCGCTTGCAGCCAATCTCCTGGTCTCAGCTGATACTGCAAGGTGGGAAATCCACCAGCCAAGGCACGCCACTATAGCCAGCCATGCTACGGATACGCCCAATGTCAAAGGCGATAGAATTTGACGCAGCGGCGGCCCGATCTTGACCTTTGCCCGGGTCAAACAGCTTTTAGACATAAGCGGCGATACCGTTCAGATTTTTGATACCGTTCAGATTTTTAGTTGTTACTATCAGCCGGATTATCGGGGTTGTCGACCCCACATCCGGCTCCATGGCAACCAACGTAATTCCCTTGTGTATCAAAGTTTGGATTGCCGTCCTTATCGAACTGAGGCCTGGTATCGATCTGTTGTTCCTCGCGGCGGCGACGCTCCCTTTTGCGCTCACGGTCGCGCTGTTCTTGAGCATAAATGCGATCTTGTGCGCGTTGTTCATCCTCATCGTGGCGTGCGCTCTGTTCCATCATACAGTTTGCGAATGCATCAGTGCCGGGCCTGAAACCGAAGGAGGTACAGTTGTCCCGGTATACATCATCTGCGGTAACGCATCCGGCAACCGCCAAGGGTAAAAACGCAAGCAGTAAATGTCTGGGTTTCAGGCCTGTCATTCAATTCTCCCATTGGAACGTGATAAAGGTATAAATTGATTCAACGCATTCGAATGTTTTTCATGCCGGAGTGTCAGGTTCTGGAAATATTAAGAAGTGATAGTGACATGAAGTCTATCCACGAATATGAACATTCGTCGTGGGTCTTGTAATATTTGAAGGAGGGCGGGCTGCACGGTTTTTACTAATCTTGACTATCGACCAGGCAGCCAACTCCATGGCAGCCGATGTAGTTGCCGTGGGTATCGTAGTTTGGTTCCCCGTTTCTGTCGAACTGGGGCGTCGTATCGATCTCACCGGAGTTATTCGGTCGGTCAACATTACATCCAATGCCGTGACAGCCATTATAGTCGTCCGTATCACGGTGGTTGCTCGTCGTGTGATGGTGCTTCTTCGGATGATCCGTCAACATTCCTTCAACAATCGCTCCCAGTACCGCGCCCGCTACTACCCCGCCAACATCATGGCCTCGGTGATCGTACTGGCGTGCTCCTGGATCAAACCCGTCGCCACGACCGTGATGATAGCCACCCACATCCGCAAACACACCCGAACACCCTTGAGCCACCCATATATAGCGGCTTTTCGGGTTGTATCCCCATGTGCGGTTTAATATGCAAGAGGCACTCGATGTCTGATGAATGAGCTGTGGCCTGGACAGGGGGCCAGCATAGCATTCATCATATTTATAGTCTCTGGATCGGCACTCTACTGTCGTTTGTGCCCCAGCTTCGAAGACGACGGGCGGTATGAACGTCCCACCAGCCAAAACCATTGCAGCTATTGTCCATCTAGACATCATCAACCTCCGGATACGGGGAAATTTCTGAGCAACAGGCTCCCGGCTTTTCATTCCATTAGAAGAACACACTCATTGATATACTGATATCCTATCAATAGACTGTTTTGTAAATTGATGAAAATTAATATTAATGCAAGCACTGTTAGCTATTACTGATATAACTGACGTTGACCGTCTCCAGCGCCATTAAACGAACAGGATGGTGAATTGGTTCTTGCTCGGGCCTTTTGAACCGCGGAGATAGCACAAAAAATTATCTACTCGCTCAATCGGCATGAGCCTGTGCGTGAGGCGATCCAGGATTGAGTTTGGGGACGAGGCATTATGCAGAACAAAACGCGTGTTATAACTTCTCGCAGGTAAATACCTCGACTCGCAGTTGGATCGAAGGACAGGGCGGCAAATGTCGGTGAAGAAAAATGGCTGTGAGGCTAAATCCGGTCAGGACGTTATTATTTCAACTGATTTCGTCGAGGAACGCCTGAGGAATGATTTCTGGCGGGAGGCTTCCCGACCCTTTTATGAAACGACACCGATTCCTGGAAGCAAAAGTGGTCGACTGGAGGGTGCCATAAGATCTCGCGAGATAGCCGGGTTTACTCTGGCTTCCGTTACATTTAACTCTCAGCGATATAATCGCGACCGACGTATAATAGCATGGAGTGGTCTGGATCAATTCCTCGTTGCGGTTGTAAAGGGAGGGGAAATCCTGGGCGACGCCGCGAACAACAGCCTGACGGCACGATCGGGAGATATCTGTATCCTTGATCTAACACAAGTTCTTCAGAGCGACGTGACCGCGGGCGGCACTCTGTCTACTCTTATACCGCGCGGAATTCTGGCGAAGGCGACGGGGCATGCAAATCTGCATGGTGTAGTACTGCAAGCACATCTTCCGATGACGCAGTTGATCACTGCTTACCTCGAGGGGTTGAATGGCCTGAGCGAACATCTATCGAATGACGAAATTGTCGCAGTGCAGGAATCGTTGGTTACGATTCTGGCCGCCGCCTTGCAAGGTTTGCGCGCAACAGGGATTGAAGAACTTCGCCCCTTAAGCATTGCCTTACGTCAGCGGGTTCTGGATTATGTCGATCGGAATCTCAATAATCCGGAACTTAGCCTGGACTTGATTATTCGTCGTTTTAATGTCTCGCGCGCGCATCTCTATCGTGCGTTTGCGGAAGACGGTGGCATTGCGGGCGTGATCAGAGACCGCCGACTCGACGCAGCTTTTCTTGAGATCACGCAAACAGACATGATTCCGCGATCGATTGCCAAAATCGCATTTGAACACGGATTTTCGAGCGCTAGCCATTTCTCGCGTAGTTTCCGTGAACGTTTCGGCTTGATGCCCGGTGAAGCGCGGCGCGAGCGGTTGTCTGAGCCGCTTGTTCCGGAACTTCGCGCACACTTGTTGAGATTCGGGAGTGGCGTTGAAAGAGCATGCCGGATGAGACCGCTGGGCAATAAAAGTGAGACATCTGGATAATGCACCAAAGACGTCATTGCTATACGAGGAGCGGATTGGCAAGAGTTCGCGTTCAGTGAGCAAGATTTAGCCGCTCTTCTGCTTGCCCCCGCGGACCTGTATGCCAAAAAGTTGCCGATACCGGTAACGTCGTGAATACTTGAGATTGACAATGTCAGATATCTTACGAAATCGCCCCAATTTCGACGAGAGACGTGGAAAAGATGATGCCGCCAGTATCCCTCTCGTATATGTGGTCGATGATGACGACGACTTCCGCGAGGAAATGGTCTTTGGTTTAGCCAGTCTGGGCTTGAACACTCATGGGTTCGAATCCGCTGCAGCTCTGTACCGAGCATATGCAGCCAAGCCGTCAGACATTGTTATTCTCGACGTCGGACTGAAGGGGGAAAACGGGCTATCCGCGGCCGCGCATTTGAGAACATCGCAATCAGTCGGCATTATTATGGTGACAGCTCGCGGTTCTATTGATGATCGTATTAATGGTCTCGAATCTGGCGCCGATGCCTATCTCGTCAAACCAGTGGATGTTCGGGAACTCGCTGCTACTGTGACGGCGGTCTTTAATCGTCTGGAGAAGCCCATAACTGTTTCGCCGTGTCCGTCTCCTGAATGGGCACTGGTGGAAAGCGGCTGGGTCATTACCGATGGCCGGGGGCATCGTCTGCGGCTCACGACATCCGAACAACGGATTTTGAGCCGTTTGTTGGTTGAGCGCGGCGCAATAGTTGAGCGGCATGATCTGGTCGTTGCGCTCGGAGAAGATACTTATGAGTTCAACTATGCTCACCTGGATACCATTGTGAGTCGCCTGAGACGGCGGGCCAGAAAAGCCGGGATCGTGCTCCCTTTGCATGCAATTCGCGGGAAGGGCTTCACCTTCGCCGATTGAAAATCGGTTCTGCAGTTCGCTCGATAAAGTCGACAGCAGCGGCGAGTGGGTGGACCGAACCACCTTGATCATCAGGCTCGCCGGGTTTGATGCTCGAAAGTGTGCGGTGGCGGTTTCAGGTCTGGCTGAAGTCAGATACATCCTTGTGTTGAAGCGTGAAACCTCCGCAATGTTAGACGCGAATTCCACCCGGGTTCGTGCCCCTTCCTCTTTTCTGCCGGAGACGGGGCCCCATCCCTTCAAATCAACCGGTCTTGAATTCACAAACCCGACGTCCCCTTGTTCTATCGGAAAGGCTTTGACGCACTGCTTTGCGGCGAAAGCGCCTTTTACCTAGACGGTAAAAAGCGGGGGCTAACGGCAGCTTCGCGAATACTTTTTTGATTTATCATTTTCCGGACTTAACGAACCGGTTGACTGCGGCGGCTGTGTCCATTTCCTTGCGTCGAAAATAAATGGCGCGACCGCAGCGGATGGGGCGGTGCCCCTGTACTATAATGATCTGTTCATCCTTGCGCATAGACTGGGTAACCTCATGCGGCATTATAAGCGGTCGACGCTGGAAATTGATGCTTTCAGATTTTCGGGAAAGATGGCTCTTATCCCATCCTTTGTTGCGTGAACTGTTCTTCACTTCTACCGTCATCTCCCCGCATTGCGCCGACACATTACGCGCGGTATCGAGCGCCTTGATCGCAGCGTAGCTTGCGAATGCGCATCCATCGATCCATGAAACTGCACCATCTTTGCCAAAATGGCGTTCCAGTTGGCCAACGGACTGGTACATCAGCATCAAGCTGATTCCGTATTTGCGCCCGCGATCACGTGCCTCTTCTAGTATGCGCATATAGCCAAGCAGATCGACCTCATCGAGCATGAACAAAACCCGTCGCCGGAATGCGCCATCCGCCTCCATCATTGCATTGATTAACGAGCCGATGATTACTCGCCCGATTGCCGGGTAGGAGCGAAGGATTGATGCAGGGATATTGAGAAATACGTCTTTTTCGCCCTGGGCTATTTGCGCTGGTCTAAAGCTGTCTCCGCAGACAAGGGATGCGTAATTTGCCAGGGATAGCCACTGGGTGTCCTTCGATGCCGTAGAGTAAACGCCTGAAAATGTTTGCTCTGTCATGTTGACGAAAACGCCAAGCGTCTCGCGAATAAATGTCGAGACGGAATTTTCCTGAACCTCACGCAGCATGGCAAGAACCGACGTTTCCGGTCCGGAAACAATTTGACGCAGGCTGTGCAGATTTCGCCGCCCGGAAAATTCTGGCGATAGCATTACATGCGCCAACAGTCCTGTTAGCAAATTGTGTGCTTGGCTCTGGAAAAAAGACCCCGTTGAACTTTCGGGGCAAGCGCTTTCCGACAGCAGCATATGTGCGATGCTGACGATGTCTTCTTCTTTTTTGATCGACGTTTCGATCCCGTCAAGTACATTAAAACCGTTAACCGGGTTGGCGGGGTCGAGCACCACGACGTCTCGCCCGAGCCTTTTGCGGCGATGCTCGATTACCATCGATGCAACCTCGGATGACGGGTCCAGGCAAACGATCGGACCACTATAGACAAGGGCTGTGGGCACGACATTACTGGTCGTTTTAAACCCACCTGATCCCGCAAAAAACAGCATATGGGTTGAATCGAAATTCTGATTATAAGTCAGGAGTGGAGCTTTTCCACCGCGCCCCCAGGTAGACGGATTGACCGGATCGAAAGGCAGTTCATGGATGAGTTCCTTGTCGACACGATAGCGCTCGCCAACAACGATTTCGCCGTCCGCAGGAAAGAGCTGTGCCGCCGCCGACATCGGTAACCAGTCTGCATCTCCAAAGATTCCGCGACGAGCACGCTTCACCGTTTGGGGCACAACGCTAGAGATGCGCACGGATACCACTAAAACAACAAATCCAATTGCGACGCTAACCAGGGTCACCATATCGAGGAATGATAGAGCCTGATCCCATTGCAGGACTCCGCTTTCTACGAAAGGGGAGATGCGGGTGATCTCGCGCAGCGTGTAAAAACCCACAATAAGCAGAAAGCAAAACAGGCTGACCATGGTGACCGGTCGGCGCCGGTGCAGCGGTAGCAAGCAAACCGTCAGCAGTGCCCCAAGCGGCCCCGATAGAAGCACTGGTACAGGCGCAGCACGCATAAACCAGTACTGGAGCTTTCCTGACAAGCCTGCGGCCAGTTCGGTCCAAAACCAATGCGCGACATAAAAAGTAAAGCCAGAAAGAACGACTGGCACAAGAGCGAAAAGCAGACCCGGGAGCGGTATTGCTCTAATCATCAAATGCGATCTCCCTGGTTTGAACCTGGATTTTCTTCTGGCACTTCAGACCTGAAGGCAATTTCGCCAATTTTGCGCAAACGGCGGTATTCGGGTGTTCCGGGCGAAAGTTTGGCCAGTTCCAGCAGACCTCCTAACAGGAATGCCCGATCGACCCTCGACAATCCGGCCCGCACGACAATCGCCCCCAGCAGGCGTTTGCTCCGCGCTTCTGTCTTTCGATCAATTGTCTTGCTGGACATACGCCGTTGCTCCAGTGTCGCCATTCTGGCTCTTCAGAGGATAAAAAGCCTTGCTGTAAGGCGTTGCTCTTGTGGGTCTTGCGAGAAGACGCGTCGTTCGTTCAAACATCCTTTCCGTCTCAAGGGGTTCGCCCGGCCAGCAGTCGTGCAGCCGTTTCATACGGTGAGCTAATTTTAGTGTTTATAGTTTTTTATGTTCCTGCGGCATTCTTCAATGTCGCGTCTAATATTCTGTGCGGAAAATCAATGTGCATCTTGTGAACCTTTCTGTTCGAACCGTAGGCATTGTGAGTTTGACTGACTGAAAAAAGATAGTTAAACATGTTTTCAATTTCAATCCCCCAAGTGCAACGGTGCAGCTCGCGAAGGGGACGGAAAAGTGGCGAGTCAGCTGCCCGGGTAATCCTGGGCTTTCACACGTATTGACTGCAGGTCAGGAGAAAAGACGTGGCGATAATGTTCGTGCGAGCGCAGATGATCAGCAGGGGCGCGGGTCGCAACATTATTTCTGCTGCCGCCTATCGGCACCGCACCCGGATGGTGGACGAACAAAGGGGGGTGTCTTTCAGCTTCAAGGATGGCGACGACGAACTGAGGCACGAGGAACTGGCTCTACCGGAGGCGGTTCCAGCGTGGCTGCAGACTGCTATCGAGGGGAAGACTGCCGCTGACGCAAGCGAGACACTGTGGAATGCGGTTGACGCATTCGAGACGCGTGTGAACGCGCAGTTTGCCCGCGAACTGATTATAGCACTGCCGGAGGAACTGACGCTTAGGGAAAACATCTCCCTGGTCCGTGAGTTCGTGAGAGACAACCTGACCTCAAGGGGCATGATTGCTGACTGGGTCTATCACGACAGGGACGGTAATCCGCATGTACATGTTCTGACAACGCTCAGACCCCTGACAGCGCAAGGCTTCGGTCTCAAGGTCATGCCTGTCCCCGGCGATGACGGAAAGCCACTGCGTGTGGCAGCAGGGGACCAGCCGAAGGGCAGGATCGTCTACACAGTCTGGGCCGGCAACAGGGAGGCAATGAAGGCGTGGAAGATCGCCTGGGCGCAAACAGCCAGCCGGTATCTGGCGCTTGCTGGCCGTGATATCCGCCTTGACGGTCGTTCCCATGCCGAACAGGGACTTGACGGCATTGCCCAGAGGCATCTGGGACCCGGAAAGTCGGCGATGATGCGCAAGGGTGTCGAGATGTATTTTGCACCTGCCGATCTGGCGCGCCGGCGCAAAATGACCGCCCGACTGCTTGCCGATCCGGAGCCTCTCCTCAGACAGCTTGGCAATGAGCGCTCCACCTTTGACGAGAAGGATATCGCAAGGGTCATCCACCGCTATGTCGATGATCCGGCAGACTTTGCCAATATCCGTGCACGACTGATGGCTTCTCCTGATCTGGTGCTCCTTAAACCACAGCAGTCTGGCGCGCTGACCGACCCGATCAAGGGTCGTGTGAATGGCCGGGTGAAGGGCGAGGCAACGGAACCGGCCATCTTCACCACCCGAAAGATCCTGCGCACCGAACATAACATGATGCGTTCAGCCGATATCCTGTCTGGGAGGAAGGGTTTCGGGATTTCGGACGCTGGACGCGCAGCGGCAGTGCGTTTCGTCGAAGGGGACAATCCACTGAAGCCGTTCAGGCTGGATCTTGAGCAGATTGAAGCCATTCAGCATGTAACGGGGGACAGCGGTATCGCTGCTGTCGTCGGTCTTGCCGGTACGGGCAAGTCGACATTGCTTGCAGCTGCGCGCCTTGCCTGGGAAAGCGGACATCATCGCGTCCTGGGCGCGGCACTTTCCGGCAAGGCTGCCGAGGGGCTGGAGGAGAGTTCCGCCATCAGATCGCGAACGCTTGCCGCGTGGGAGCATGCCTGGAATAACGGGCGCGATCAGCTGATGCGCGGTGACATCCTCGTCATCGACGAGGCAGGCATGGTCTCGTCGTTGCAAATGGCACGTGTGCTGGATGCCGTAGAAAAGGCTGGCGCAAAGGTTGTTCTGGTCGGCGATGCCATGCAGCTTCAGCCGATCGGGGCCGGTGCGGCTTTCCGGGCAATATCGGAGCGGATCGGTTCCGCCGAACTTGCCGGTGTGCGCCGGCAACAGGATGAATGGGCACGCGATGCCTCAAAACTCTTTGCTCGCGGCGACACCGCGGCGGGGCTGGAGATTTACGCCAGACGCGGGCATCTGGTCGAGGCGGAAACCCGGGATGTACTGATCGGACGTCTGGTCAGGGACTGGACGGATGCGCGGCGGAAACTGATCAGGCCATCACAGCCTGGACGAGACATGCGGCCCGGGACGGGGATCGCAGCACCAAACGGTGGTGGCCAGTTGCGGGGTGATGCATTGCTGGTTCTGGCGCACACCAACAGGGATGTCCACAGGCTGAATGAAGCCTTGCGCAAGGTGATGAGGGAAGAGGGAGCGCTCGATGGCGCGCGCCGCTTCCGGACAGAGCGGGGCATGCGGGAGTTTGCGGCAGGCGATCGGATTATCTTTCTCGAGAACGCCCGTTTCCTCGAACCGCGTGCAAGAGGAAACAGTCCGCAATATGTCAGGAACGGCATGTTCGGCACGGTGGTCTCCACCGGCAACGCGCTCCGCGCGCCGCTTCTTTCTGTCCGGCTCGACAGCGGCGGTGAGATTGTTCTCAGTGAGGACAGTTATCGCAACATCGATCACGGCTATGCCGTGACCATCCACAAGTCGCAGGGCGCGACTGTCGACCGGGCCCTTGTGCTTGCCAGTGGCATGATGGACAGGCACCTGACCTATGTGTCCATGACCCGTCATCGTCACAGGGCTGATCTTTATGCTGCGCGCGAGGACTTCAGGCCCGAACGGGACGACAGATCCCGTATTGATTACGCGAAGGGTATCACCGGCGAACTGGTCGAAACCGGGGGGACAAAATTCCGGCCCGGGGATGAGGGTACGAATGATACGCCTTATGCTGATCTGAAGGTTGATGGCGGGAAGGTCCATCGCCTCCGGGGTGTCGGTCTGCCGGCAGTCCTGTCGGCTGCGGGAGCTTCCAGAGGTGATACGGTCACGCTTCGCAAGGATGGCGTGGAGACCGTGAAGGTAAAAATTGCAGTCCCTGATGCGAAAGGCGGTGAATGGCGCTTTGAGGAGCGCACGGTCGAACGCAATGTCTGGACGGCGAAGCTGCATGAAGCCACAGATGTCCGCCGCAAAAGCATTGAAGGGGAAAGCCATACATCGGAATTGTTCCGGCAACTGTCCAAACGCCTCGGGCGTTCGAGCGCCAAAACCACGACGCTGGATTTTGCTGGCGAGGCTGGCTACCAGGCACATGTCCAGGACTTTGCCCGCAGGCGTGGCATTGAACTACTTGCCGGGATTGCCGCTGGCACAGGGGCAGGAGCAAGACGCCAGATGGCGTGGCTGGCGCAAAAGCGCCAGCAGGTGGCAAATCTCTGGGAGCGGGCAGGTGCGGCACTCGTTTTGGCAATCGATCGGGAACGCAGGGTTTCTTATCATGAGAGGCAATCCGGAAGATTCCCCATGCAGAATCCGACAGCCCGGATGTCCGTGGATCGAAATACCCGGAGTTCGTCCCGGACCCGGCCGACTGGCAATATCGGGCAGGCCCCAGAAGCCCGCTGCATACCGCCGATGCTTGCCGCCGTGACAGAGTTTACGACCCCGGTCGAGGTTGAGGCGTGCGAAAGAGCTTCAAAAGCCGCTCTCCATGTTCACAACCGCTCGCTGCTTGCTGAAACAGCAATGCGGATCTGGCGTGAACCTGCCAATGCTGTTGAAACGATCGAGACACTGATCCGGAAAGGCATTGCCGGTGATCGGATTGCGGCAGCCATTGCCAATGATCCTGCGGCCTATGGTGCCCTGCGCGGCTCTGGTCGGCTGAGGGACAGGCTTCTGGCCGTTGGCCGCGAGCGAAAGACAGCATTGGAAGCCGTGCCGGATGTCCAGGCGAGTGTCCGCTCGCTGGGATCGGGCTGGGCCTCAGCCCTGAAGGCTGCAACAACAGCAATCGCCGCAGAGCGTCAGCAGATGGCAACCGCAATTCCCGGGTTGTCAGAAGAAGCCGGCGAAGAACTCCGTCGCATCACAACTGCGATGCAAAAGAAGACCGCGCGGCTTGACGTCCTCGTCGGTTCGCTCGAGCCGCATATTCGTCGGGAGTTTACAAGCGTCAGCCGCGCCCTTGATCTTAGATTCGGGCGCAACGCAATCCTGCGCGGCGACAGTGAAACCATCAGTCGCGTGCCTCCGGCACAACGTTCCGTCTTCGAGGCGCTTCAGAACACGTTGAAGGTTCTTCAGCAAATAGTTTACACCGCCAGGGCCCAGGAAACCGCAACGATACGTCAGAGCCAGAAACTCGACCGCGGTCAAGACGTCCGGTACTAACCTGTTCGCAAGGTCCAGGGGCAGATTCATTCCGTGCCGTGTGCCCCGGACTGTTGCAATGAACTGTGTCGACGGGATCGGGTTCTGCATGAGGTAAAATTCGACCGTGTGACAAATCTCTTCATTTTGACGCATCTTGACATTCCACCTACTAGAAGGTAGATATCGAGTATGAGCAATTTGTCCACCACTTCCGATGATATTCTCGCTTGCGCCAAAACCTTGATCATGTCGGGCGGGTATAATGGGTTCAGCTACGCGGATATCGCCAGCGTCGTAGGCATTCGCAAGGCCAGTATCCATCATCACTTCCCGAGCAAGGTCGATCTGGTAAAGGCACTAATCGTGCGACATCGTGAAGATACAGAAGCAGGTTTTGCCAATCTCGAGAGCAAAGTCGATGATCCGCTGGAGCAACTGCAGGCTTATACTCAATACTGGAGTGCGTGTATCACGGACGGGAGTGCGCCATTCTGTGTAGGGGCGCTTCTGGCAAGCGAAATTCCTGTATTGCCACAGGAACTCGCTTCTGAGATTCAAAACTATTTCAGATCGTTATCGAGATGGTTGACATCAGTCCTCACACGCGGCGCAAGACAGGGCCGCATTCGCTTGATCGACTCCCCTGACATCGAGGCAGAAGCCTTTGCTGCTACCGTTCACGGAGGGATGTTGTCGGCGAGAGCCCACAGCGATCCGAAGATGTTTTCGCTTATAGTTGAACCAATGCTTCGCAGACTGGCTGCGGCACAGTGATTTCGATCAAAGCCTGATCATGCTCGGTAGTCAGGCTATCAATTGGCAGGGAGGCGAATGCGGCGACTCCGTTATCCAGCCTGCAGCCATCATCGCATTGATATTTCGAAACATGCCGGGCGCAGGCAATGCCTGGAATGAATATCGAAATGTTGTGTGCCTGTTTCTGGAATGTCGCTGTCACGACGGTGCTTCTCGTCGGCCAGTTGTCGAAATGGCGAGGGAATTTTGGGAAGGATGACTGTGGTGAATGTGGATGGATGCTATCAGTATGTTTTGAATGGTTAATCGACCGTCCTGATCAATGAACTAGGTTTTATTCTAAAACCTATCTACTAGAAGGTTGTTATCTTTACAGGAGCTTTGGTTATGTTTGGAATTTCCCCGCTAGGCTGGATGCACACGATCGGCAGTTTGCCTGCCATTCCCCTGGCCATCTACATGTTCGTCCGCTACGGGCGAATTTTGCCCGGGTCAAAATCCGGAGGTCTTTATTTTGTCTCGATGCTCATAGGTGCTGGCACAACATTTCTCGTTGCACGCCAGCAGGTCAGCTATGTTATCGGTGCTGCGACGATAGTTCTGCTCATTGCCGGTTATTCAATCGGTTACAGTTCAATCTTTGGTCGTGCGACCCGCTATCTGGAAACAGTCTTTTTAAGCTTGACTGCCTTCCTGCTAATAGTGCCGGCGGTAAGCGAGGTATTGCGGCGCGTACCAAATGGTCATCCATTTGTGACCGATCTCAAATCCCCGTTGTTGCTGGGCGCGCAGGGCAGTCTTTTGATCATCCTCATCATAGGACTGACAGCTCAGCTTATCTATCTGAAAAAACAAAACAACCGGTGATCGCGCGGACGGCATATTTCTCCTATCCAAGCAATGAGGTTCAAAGACCCCGTGGAATAATGAGCTCCGTCGGTATCATTTCGGGCTGGTCGGTCGTTTGTGCAGGCTCATCCAGAAGCTCGAAGGCGCGTTCGATCATTGCCTGAACATTTTGCCGGGCCATCACGACCGGGAAGTGGAGAACCTCAATGAAGGGGTCCCAGTCGAAACACCCGATGGAGCACTCCCGGACCTCGTCAACCGGCAGTGTCTTGAGAAAACTGACGATACCCTCAAAGGGGCTCGTCGAGTTAACGAAAAGCGCCTCCGGCAGGCCGTTAAGTTCACCGTAAACTGCGCGGATTGCACTTGCGGCATTTTCGGGATCGTAGCCATTCGTCGTGATTGTTCCGCCGCGAACCGGAAGGTTCAGCGCAGCCAGTTCATCCTTATACCCGCGCACACGTGCGCGCGTGTTGTGGTCACTATCCACGCCACCGATGAAGTAGAAGCTGTTTTCCGTTCGATGAGACCTGCGGCTGGCAATCTGGCGGGTCAACTGTCGGGCGCCGTCATAATTGTCGCTGATCACGGACGCGCCGTGTTTTCCCGGAAGGTCAACATTGATATGCTTCAGGTGAGCCTTTTCGCACAGTTCCGCGACACTGTCCGGATCGGTTGCGCCTGCTATCAGCAGGGCATCGATGTTGTGAGCAATCAATGTTTCCACAGTGCTGCGTTCCTGCTGCGGATCGCGCAATGTGCTGGCAACGACCGGAACAAGATTCCGGGAGCGGGCTACCGCTTCGAAGGACGCCGCCATCGAGCTGAAATATCGATTGTCCAGCATCGGCAAGATCATGCCGATCAAGCCGGAGTTGGATATGCGTAATCCGCGCGCTTGAAGGTTGGTCGTATAGCCGAGTTCACGGGCTATTACTCTTACTCGGTCCGCCGTTGCTTTATTTATCCTGCGGTTTTCCCACGAACCATTCATGACAGAAGCAACGGTCGACGGAGATACTCCAGCTCTTTCCGATATGTCGTAAATGGTTACTTTCCGGGGAGTGTTCATCAAGCCTGCTTTTCATGTGGGTAGAAGTTCGATCTTAGCGGTCTGTCACCACCCGCTGCAAGTGGGAGCAGGTGCGAATCCGGTGTGTTCCTCTGGCATTTTCCTCTTGACCGGATACCGCATGTCGAGCAATGATCGTGTTGCACTATCGATGGTGCAGTGTGACGACAAGCCGAGAGGAGCGGTGCGCACATGCCGAGGGCGGGGAAGAGCCTTCGATTCATACACAACAATCCTCGTCAGCAGCGCTCGATTTGATTGGCGTACCGCGATGCGATGTGCCGTCAGAATGATCGGAACTTTGTGGAGTAGAAGGTCGCTATCGGGAGAACATTCAGGGTGGAATAGCGAGGCGAAGTTCGTCTGTAAGGTTGCGAAACAACAAAATTAAAACCCAACGGGAGTGAGACATGAAGAATCTGTTTGGTAAGGCAGCTTTTGCTGCGGTGATGCTGTCCTCTTTTGCGAGCGGTGCTCAGGCAGAAGTGAAGGACGCAGTGGTCGGCTTCTTGATGCCGGATCAGGCATCCACCCGTTATGAAGAGCGTGATTATCCGGGCTTTGCCGCCGAGATGAAGAAGATCTGCGAAAGCTGCAAGGTGCTTTATCTCAATGCCGATGGCGATGCGAGCAAGCAGCAGCAGCAGTTCAACTCGGTCATTTCGCAGGGCGCGAAGGTGATCGTGCTCGATGCGGTTGACACGGCGGCGGCAGCCTCGCTGGTCAAGCTGGCCCAATCCCAGGGTATCAAGGTCATCGCCTATGACCGTCCGATCCCGGATGCGACCTCCGATTTTTACGTGTCGTTCGACAATGAAGCCATCGGCAAGTCGATTGCCGAATCGCTGGTCAAGCACCTGAAGGACAAGGGTGTACCGGGCGACAAGGGCGGCGTCCTGCAGATCAATGGTTCGCCAACCGATGCCGCAGCCGGTCTCATCAAGAACGGTATCCATGCCGGACTGAAGGACAGCGGCTACAAGACGCTTGCCGAATACGATACGCCCGAGTGGGCACCGAGCAAGGCACAGCAGTGGGCCAGCGGCCAGATCACTCGCTTCAACGACCAGATCGTCGGCGTGGTGGCTGCCAATGATGGCACCGCTGGCGGCGCGATTGCAGCCATGAAGGCGGCTGGTATCGATCCGCTTCCTCCGGTCACCGGCAATGATGCGACGATTGCAGCGCTCCAGCTCATCATTTCGGGCGATCAGTACAATACGATCAACAAGCCGTCGGAAATCGTTGCTGCGGAAGCCGCACGCGTCGCGGGCCAGCTTCTGAATGACGAAACCCCGAAGGCAGAAGCCACGCTCTACAACACGCCGTCGAAGCTTTTCGTTCCAGTGGTCGTGACGGCTGACAATCTCAAGGCTGAGATCATCGACAAGAACATCGTTTCGGCTGAAACCCTGTGCGTCGACCGCTATGCCGAAGGCTGCAAGAAGCTCGGCATCACGAAGTAGGCAACGATACGCCCGGCCGGTTATCCGGTCGGGCAGTTTGATGTGCAATGGCGTATCCTGCAATATGCCAGGGAAAGTGAGATCATGTCCCAAGATCACGAAGCCGCTGCGTCGTCGCGGCAGCCAGTGCTGCGTCTAAGCGGCATATCCAAGAATTTCGGTGCCGTTTCAGCGCTGACAGATATCGATCTGGAAGTCTTTCCGGGCGAAGTTGTCGCTCTTGTCGGTGATAACGGAGCAGGAAAGTCCACCCTGATCAAGACACTGGCAGGTGTCCATCAGCCGACATCCGGCAGTATCGAATTTAATGGTGAGAAGGTTGTGCTTTCGTCGCCGGGCGTTGCGCTCGATCTCGGCATTGCGACGGTCTTTCAGGATCTGGCGCTGTGCGAGAATCTCGACGTGGTCGCCAATATTTTCCTTGGCCGCGAAATGAGCCCCTATCGGCTTGACGAAGTATCCATGGAGATCAAGGCGTGGAAGCTTCTGAACGAGCTTTCCGCCCGTATTCCGAGTGTACGCGAGCCGGTCGCCTCCCTTTCTGGTGGCCAGCGCCAGACGGTCGCGATCTCGCGCTCGCTGTTGCTTGATCCCAAGCTCATTATGCTCGACGAACCAACTGCAGCACTTGGCGTTGCGCAGACCGCTGAGGTTCTCGATCTTATCGAGCGCGTTCGTGACCGTGGGCTCGGTGTCTTGATGATCAGCCACAATATGGAAGACGTTCGTGCTGTCGCGGACCGTATCGTCGTGCTGCGGCTTGGCCGAAACAATGGTGTTTTCTACCCGGATTCCTCAAACGAGGAGCTGGTCGCAGCTATCACCGGCGCAAGCAGCAATTCCGTTTCCCGCCGTGCCGAACGGCGTCAGGCGCAGCATGAAACCGGTCAGGTCCATGATCGGGGAGAAGCATAATGAACCAGGCAACCGGAAATACCCCTCTCGACCGGCAGGATACCCGCGTGCGCCATGACGAAGGCGTTTCAGGCGCGCTGCGCAATTTCTTCGACCGTGTTCGCTCGGGCGATCTTGGATCACTGCCGGTCATCGTCGGCCTCGTCATCATCTGGACCGTCTTCCAGACATTGAACCCGGTTTTCCTGTCGAGCAACAATCTCGTCAACCTGCTGTTCGACTGCTCGACCATCGGCGTCATTTCGCTCGGTATCGTCTGCATCCTGATGCTGGGCGAAATCGACCTTTCAGTCGGCTCGGTCAGCGGTCTTGCTTCGGCAATTGTCGGCGTGCTGTGGGTCAATCATGGCTGGCCGGTCGGGATCGCAATGCTGGCAGCGCTCTGCACCGGCGCGCTGATCGGCCTGCTTTACGCATTCCTCTATAATCGCTTCAGCATGCCAAGCTTCGTTTCCACGCTGGCTGGCCTGCTGGCAGCGCTTGGCCTGCAGCTTTATCTCCTGGGCAATACCGGCTCGATCAATCTGCCTTACGGCTCCTGGCTCGTGAGCTTCGGCCAGCTTCTGGTGATGCCGCGCCCGCTTTCTTATGCGCTGGTGCTAATTGCCGGACTTGCAATCTTCTTCACCGGGTTCCGTTCCGCGCAGCGCCGCCGCGAAGCCGGTCTGTCGGCACCGTCGTCGGCCGGGATTGCGCTCAAGGCCATTGTCATCACGGTCATTGTCGGTGGTGCAGTATTCTATCTCAACCAGTCGCGCGGCGTGCCATGGATGTTCGGCCTGTTCGTGGCTCTGGTGATCGCGATGAACTACGCACTCACCCGCACCAAATGGGGCCGCGCCATGCAGGCCGTTGGCGGCAATCGTGAAGCTGCGCGTCGCGCTGGCATCAATGTGAAATTCATCTACATGTCGGCCTTCATGACCTGTTCGGTTCTCGCCGCCGCAGGTGGCATTCTCGCAGCGTCGCGCCTTGCCTCCTCCAGCCAGCAGGCCGGTACGGGTGACGTTAACCTCAACGCCATCGCGGCAGCGGTCATCGGCGGTACCAGCCTTTTCGGCGGACGCGGCAGCGCGTGGTCGGCATTGCTTGGCATTATCGTCATCCAGTCGATCGCCAGCGGTTTGACGCTGCTCGATCTGTCGTCTTCGCTTCGCTACATGATCACGGGTGCGGTGCTCGCCATTGCCGTGATCGTCGACTCCCTTGCCCGCCGCTCGCGCCAGTCGCACGGTCGCGCCTAAACCTCTAAGGACTGAAAAAATGGCTCAGGATCTCAATGGAAAAGTCGGCGCCGTTACCGGTGCAGCCTCTGGAATCGGCTTCGAATGCGCAAAGCATATGATCGAAGCGGGCATGACGGTTTTTCTCGTCGATCGCGACGAGAAGGCGCTGAAGGAAAAATGCGCCGAACTCGGCGACAAGGCCAGGCCGCTGGTCATCGATCTGCTCAATCCGGCGTCGGTCGCCACCATGATGCCGCAGATACTCGAACAGGCGGGGCAGCTCGACGTGTTCCACGCCAATGCCGGCGCCTACATCGGCGGTCCTCTTTGGGAGGGCGATCCGGATGCATGGGACCGCATGCTGAACCTCAACATCAACGCCGCCTTCCGCACCATTCATGCGGTTCTGCCGCACATGATGGAACGCAAGTCTGGCGATATCATCGTTACGAGTTCGGTCGCCGGTGTCGTGCCCGTGATATGGGAGCCGATCTATACCGCCTCCAAGCACGCCGTTCAGGCTTTCGTGCATACGGTTCGTCGTCAGGTCGCCCCGCATGGTATCCGCGTTGGCGGCGTTCTTCCGGGGCCGGTCGTCACCGCCCTCATCAGCGATTGGCCGAAGGCCAAGCTCGATGAAGCGCTGGCCAATGGCAGTTTGATGGAACCGAAGGAAGTCGCGGAATCGGTGATGTTCATGCTGACCCGCCCGCGCAACATCACCATTCGCGATCTGGTCATTCTTCCGCAGAGCCTCGATCTGTAAATGGGAGCGACCATGACCAGCTATTATCTCGGCGTTGATGTCGGGACGGGCAGCGCCCGCGCCGGCCTTTTCGACGCCAGCGGTACCATGCTTGCTTCGGCCAAACGCGATATCACTATCTGGCGCGAGGCGGGCAGCATCGTCGAGCAATCGAGTGCCGATATCTGGCGGGCGGTGTGCGAAAGTGTGCGCGAAGCGGTCAAGCTTGCGGGTGTCGATCCGGCTGATATTGCCGGTATCGGCTACGATGCGACATGCTCGCTGGTCGTGCTGGGCGAGGGCGGCAAACCGCTTGCCGTGGGGCCGTCCAACGATCCTGCACGTGACATCATCGTATGGATGGATCACCGCGCTGTGGGACAGGCCGAGCAGATCAATGCGACCAGGGCCAGGGTTCTCGACTATGTTGGCGGCACCATTTCACCCGAGATGGAAACGCCAAAACTGTTGTGGCTGAAGGAAAACAAGCCGGAAACCTTTGCCGCCGCCTGGCAGTTCTTCGATCTGACCGATTTTCTGACATGGAAATCATGCGGCAGTCTGGCTCGTTCGGCCTGCACCGTGACCTGTAAATGGACCTATCTCAGCCATGAAAAGCGCTGGGATGAAGCCTATTTCCGCGAGGTTTGCCTTGGCGAACTGGCCGATGAAAATTTCGTCCGCATCGGCACCGAGGTTCGTGCGGGTGGCGAAAAGCTCGGCGGCTTGAGCGAACAGGCAGCGGCAGAACTTGGTCTTGTGCCGGGCACCGCGATTGCCGCTGGCCTCATCGATGCCCATGCGGGCGGTATCGGCACAGTCGGGGCGCGCGGTTCGGAAGGCCGGATATTGTCACGCATGGCCTATGTGTTCGGCACATCGGCCTGCACCATGACCACTACCGAACAGCCGGTTTTCGTGGATGGAGTCTGGGGACCCTATTATTCGGCCATGGTGCCGGGCCTGTGGCTGAATGAAGGTGGCCAGTCGGCAGCGGGCGCCGCTATCGATCACCTGATCCATATGCATCCATTTGCCGTGGAAGCCAAAAAACAGGCGGCAGCCCAAGGCAAGGGCCTGGCCGACAGCCTTGCAGAAGAAGTCGGAGCAAGAGGCGGCGCTGAAAAGGCGGCTGCGATCATTGGTGATATTCATGTCGTGCCGGAATTCCTCGGCAATCGTGCACCTTTCGCCGACCCCGATGCGCGCGCGATCATCGCGGGGCTTGATCTTGATGCCGGGCTCGACAGTCTGACAGCGCTATATCTAGCGGGTCTTTGCGGCCTCGGCTATGGTGCGCGACAGATCGTCGAGGCGCAGAAGGCAAAGGGTATCGAAACCGATACTATCGTCGTTTCAGGCGGAGCAGCGCGTTCGCATCTGGTGCGACAGGTGCTTGCGGACACGACAGGCCTCGTTATCGCTGCGTCTACGTCGCCGGAACCGGTTCTGCTCGGTTCGGCCATGCTGGGGGCTGTAGCGTCAGGGGCTTATCCTGATCTCGCCGCCGCCATGCATGCCATGTCGGAACTGGGTGCGGTGAACAGGCCGGACGCCGAGCGCGCCAGATGGCACGACAGGCGTTTCGAGGCTTTCACGCTGCTGCAGGCAACCGCGCGGAAGATCCGCTCCCTGGATGGCTCGAACCAGCTGTAAAGATGGGCGAACAGGCTGGATCAAGCGGTCGCAGACGGCCTCGCCAGAACGACGAGCGCCGCGATCAATGGATCGCGGCGCTGTGAAATCAACAGGGCCTAGATTCGGGCTGGTGTTCAAGTTGATCTTGCCGGAGGCGATGCCGTCCCAATGGCAGCATGATCGGGCGACCGGAAGTCGGGTCTGTCATGATGCGGCTCTCCAGATGAAAGACCTCGCGGATATTCTGTTCCGTCAGCACTGTGTCGGGCGCGCCGCTTACATGCAGCCGCCCGTCGGCCATTGCGACAAGAAAATCCGCATAGCGCGCGGCAAGATTTAGATCGTGCAGAACCATCACAATGGTGGTTCCGCGCTCTCGGTTAAGGTCGGTGAGGAGATCTAGGACTTCGACCTGATGGCTGATGTCCAGAAAGGTCGTCGGCTCGTCGAGCAGCAGAATATCGGTCTGCTGGGCCAGCGCCATGGCGATCCAAACGCGCTGGCGCTGACCACCTGAAAGTTCATCCACTGGTCTGTCGGCCAGTTCCGTTGTCCGGGTTGCCTCAAGTGCTGCCGCAATTGCTTCGTCATCTGCGCGTGTCCATTGCGAGAAAACGCCGTGATAAGGGTTTCGGCCCCGGCTTACGAGATCGGCAACCAGTATGCCTTCCGGTGCTATGGGCGATTGCGGCAAAAGACCGAGCATCTGCGCAAGCTGGCGGGAGGGAAGTGTGTGGATCGACCTGCCGTCCAGAAGCACCTGCCCGTGGCGTGGGGCCAGAAGCCGGGACATCGTCCGCAAAAGCGTGGACTTTCCGCAGGCGTTCGCCCCAATGATTGCCGTCACCTTGCCGGATGGTATCTCCAGGTTGAGACCATCCAACACCAGCCGGTCGCCATAGCCGGTGGTCAACTCCTGAACGATGAGCGTGTGATCGGTCATAGGGAAGCCCCGCTGCGGTTGGCGCGAATGATGAGGTAGATGAGATAGGGAGCGCCCAGGGCCCCGGTGACGACGCCGACCGGATAGCGCCCCGGCAGCAGGAACTGCCCGCAATAATCGCCAGCGAGAACCAGTATGGCCCCGATCAGCGCCGACGGGACGAGGAGTGAACCATTGTTGCCGATGATGCGCGATGCAATCGGGCCGGACAGAAAGGCGACGAAAGCGATAGGCCCCGCGACAGCGGTGGCAAAGGCTATCAGGCCAACGGCGCCGATGATGATGGCGATCCGGGTTCGCCCGACATGGGTTCCCAGCGCGGCGGCGCTGTCGTCGCCCAGACGCAAGGCTTCGAGATCGCGCGACCGGCTTAAAAGCAATCCGCCGAAGACAACCAGCGCGACCAGAAGCGGCAACATCTGGTCCAGCCGCGCACCGTTGACGCTGCCGGTCAGCCAGCGCATGGCTTCCTGCAGGCTCCAGGCGGGCGCGGTTGAAAGAATGTAGGCGATGAAGCTTTCGATCATCGCCGCAACACCGATGCCGACAAGGATAAGCCGGGTTCCGGCAACCCCGTTCCTGAAGGAAAGTCCGTAAACCGCAAGCGCCACGGCAAGCCCGGCGGCGACGGCGAAGATGGAAACCACCGGTCCGCTCATGGAAAGCACGACGATCGCAAAGACGGCGGCAGCGCTCGCACCTGAGCTTATGCCGATAATGTCCGGACTTGCGAGCGAATTGCGCAGCATGAGCTGGAATGCGACGCCGCCGAGCCCGAAGCTCAACCCCGCCAGCACGGAAAGGACGGCGCGCGGCAGGCGCAGCTTGCCCACCGTGAAGCTTGCGCCCGGAACGTCTTCGCCCAGCAGCACGCGGACAATATCCTTCGGCGGCGTGAAGGATTGCCCAAGCATCAAAGTCAGGAGGAACAAGGCAAGGAGAATGACGAGCAGAAGGCCGATGACCAGATTGCGCTTGCGGGTCCGGCTGCGGCGGTTTCTGGCGATGAGATCGGCGGTGGAATGCAGCATGGTCACAGCTCGCGAACCCGTTGGCGCCTGACGATCCAGATGAAGAATGGCGCACCGATGAGCGCGGTGACGATCCCGACATCGAGTTCGGCAGGCCGCGCAATCAGCCGCCCGACAATATCGGCGGCGAGCAGTAGACAGGCTCCACTGAGGGCCGAGAATGGCAGCAGCCAGCGGTGATCGACCCCGACCAGCAAGCGACAGAGATGCGGTACGACCAGCCCCACGAATCCGATGGGACCGCAGATGGCGGTCGTCGCGCCGCAGAGGAGGATTGCGCCGAGCGCTGCAATGGCGCGTGCAACGACGACATTTTCACCCAGCCCGGCGGCAAGTTCATCGCCAAGTGCCAGCGAGTTCAGCTTGCGTGCCGATAGAAGGCTGACGATGAAGCCGACAGCGAGAAACGGAAGCACATATGAAAGCCGGTCGAAGGTTGCTCCGCCGACGCCGCCGATCTGCCAGGCGCGGATGCCGCCAGCGATATCGTTGCGCGGCAGAACCACGGCGATGACCAGCGAGGAAAAAGCGACCGACGTGGCTGCTCCGGCCAGCGCGAGCTTGAGCGGTGTCGCGCCGCCGCGCCCAAGCGATCCAACCGCATAGACGAAGACGGAGGCGCAACCGGCGCCAAATATGGCGGCCCAGATATAGGCAGATGCCGAGACGATGTTGAACCAGGCGACGCCGATCACGACGGCGAGCGACGCGCCCATATTGACGCCCAGAATGCCGGGGTCCGCCAGCGGATTGCGGGTGATGCCCTGCATGATTGCACCTGCCAGCCCGAGCGCGGCACCCGCGAGAAGCGCCAGCAGGGTGCGCGGAATGCGCATGGCGACAGCGGCCTGTCCGACGGTGTCCATATGGCCCCGCAACGCGGCAGCAATGTCTGACCACGGTACTTCGCGCGTGCCGAGCGACACGGATAGAACGCAAAGGCTCACGAGAAGAAAGACGACCGCGCCGAGCCAGCCGGACCTCGCTCTATTGGACCGATATATGGTAATTGGCTGGCTTGAACGCCGGATGCGGGCGACGGTCATTTTGCTTTATCAATCGCACCGGCGAGAAGGGCGACATAGTCCTTCAGAACCCAGGAGATGGAAAGCGGCGTGGGATTGGCCGCTGTTCCAAGCGGGTTTCGGCCCAGCATCACCACCGCGTCGTTTTCCACGACCGGCATTCTGGCGAGAAGCGGATTGCGCTTCATCGCGTCCAGCAATTCCCGGCTGCCATAGGTCACGACGATGTCGACGTCATCGAACATGTCGACACGCTCGGCGCTGATGGAGCCGGAGAACTGACCCGGTTTGGAGGCATCAACCACGCTTTTGGGCGAAGTCAGGCCGAGGTCGTTGAAGAATCTGACACGCGTATCGTTGGTAGTGTAGAAATTGACCGTGCTCAGGTCCGTCGTGTCGAGATGGGTGACGAACATGGCCGACTTGCCCTTGAGGCGCGGATACTGGCTGACTGTATCGGCAATTTCCGCTTCGATCCTTGCGATCAGCGCTTCGCCTTCTCCCGCCATGCCCATGCCAGCGCTGTTGAGGCGGATCATGTCGCGCCAGTCGGTGGACCATGGCGCTTCCGGATAGGCGACAACCGGAGCGATCTGGCTGAGCGTATCGTAATCCGACTGGCTGAGGCCGGAATAGGATGCAAGGATGACATCGGGCCGCGTTTCCGCCACGGCCTCGAAATCGATCCCGTCGCCTTCGTCGAAGAGAACCGGTGTATCCGTGCTAAGTTCCTTCAGCTTTGCTGCCACCCAGGGCAACAGTCCGTCGTTGTCGTCATCACCGAAATTGGCGCGCGCAAAACCGACCGGCACCACGCCGAGCGCAAGAGGAACCTCATGATTTGCCCACGCGACAGTGACGATCCGCTCCGGCTTTTTCTCGATTGTCGTCGTGCCAAAGGCATGTTTGATAACAATCGGATAAGTCGCTTTTGCGCCGGCCTGTGCGCTTTGCGGCGCAGTGATCGCAAATGAGGCCAGGGCAGCGAAAAATAGAGAGCGAATGGACCACGTCATCCGGCGCATTCTCCTTGCATGTAAAGTGGCCTTTCACTGTCAAGTTAAGACCCTCACGTCAAGGCCGAAGCACGCGCCTCGATAAAGCTGTTGCGAATTAACCGTGACTTCCTACAAAAAAGCAGTTTTCTACAATACTGGACAACGCTTATCAAGTTAATGGCGATCCGGGGACAATTTCAGTTTACCGACAGTCGATGACCGGACGCGTCCGGTCTTTGAAAGGCTGGAATCGCAAGGCTGGCCAACATCCCCACGATTTGAAAACCGTCGCCGAAGGCGGCCGCCGCAAACTGCATATCGGACCTGACCATGGACACTGAAAAGACTGCTGAGACGAAGAAGATCACGCGGGTCCGCTACCGCAGGGCAATTCTTCTGGGGTGTACGGCGCTGGTCGTATCCATGCCCGATCTGGCTTCGGCGCAGCAAGCGGCAACGGGGGAAACGACCACGGTGCTCAAGACCATCACGGTCAATGGCTCCGGCGGAAGCGACGACGATTCCAAATCAATCGTCGCAACGCGCACAACCGGCGGCGGCAAGATGGCGGCGGATATCATGGACACGGCAGCTTCCGTATCGGTGATCACTGCCAAGGAAATGCAGGAACGTAACGCCCAGACTGTCGAGCAGGTTCTGCAATATACGGCAGGCGTGTCCACCAATTTCTACGGATCGGATGATCGGTTCGACTTCTTCCAGATACGCGGCTTCGACGCCAACACCTATCGCGACGGGCTTACGCTTGGCCGCCCCTTTGGGGGTGTGCGGGAGGAGCCCTATGCATTCGAACGTATCGAAGTGCTGAAAGGCGCCAGTTCCACGGCCTTCGGTGTTTCCGATCCCGGCGGCATGGTCAACTATGTGACCAAGCGACCGAAAACGGAGCGCTTCGGCGAAGCTTATGTTACGGGCGGGTCCTTCAATCATAAGGAAGTCGGCTTCGATTTCGGCGATAATTTGACCGGCGATGAAACGCTTTCCTATCGCCTTACCGGCAAGTTCAAGGATGCCGATGCCGAATATGATTATTCGCGCGATGATGAAAAGTTCATCATGGGCGGCCTGACCTGGCGTCCGAGCGATGCGACCAATCTGACGGTGATCTTTGATCATCTTCACCGTAATGGCGTGCCCGGAAGCGGGGGCCATCCGGTCGGCACCAATTTCAGCAGAAGCCGCTTTTTTGGAGAGCCTGACTTCAATTATCGCGGTACCGACCGGAATACCGTCAGCGCCATGTTCGATCATGACTTCGGCAATGGCCTGACGTTGAGCGCAAACGGACGTTACAGCAATCAGGATACCGATTTCGGCTATGCCTATATTTCTGCGACGCCGACCGATGGCTCAACGATTGCCCGGCGCGATTTCTTCGGGAACGAATCCTCGGCCGAGAATTTCGTGGGCGATGTGAATCTCAAATATGAAACCAGCTTCGACCGGTTTGAAAGCCGGACGATGGCGGGCATCGAGTACAACAATTATTCGGCGACCAACAAGACACTCTGGGGTCCAGCACCAGGCATAGACTGGACCAACCCGGTCTTTACCGGTGCCCCGGTTGGTCTGCCGCTCATCGGCAATACGTCGACCCGGCAGAAGACCAGGGCAATCTATTTCCAGGAAGATTTGACATTCGCAGAAAAGCTGATCGCCAGCGTGGGCCTGCGCAATGACTGGCTCGACCTGTCGGAGACCAACCGTCTCAGCAATACATCGACGGATGGCGATCTGGGCGAATTTACCAGCCGTTTCGGCCTTACCTACCGGGTAACGGACGAATGGGCGGTCTATACAAGCTATGCTGAATCGGTCGCACCTCCGGCCATCGGCGTCGATCCTGAACGCGGCGAGCAGATCGAAGTCGGCGTGAAGTATCAGCCGACCGCATTTCCTGCACTGTTTACGGCGTCGGTTTACGACCTGACCAAGAACAATATCTCGGTCAACGATCCAATCACGCTCCAGCCATCGACCATTGGTGAGGTCCGTGTGCGCGGTATCGATCTGGAGGCCAAGGCGGAACTGACCAATAATCTCAGCCTGATCGCGGCCTATTCCTATATGGACCCGGAGATCGTCGAGAACGGCACCGGCGGCAACGAGGGCAACCGTCCGCAGTTTGTTTCCAAACACCTGGCCTCACTTTGGGCGAACTACAAGGTTGAGGGCAGTGGCCGGCGCGGCGACATGACGTTCGGCGTTGGTGGCCGCTATATCGGCGCCTATTACTTTACGCCGGACAATACGTCGGGCACGAGCGGTAATGTGGTGTTCGACGCCGCGTTTACCTATGAGTTTCTCGATAACTCGGCGTTGCAGGTCAATGTCAGCAACCTGTTCGACAAGAAATATGTCGCCTATGGCGGCTTTGGAGCGGATTTCTACAATCCGGGCCGGGAGATCACCGCGACGCTGCGCCGAACGTGGTGAGTGAGCGGTTCCGTCAGTAAAGGCAGCGGAGCCTCAACCGGGAACAGCTAGCGTTTGGACTGGAAACGCCGCCACGCGGCAGGCGTTTCACCAACGACCTGCCGGAAAGCCTTGGTTAGATGGGCCTGATCGGTAAAACCGAGCTGGGCCGCGATGCCGGCGACAGTCATATCGCTTTCCGCCAGCAATTGCTGCGCCCGATCGATGCGCTTCGCCATCTGCCATTGCAATGGTGTCTTGCCGGTCGTCTGCTTGAAGACATTGGCGAACCAGCTTTCCGACAGACCGACGGCTGCGGCCATTTCGGCAACACTCAACCGGCGGTCGCTGCAGCTGTCGAAACGCGCATTGAGCTTGTTCATCTGCGCCATGGTTAGGCGTCCATAACCCTGCCTGTTGTCTTCCCCGGGTATATCGAGAAGGCCGGTCAGAATGCTGCCAATGAGGTTTTCAGCATAAAGCCCGTGTTTCGTTGGATTGGCTGTCTCGTCGACGATCAGGCGGGCAAGCGTTTCTATGGCGCCGAGGTCCTGAATTTCCACCGGGCTGCGCATGGCGGCCATCGCCATGGATGCACCAAGCGTGGGGCTCAGATATTTGAGCAGCCGGTCCTTGTGGAAATGCAGGTTCAGATGTGAAAAACGGTGGAGCGAAACGGTATTCGTCCACATCGGGACGCCAGCGGGGATGTAGATCGCCCGCGTCATCGGGCGATGGTGCTGGGAGCGGTGATGCTGGGTAAAGACACCGCTATCGTTCGATATGCGAATGTTGGACGAAACATCCTGGAAGAAAATCATGATGCGGGGATCGTGCGACAGGAAATAGCCGTTGGCTCCCGTCTGGCTTTCAGCCTCCCAATAGACGCTCACCAGCCCATCCAGCACACGCCATTGAACCGGCGCAACCACCCGGATGCCTTCGGCCTGCCAGATCATCGAATGCCAGAAGCCCAAAACGTTCCGATCCGTGTGCGCAGCGTTTCGTTGAAATTCCGGCTCGTCTGCCGGAAGTGTTTCGTGGATATGCGCCAACATATCAATGCATTAATATGACTAAAATTATCATCTTTTGCGGCTATGGCAAGCCAATTCTACCGAAAATGCTGTGAGGCGTTGCCCCTCATTTCACTCCAGGTCTTCCTGCTCGAAATGCTGGCTCACGTGAATATCCGTTGTTTCCAGACGTCCGGGCCGAGATTGACGAATTTGTGCGGTATGTTTGCCGGACCGAATACAACCTGGCCTTCTGATACCTCCATCTTTTCGTCGCCGACCATGAACAGCGCATTTCCCTGACGAACGATGAAAATCTCGTCATAAGGGTGCCGGTGCAGTTTGGGACCATTCCCGACAACATCGGTCGAGAAGAATATGATCGACGCATCGGTACCAAATCTCTTGCCTTCGACGCGGCCGGACCACGCATCGTCGCGCCTCGCCCAGTCTTCTCTTTTCAAGACATCGGCTTGTTTCGTCAAAATGGT
This sequence comes from Brucella sp. RRSP16, assembly GCF_052246815.1. Lineage (NCBI taxonomy): Bacteria > Pseudomonadati > Pseudomonadota > Alphaproteobacteria > Hyphomicrobiales > Brucellaceae > Brucella > Brucella sp. RRSP16. Next base: position 112,860 of record NZ_JBQQAM010000003.1, read on the forward strand.
TCTCCCGGCTTTTCGAGGCGCTTGAATTTCGACCCTGCTGTTGCAGCATGTCCCCGTAGGGAAGGAAGGTCAGATTCTAACGAGGCCGGAGCGCTTCAACAAGCCCATCAGGATCAGCGGCAGAAGTGTGGTGATAAGGATGGCGATGAATGCCATGGCCATGCCGAGCCCGACAGAGCCCTGCTCGAACTGACGCCAGATGAAGATCGAGATTGTCTGCATGCCGACCGGAGCGACCAGTATGGATGCGACCAGCTCACGCGTGGCAACGGCAAAGACGAGCAGCATGGCCGTTATGAGGCTTGGCGCGATCAACGGCAGCATGATGCGCCGGAAAGCTGTGAAGCTGTTTGCGCCGCACACACGCGCCGCGGCTTCCAGATTGTCGCCGATCTGGTGGAAGGCAGCGGATGCATAGCGGATCGGCTGCGGCAGAAGAATGCAGCAATAGGCAAGCAGCAGGATCAGCGGTGTGTTGTAGGGCGAGACGGGCAGGGCGGGCTGGTTCCAGGCCAGAATGAGTCCGACCGCGACGACGACGCCGGGCAAGGCATTGGGCAGGACAGTCAGTATGTCGAGCCAGAAGCGCCCGCGAAAACGCATCTTCACGACGGCATAGGCGGCGACCGCGCCGAGAAGCCCGGTCAGGAGAGCGCTTGCGACGCCGAGCGAGAGGCTGTTGACGAGCGCGCGCATGCCGCCTGCGCTGTTTTCGGCAATGGCGGCAAAATTGTCGAAGCCGAGGTTCGACGGCACCAGCCCGCCGGATACGGTCTTGGAAAGAGCGGTCGCCAGAATGGCCAGCAGGGGAACGCCCGTTGCAGCGAAGGCAACGAGGGCGAAGAGAGCGACCACGGGAATGGTGAGCGCTCCGAGCGGACGCTTGTCCTTTGCCTGTGGCTTGCCGCCGGTCGTCACATAGGACCGGCGCGTCAATATCCAGCGTTGGACCAGAAAAGCCGCCAGCGACAGGCAGACGAGCGCCAGCGAAAAGACGGCAGCACCCGCAAGGTCGATGGGCCAGTCGGAAATGCGAAGATCGATCTCCGTCACCAGCACTTCAAAGCCGGAACGGTGTCCAAGGGCTGCCGGGGTGCCATATTCCTCGATGGCTGCGGCGAAAACGAGCAAAAGGCTTGCCGCAAGGCCCGGTGTCGCCAGTGGCAGGGTGATGCGGAAGAAGGAGCGCCACGGCGAGGCGCCGAACACGCGACCGACATCGGAATAACGTGCGCCGACCGCTTCAATCGTGCGCGATACCGCAAAATAGACGAGCGGAAACGTGTTCAGCGCCATGACGAAGCTCATGCCGGCGACCGAAAACAGAAAGGGCGCCAGATTGAAACCGATGAGTTGCTCGAGATAGCCGCGCGGTTGCAGCGTCATGATCCAGCCAAGCGTGGCGATATAGGGCGGGATCATGAAAGGCACGAGCATCAGCACGTCCCACAGGACGGCAAAAGGCACCTTGTAGAGCGCGCGGAAAACGGCGAGCGGAACGGCGATGAAGGCGGAAAGCACGACCACCGAAAGCCCCAGCAGCACTGTGTTGCCGCTCATGCGCAAAAGCTTCGGGTCTTCAAACAGGGCCGGGAGATGCAGGAAAGGCTCGGCCAGCGAGCCTCTCCCCAGTTGCGGAAAGACAGCCTGAAGAACGATGAAGACAAACGGTACCGCGACGATGAAAGCGAGCCCGGCAACCGCAACGAACCCGAGCGGATTGCGAGCCGCCGCACCGCCTGTCTTCATGTCTGTCTTCCCCTCAAATATCAGTTGCTGGCTGCGAAGGCGGCGCCGAATTCCTTCAGCGTCTCGTCGCGCTTGCCGTAGACTTCCTTGGCGTCGATCGGCAGGATTTTAAGATCGCCGATCAGCGGGCGATTGGCTGGAACATCGGTGCGAGAAGGCATCAGATAGGTGTCGGCAACCATTTTCTGGCCTTCGTCGGACAGCATGTAGTCGACGAACTGCTTGGCCTCATCCTGGTTCTTCGACCATTTGAGGATCATGGCGGGGCGGGGCGCGATCACTGTGCCGGATGCCGGGAAAATGACGTCGATGGATTCGCCCTTGGCCTTGCCGGCAAGCGAGATATAGTCGACGGCACCGAACACGGCGGCCTTGGCACCCTGAAGGACGGGGTTCAGAGCCTCTGCATTGGCACCGGCCACAGCCGCGCCGTTTTCATGCAGGTTCTTGAACAGGTCCCAGCCTTGCTGGGCCTGAAGGGCGGCAACGAGCTCGAAGGTCGCGCCCGACTGCGCCGGGTCCGGCAGGTTGACCTGATCCTTGTATTCGGGCTTGGCGAGATCGGCCCATTCGGCAGGCTTCGGCGTCTTGCTCGCTGGGTTCCACGCGATACCGAGGGCGGAGACGCCCTGCGCGACCGCGGTTTCGTTCTTGAGGAAATCCGGTACTTTCTCCGCATTCGGGCTGGTATAGGCCACCAGCCAGTCGCGCTTGGCGAAGTCGGTTGCCGTGTCCCAGGACGCCGAAATCAGAACGTCGACAACCGGATTGGCGGCTTCCGCTTCGATGCGCGCCATGACCTTGCCGGTGGTTGCCTGAAAGACGTTGACCTTCGCGCCGGTCTTGGCGGTGAAGCCTGCCGCAAGCTTTTCGATCAGGCTGCCGGGACCAGCCGAATAGACGGTGATGTCTGCATGGGCTGCCGTGCTGGACAGCAAGGCGGTGACAAGCGCCAGCCCTGCGCCGAGAATGGATTTTTTCATCTGTCTCTCCTGAGATGTTGCCTGATGGAATGGTCCTATTTCGAAAACCAGCGCAGCTGGCTGGCATCGACCGAAATGCCGACCGGAACGCCGGGAGAAAGGCGGATATGGTCGAGATAAGTCAGTTCGTGACCGTCCTGCTGCGAACCGATGCGCACCGTGGTCAGGTGGCCGTCGCCGCGAAACTGCGATCGCAGCACGGTTGCGGGAATTGCGGCTTCATGGACGGGAACGCTGCGCACGGAGCGCGACGGCAACAGCACATGGGTTGCCTGTCCGGCGGCGGAACCTTGGGCGATGTGGATTTCAGTGCGCGCGATCTTGTAGGCATTGTCGCGCTGTTCGACCGGTACGACACAGCCGAGCCGCAGGAAATCGGCGACCGCAGGTGTGGTCGGCTCGGCGACAAGCGCTTCAGGCGAAGCCAGCTGCTCGATCACACCGGCGCGCATGACAGCCACCTGATCGGCCAGGGAAAAGGCTTCGCTCTGGTCGTGGGTGACATAGATCGCGGTCAGGCCCAGATTGGCGACAAGCTGCCCGATCTCGGTGACCATGTTTTCGCGCAGTTCCCGGTCGAGATTGGAAAGCGGCTCGTCGAACAATACCAGTCCCGGTTCGGCAACGATGGCGCGGGCAATGGCGACGCGCTGCTGCTGGCCGCCCGACATATCGCTGATCGCACGCTCTCCAAATCCGGCCAGACCAACGCGGTCGAGTGCGGAGGCAACGCGCTTTTCCCGCTCCGCGCGGCCCAGCCCGCGCATTTCGAGCGGAAAGGACACATTGCCGAAAACGGTCATATGCGGCCAGAGCGCATAATCCTGAAACACCATGCCGAGATGCCGCTTTTCAGGCGGGACGAAAGTGCCCTTCCGGGCATCCGCGACGGTGATGCCGTTGATCGTGATCGATCCTTTCGTCGGGGCGAGCAGTCCGGCCACGAGGCGAAGCAGCGTGGTCTTGCCGCAACCGGACGGCCCTAGCAGGGCGAGGGTCTGTCCTCGCGGCAGTGAAAGATCGATATTTTTCAATATCGTGGTCGGACCGTAGGCAAGATTCAGCCCCTCAGCCCGAACGGCAATATCCGCTTTTATATTAGAGGACTGTAACATTTTCCCGCAATCCAAATGACTTGGGAGCTTCTATTCGGATTGCGTGACAGTTGGATGACGTTGCGAAAGGGCGTCCTACCGCCTGTGGGGAACCAATCGCCCCGGCATCGGTTTTTTCTCTTCATGCGAAAAAGGAAGGGAAGACGATGAGATTTGGAAAACTCGCCCTGGGTCTGACGGGATTGGCCGTGGGATACGCGCTGACCCGGGCAAGCTCGCCGCAAATTCCACAGGGAATAGTCCCGGTTAAACCCTTCGATCTCACGCGCTATCTCGGCAAGTGGTACGAAGTGGGACGGCTTGAAAACCGTTTCGAGCGTGGTCTGACGCGCACGACCGCGGAATATTCGCTGAATCCCGATCAAACGGTGAAAGTGGTCAATCGCGGCTTCGATCCGTGGAAAGGTCGCTGGACGCAGGCCACCGGAACCGCGCGCTTTGTTCGGTCTCCCGACGAAGGCGCGTTGAAAGTTTCCTTCTTCGGGCCATTCTACGGCGGCTACAACATCATGGATATCGATGAAGGCGGCTATCAATGGTCGATCATTGTCGGCTCTACGCGCAGTTACTTCTGGGTGCTGTCGCGCGAGCCGGAGCCAAGCGAAGAGTTGAAGGCGCGTGCTGTCGCGCAGGCGTTGGTTCTCGGGATCAATTCCGACGCCATTTTGTGGGTGCCGCAGTAAATGCACAGCAAAAGGCCCGCCGAAGCGGGCCTTTTATTCTTGGCCTATGCCCCGTAAGGCACCCAGATATTTTTCACCTGCACAGCCCGCCGCAGATAATCACGGCCCTGTCCTTCGGCCTTGTTAAGCCAGTTGGGCAGGCGACCGTTGTTGGCCCAAGTGGCCTTGAGGTTTCCGGCTGAAGCCTTTTCGACCATGGCGCTGCCCTCGCGGGAACCGAAGTACCAGACAGCCGCAACATCGTCGTGTTCGGCCAGCGTCTTCGTCAGAAGGTCGCGTTCTCCGGTGACGATATTGACCACGCCGCCCGGCACATCGGACGTGTCGAGCACCTGATAGAAGTCGCCTGCGATCAGCGGCTGGCGGCTGGAAGGCACGACCACCGTTCGGTTGCCCATGGCGATTGCGGGAAGCACGAGCGAGACGAGCGACAGAAGCGGCGCTTCGTCCGGGCAGACGATGCCCATCACGCCCCACGGTTCGTTCATCGCCAGCGTTACATGGCGCGACTTGGTTGAGTGCACCGCCCCGTCGAACTTGTCGGCCTGCGCGGCATAATAGAAGATGCGGCGCAGCGCGGTTTCAAATTCCTCTTCCGCCTTTTTCTCGTTGACGCCGGTGCTTTCCATCAGTCGCGCCACGAAATCCGCACGGCGCGCATCAAGGTTTTCGCCGAGATAATAGAGCACCTGCGCTCGGTTATGGGCTGTTGCTGCGCCCCAGCTTCCGGCCTTTGTCGCCGCTTCCACCGCGTTGCGAATGTCCTTGCGATTGCCGATCCCGGCCTGACCGATGACCGCGCCACCCTTGCCGATGACCGAATAGCTGTAGCCGCCATCGGGGCGCGCCTGCTTGCCGCCGATATAGTTCTTCATCGTGCGATCGATGTCGTCGACGGTGACCTTGTCGTCACTGGCAGGCGAGGCCGATGGCACGAAGGCTTCCGCAACCTTGGCCGGGGAGAGCGCCTTTTCCCAATCGGAGACAAGATATTCGTACATGCCCTCGCGTGCGCCTTCGCGACCGAACCCGCTTTCGCGGTAGCCGCCGAAACCGGCTCCGGCATCCAGCATGTTGGTGCAGTTGATCCAGACGACACCGGCCTTTACCCGCGCCGCAAGATCGAGTGCGACATTGATGTTTTCAGACCAGATCGACGCAGCCAGCCCGTAGCGCGTATTGTTGGCGAGCGACACGGCTTCGTCCGGTGTGCGGAAGGTCGTCGCTGCCGCAATCGGCCCGAAGATTTCCACCTGACACACGGTCGAGGCCTGATCCACTTCGGTGAAGAATCCGGGGGCGATGTAATTGCCCTTGGCTGGGAGCGGGTTCGGCGTCTGCCACAGTTCGCCGCCTTCCTCGATGCCCTTCTGGATCAGATCGGAGATACGTTTCACCTGACCGGGCGAGACGATGGCCCCGACATCGGTCGATTTGTCGAGCGGATCGCCGACCCGCAAGCTTTCGAGGCGCTTTTTCAGCTTGGCATAGAAACGCCCGGCAATACCTTCCTGCACCAGCAGCCGTGACCCGGCGCAGCACACTTCGCCCTGATTGAACCAGATGGCATCGACGACGCCCTCGACCGCGGCATCGAGATCGGCATCTTCAAAGACGATGAAGGGGGACTTGCCGCCCAGTTCCAGCGAGAGTTTCTTGCCCGAACCTGCGATCTGCTCGCGAATGACACGGCCAACCTGCGTCGAGCCGGTGAAGGCAACCTTGTCCACCCCGTCGTGGCCGCAGATTTCCGCGCCGGTGGCGCCGTCGCCCTGCACGATGTTGACGACACCTGCGGGCAGGCCTACTTCGTGGCAGATCTCAGCAAAGGCAATGGCCGAAAGCGGCGTCAGATCGGCAGGTTTCAGAACCACCGTGTTACCGGCGGCCAAAGCGGGCGCGATCTTCCAGGCAAGCATGAGAAGCGGGAAATTCCACGGAATGACCTGACCGCAGACGCCGACCGGCGAAAAGCCCTTCAACTCATCTTCCACCATCTCGGCCCAGCCCGCATGATGGTAGAAATGGCGGGCGGCGAGCGGAATGTCGATATCGCGGGTTTCGCGGATCGGCTTGCCATTGTCCATGGTTTCCAGCACGGCGAGGAAGCGCTCGCGCTTCTGGATATGGCGCGCGATGGCATAGAGATATTTCGCGCGCTCGTAGCTTGACAGCTTGGACCATTTGCCGAAAGCGGCGCGGGCGGCTTTTACCGCCTGATCGACATCATCCGCATTGCCGCAGGTGATTTCTGCGAGCTTGTCGCCATTGGCCGGATTGGCGACGGCGATCGCCTTGCGGCCTTCCGGCTTGACAAAGGCTCCGTTGATATAGTGGCCGAAAGAACGGCCATGCTGTTCCAGCCACAGGTTTACATCGCCGTTTGCTTCGGGTGAAGGTCCGTATTCCATGGTCTTGAGAATGTCCTTGATGGATCGCATTCTGAAAATCCTCTAAGCATTTGCAGCCAAATGGAGCTTTTGGCGTCGCAGAAATGCGATAAACTTTATGCAGCAGCGTGACGGTTGGCGGCGGAGTAGCGCCCGGTCACGAAGTGCTCCAATTGCCGTTCGATATCGCCAAGCATCGATGATGCGCCGATGCGGAACAGATCGGGTTCCAGCCAGCGATTGCCGAGTTCTTCCTTCATCAGGGTAAGCCAGGCGAGCGCATCCTTGGCGGTCTTGAGGCCGCCCGCAGGCTTGAAGCCGACGCTCTGGCCGGAAAGCGCGCCATAATCGCGCAACGCCCGCACCATGGTCAGGCTCACCGGCAAGGTGGCGTTGACATCTTCCTTGCCGGTCGAGGTCTTGATGAAATCCGAACCCGCCTGCATCGCCACCATCGAGGCGCGATAGACATTTGTGAGCGTGTTGAGATCGCCGGTGGCGAGGATCGCCTTCATGTGAGCGTCACCGCAGGCTTCCCGCATGGCGGCAATCTCGTCGTAAAGGGCTGACCAGTTCTGCGTCAGCACATGCTCGCGGGTAATCACGATGTCGATTTCACGCGCGCCCTGTTCCACCGCATAGGTGATTTCGGCAAGGCGCAGCGGCAAGGGGGTCAAACCGGCAGGAAAGCCGGTCGCCACCGAGGCGACCGGAATGCCGGAACCTTCAAGCGCCTTCACGGCATGCGGAACCATGGTCGGATAAACGCAGACCGCCCCGGTGGTGATGCCTGCATCCGCGAGGCCCAGCGCTTCCAGAATATCCTCGCGCACCGGACGGCGCGCCTTGGAGCAGAGCCTGCGCACACGGCCCGCGGTATCGTCGCCGGCGAGCGTCGTCAGGTCTATGCACTGGATGGCGCGGATGAGCCACGCCGCCTGATATTCCTTCTTCACCGAACGGCGGGCGCTGATCGTGGCGGCGCGGCGCTCGGAGGCGCTGCGATTGACGGACACGTCCTCAAACCATTCCGGCTTGAGCGGTGTCCCGTTATTGCGGGGGAGGGCTTCGGTCATTTCATTGTCCGTTCATGGGTTCAGTTACGATCAGGCGCGTTCGGTCGAGGGGGCGTGATCGCGGCAGAACGTTTCGAATTCTTCCTGGCTGGCATAGGCTTTTTGCGTGCCGGGCCGGGTGATGGAATGGGCCGCATATAGGGCGGCCTTGCGAAGCGAGGCTTCCACATCGCCGGTCCCGGCGTAAAACCGGGCGAAGGAGCCGATAAAGGCATCGCCTGCGCCGGTCGTGTCCTTCGGCGTGACCTTGACTGGCGGAATATTGACCATTTCGCTTGCCGTAATCATCCGCGCTCCGCGCCCGCCGAGCGTAACGATGACGGTGCGGATGCCACGCGCGATGAGCGAACGCGCTGCGGTGACGATTTCGTCGTCCGTTCCGGTCGGCAGGCCGGAGAGGATTGCCAGCTCGCTCTCGTTCGGCACGAGAAAGGTCACCTGCCGGATCAACTCGGGATCGAGATCGGCGGCGGCAGGGGCCGGGTTCAGGATGGTTTCGATGCCGTTTTCGGCAGCAAAGGCAATGGTGTGGTAGACCGTCTCGACCGGAACTTCCATCTGCATGAGAATAAGGCTGCAAGCTTTCAGGTCGTCGGCAGCCTTGTCGACTTCGGCGGGCAGAAGATCGGCATTGGCGCCCTTGACGATGAGGATCGAGTTTTCACCCGATGGCTCGACGAAGATGGGGGCTACGCCGCTCGATTTGCCGGGGACCTTGCGCACATGGCGCGTGTCGACGCCGAACTCATTCAGGTTGCGGATGGTGTTGTCGGCGAAAATATCGTCGCCCACCCGCGTGACCATCATCACATCCGCGCCAAGGCGCGCGGCGGCGACGGCCTGATTGGCGCCCTTGCCGCCACAGCCGATTTCAAATGTCGGGGCTTCCAGCGTTTCGCCGGGGCCGGGCATACGGTTCACATAGGTGATGAGGTCCACCATGTTGGAGCCGACCACTCCGATCTTTCTGGTCATGAGTTGTTCCTTTGAAATTTCAGAGTGCCCTGATCGTGGCTTCAAACTGTTCGGCGGCTGTCGTATCGAGATAGCCGACGCGCACGGGGAAGACGGCGCGCTTACCCGGTGCCAGAACCTGCACGTTATTCTTGGCTTTTTCGGCCAGATAGCCTTCCGGCTCGCAGGTCGAGGGCAGGGCAAAGGCTGCAACCTGCGCGTCTCCGTTCACGAGGATCCAGCGCACGGTCTTGGGGAAGACTTCGGTCGGGTAGGAAATGCCAAATCCGTCGCCCTCGGGAAGCTGCATCATCAGATGCGTGTTGCCATCGGCATCTTTCGGCAGGCCGCGAATATAGAAGACCTGCTCGGGATCGTAGCGCTCCGGTTCATCCAGCACTTCCATCGCGGCCGGGTCGGTGGCCAGTTCGTCGATCAGCGAAAGGTAATCGTCGTTGGGCGTGACGTGGCCGGGAACGGCGGTGCGCACCTGCACGTGATCGGGCGTATAAGGCACCGGCTGCACGATCCGCGCGCCTTCCGCATAGGCGAAATTGACGTGGCACATATACATCAGCTCCATAGGAGCGGATGAAAGGTTCTCCACGTCCATGGTGATGTCGAACAGCGTTTCATCGGCATGAAGCCGCACGCTTGGCCGTGCCAGATAATGCGCGCCGAAGCCCATTACGTATTCATATTCGCCGGTGATTTCGACAAAGGCGCCGCGCGCGTCATGCCCGAAAAGAAGGCCCGCCTTGTCCATCTTTGCGCAGGCCATTTCGCCATGCAGAAGATGATTGTCCTGAGGCGAAGGACAGCCATTGCGCAGGATGCCGCTGTGGAACGCAAAGCAGCCATAGGTTTCCACGATGGTGGTCGCCGGGCGCGGCATGGAGAAGCTGTTGCCCATGGTGAGGTCCACGCCGTTGAATTCCGCCCCCCATATCATCTGGCCCATGAAGGGCAGCACGATGATGTTGCCGCGCTCGTTCTCGACCAGCAGCGCCTCTATGCCGGTTGGATAGCGAAAGGCGGTGACGCTGAGGCCATAGGTGTTGGCGATCACATGCGGTTGCTCGACAAAATCCTGGCGGCGAAGATGAAATTCGATGTCCTGCCCGATATTCTGCATAGGGATCACCTGCCCTGATTGCGCGATGCGTTGATCGCGATGACGAGAATGAGGAAGGCGCCCCAGATGAAATCGATGAGGTGGTTGGAGAACCGCATCATCTGGAAGCCGGAGGAAAGCAGCATCAGCGCCACGAGCGCGATGGCGATGCCCAGCACCCGCCCCTTGCCGCCTGCCGGATTGGTGCCGCCGAGAACGGCGATCAGCACGGCCTGCAGCAGGTAGGACGCGCCATAGTCCGACTTGGCGGCGTTGGTGCGGCCCGAGAGGATGATCCCGGCTATGGAAGCCAGAACGCCGGTGAGCATGTAGGAATAGAGGATCATGCGCTCCTTGCGGATGCCGGCAAAGACGACAGCCCGCGGATTGGTGCCGATCAGCATGAGATTGATGCCGAGCGTGGTGCGCGTCAGGAGAATTGCCACGACGATGCACACCGCGATGAACAGAAGGAAAGGCGTGGCGATGCCGAACAGCTTGCCGTTGCCGACCCAGTTCCACGCATCAGGGAAGCCGACGATGGCAGGCCCGCCGGTCAGAACCAGGGCAAGCCCCATCAGCACCTGTCCGGTGCCGAGCGTGGCGAGGATCGGCGTGATGCGCAGCCTGGCTATGAGGAGGCCGTTGACGAGCCCCGACACAAGCCCGACCAGCAGTGCGAGCAATATGCCGATGATGGTGTAGAACAGCATCCCCGAGCCGGAGGTCTGTGCGGCCTGCACCATGGAGGAGTGAAAATAAACCCCGGCCACGATGCCCGCCAGATTGGCGATGCCGACCACCGAAAGATCGATGCCGCCCGTCAGCATGGCAATCATCATGGCGACGGACAGGATGCCCAGCTCCGGCATGATGTAGCTGATGGATTCAAAGTTGTAATAGCGCAGGAACTTGTCCGGGTTCATCCAGGTCATCAGCGCAAAAACCAGCACGGTGATGACGATGAGCTGGATGATATTGCTGTCTCCGCCAAGGATGCGGCGCATGTCGAAAGACTGTTTCATGTCGCTTGTCTCCTCAGGCGATGCTTTTGCGGTCACGCCATGCGGTGATGGCGGTGGCAACGATGATGATGAGACCCACCACGACGCGCTGCCATGTGGTGTCGACCTTCATGATGATGAGCGAGTTCTTGACCATGACGAGCATGAAGACACCCATCAGCGTGCCCAGAACGGTGCCGCGTCCGCCGAAGATCGACGCGCCGCCAAGAACCACGGCTGCGATCACGTCCAGCTCAAGCCCGACGAAATCACGCGGATTGGCAAGCCAGATCATCGAGGAATGCAGAAGGCCCGCGAAGCCTGCGAGCGCCCCGGCCACGCAATAGACGAAGAAGATGGTGCGGCGGGTATTGAAGCCGACGCGCTTCGCCGCTTCCGGCGATCCGCCATAGGCATAAACGCTGCGGCCGATCATCGTATAATTGAGGATCAGGTGGATCAGTAGCGCCAGCGCCAGATAGACGAGGAACATCGCGGTCAGGCCGAAAGCCGTGCCGGAGGCCGATGTCAGCGAGATCACATCGGTCTTGCCGAATGCGATCAGTTCCTTCGGCATCTTGTTGATGTTGACGATGCTGGTGCCGACAAGGCCCAGCACCAGGCCGCGCACGATGGAGCCTGTGCCGAGCGTGACGATCAGCGGGATCATCTTGAAGCGATGGATGATCAGGCCGTTGAAAGCGCCGAGCAGCAGGCCGATCAATGTTGCCGCGACGAAGGGAATGAACACGCCGTCATAGCCGAGATAGACCATGGCGCGGACCGTCAGATACATGGCCGCGATGGCAAAGGCGGTGAAGGAAACATCGATGCCGCCGGAAATCATCACCAGCAGAACGCCGAGCGCCATGATGCCGATCACGACATTGGAACGCAGCAGGCCGAAGATATTGTCCAGCGACCAGAATGCCGGATTGATGAGGCCGATAATGACCATCGCCGCGAACAGGACGCAGGCAATGATGAATTCGGTACTGCGGAAGAATTTCATGGGCCGGCTCCTCAATTCAGCGTCTTGAGCCGGTCGTTGACGGCATCTTCGGTCATGGTTTCACCGGAAAGCTCATCGACGAAACGCCCGCGATGCATCACCAGCACACGATTGCAGTTCTGCACCAGCTCGGGCACGTCATCGGAAATCATCAGGACGGCGAGCCCTTCATCGCGCGCGAGCTTGCGGATGATGTTGTGGATCTGCGCCTTGGAGCCGACATCGACACCGACGGTCGGCCCATTGAGGATCAGCACTTTGGCACCAGTCAAAAGCCAGCGCGCGAGCACCACGCGCTGCGCATTGCCGCCGGACAGGTGATTGACCGGCGTATGCGGGCCGGGGGCCACAATGTGCATGGCCGAAAACATGTCGCGGGTCGTGGTGTCCGCTTTCGCGCGGTCTATGAAAAGGCCGCGCACGAATTTCTCGATCGAGGTCACGATGATGTTGCGCTCGATCGATTGCGTCAGGAACAGGCCTTCCGTCAGGCGGTCTTCCGGCACATAGGCGACGCCGCAGGCGATCCCCTCCTGCACGGTTTTCGGGTGGACCTTTCTGCCGTCGATGCGCACGGTGCCGGTGAAATCCGGCTTCATGCCGAAGAGCGCCAGCGCGAGCTCCGTGCGGCCCGAACCGATCAGCCCGGATATTCCGACGATCTCGCCTGCATGGAGGGTGAGGCTGGCATTGTCCACGGAACCGGGTACGGAGAGATTGGCGATTTCCAGCGTCGGATCGGCCGAAGCGCCTTCACGCGGGGTCCAGTGATAATGGTCCGATGTGAGTTCCTGGCCGGTCATGGCGCGGGTAATTGCTGGCTCGTCGAAATCGGAAATCGGGCCTTCGGCAACTTTCCTGCCGTTGCGGAAGACAGTCAGCCTTTCGCTTATTTCCAGCATCTCGCGCATCTTGTGGCTGACGAAGAGCACCGCGATACCCTGCGCCTGAATATCGCGCACAATCCTGAACAGCGCGTCCACCTCATGCCGCGTCAGCGCGGTTGTCGGTTCGTCCATGATGATGAGGCGGGCGTCGGCCATGACGGCGCGCGCAATCGCCACGATCTGCTTGCCGGAGGTCGGCAGGCTGTCCACATCCGCATCGAGGTCGATGCTGACGCCAAGCCGGTCGAGCGCCTTCTGCGCCAGTTCGCGCACGCGCTTCCAGTCGACGCCCTTGCGGCCTTCGATCAGAAAAGTATTGATGGCCAGATTTTCGGCAACGGTCAGGTTCCCGAACAGCGAGAAATCCTGATAGATCACCTGAATGCCGTGATGAACCGACTTGACGGGATCGAGCTTGCCGACAGGTTTGCCGTCGATCAGTATCTCGCCGTCTTCCGGCGTGTAGACGCCCGAAATGACCTTGATGATGGTGGATTTGCCGGAGCCGTTCTCGCCTGCCAGACAGTGGATTTCGCCGGGCTTGATGGCAAAGGAAACGTCGTCCAGCGCCCTGACGCCACCGAAACGTTTTCCGATATGGCGCAGTTCGATCAGGTTTTCACTCATGAGGGCCTCGTGCAAGGCTGGAATGCGATTGGCAGGATGGGAGGGGCATGAAGCTCCTCCCGTCAAGCGCGTTTCGATATGATTGAATCAGATCGGCGCTCCATATGTTTGTTTAGACGCGCATCTTATCCAAAAACCGTTTCACACTTTTTGGGATGCGCTCTAAACATCCATGGATATCAGAAGTCGTACTTATCCATGTTTTCCTTGGTCACACCGACCCAGCCTGCGCCATAGAGCAGGTTCGGCTTGGCGGCATCCGGCGCCAGCAGGCTTTCATAGCCCGGCAGTCCCAGATTGAGACCGGCCTTGATCTGGTCGTTCTTCTTTTCAAGCGCTGCGACGGCCAGCATGTTCATGGCATAGCCTGCAACGGCAGGGTCCCAGAACTGGATATACTGGATGTCGTCGTTCTTCAGATATTCGCCAGCCACCGAAACGAGGCCCGTGCCTGCGAAGAAGACCTTGCCCTTGAGACCGCCTTCGGCGATCAGGCGTCCGGCTCCGGCAGAGGTCGGCATCGGCGCGCGAGAATGCCCTTGATGTCCGGATAGGCGGTCATCGCTTCCTTGAGCTTGTTATAGTCGGTGTTGGCGTCATCATAGGTTTCGAGGCGGCCGGTTGCCTCTGCCATTTCCGGGAAATTGGCCTTCTGGTATTCGACGGCACCGTCGATCCATTCCATCTGCGACTTGGAGGTCAGGCTGCCTACGGTCGTGACATATTTGCCCTTGCCGCCCATCGACTTGCCCAGTTCCTTCATGAGGTTGGCGCCATAGGCCTTGTTGTCGAAGGCTTCGATGTCGTAGTCGACGTTCTGGATGTTGGATGCTTCATGGCTGATGACCACGATGCCGCGCTCGCGCGCCTTCTTCAGAACCGGCTCCACTGCTTCGACCGAGAACGGCACGATGGCAATAGCGTCAACGCCCTGCGCGATCAGGTTTTCGACAATCTGCACCTGTGCCGCGGCGTCCGCCTGGCTCGGGCCGACCATCCAGACGTCATTGCCGGTGTCGGCCTTGAACTGGTCCACGCCATCGCGCATGCGGTCGAACCATGCAATGCCGTCCACCTTCACGACCGTCGCGATGGTGTACTTCTTGTCATTGGCCGTGGTGATGAGTTCCTTGTTGATCTTCGACGTATCAACGACGCCTTCCGCGAAAGCGTGCGGAACGGCAACGGACATGGCAATCGCCACGGATGCTAGAAATTTTTTCACCGGTTTTCCTCCCTGGGAATTCTCTGGCCGTCTGCCTCGATGGCTCCGACAGGCCCAACTGTTGCTGCGCCGGTGCACCCGGAACGGTGGGTGCACCGGCGTTCTCCTCCATGCCCCGGCTTCCCGGCCGGGCGAAAATCAATCTGCTTTCCCGCCTGTTTGACGCTGCCAACCGAATTCTGTCCGGCGCGCGCAAAACCCTGTTGTCATATCCTCCCGACAATGCGAATTATAATGTTATAATCCGATCATTATGTTTGGATCGTTTCACATTTATGTTCGGCCTGTCAAGATCGAAGGATCGTAATTGCGTGAAATGTGACGGACGTTTAAACGGATGAGCAGACTGCAAGAATTGGGGACAGTGTGAGCAGAATCAGCCGAAAAGAAGAGCGCATTGCTGAACTGGCGGCGTTGGTCGATGAAGTCGGCGTGCTTCGTCTGCGCGACGCGGCAGCGCGTCTCGGCGTTTCGGAAATGACGATCCGCCGCGATATAGGCAGCGACGGCGGTGCGCTCAATTGTTTGGGTGGTTACATTATCCCCACGCAGGACGGCGCCAACGGCGATTATGTCTTCGATTTTGAAAAGGACAGCCACGCCGGCGCGAAAGCGCAGGCTTGCGCCGCAGCCGCCGCATTGATTGAACCCTATGATACGGTTTTCATCGATTGCGGCACGACGATGCCGCATCTTGCTCACCGCATTCCGCAGAACCAGCACATCACCGTCGTCTGCTACGCGCTCAACATCGCCGAAATCCTGTCGCAGCGCGGCGATGTGCGCCTCATCGTTCTGGGCGGGCTTTACCACCCGGAGGCGGCATCGTTTTCGGGCGATGAGGGGATCGACGTCCTGAAGCGCGTCAACATCAACAAGGCTTTTCTGTCCGCTGGCGGGGTCGATGAACAGCACGGGGTCACGTGCTCGCACTTCCACGAAGTGCCGATCAAGCAGATGGCCATGCAACGCGCCGTCGAGAAACATCTTGTCGTCGACAAGAGCAAATATGGCAAGGTCCGTGCCGCCCGTTTCGCGGGCATGGCTGATTTCACCTCGATCGTCTCGGGCTAGCTCAACCTTCCCGCTTCAAGAGGCCTTCCAGGAATGTCCGGAACGCCTTCACCGCGCGCTTTGACGTCGCTTCGGGATCGTCGGAATTGGCGATCCACTGCGCCGCGCTGCTGCTTGCCGCGTTGATCAGCCGTGCGGCGGCTTCCGCGTCGATATCGATGATGACGCTTTCCTCGCGCAAGGCATCGAGGCTTGTGGTGATCGTGCGGATGCAGCCATTGGCGCTCGGCCAGCAGGACGGATCGCCAAACACCGCCGGTCCGTCGCGGAACATGATGCGCTGGATTTCAGGTTCCAGCGCCATTTCGATATAGGCGACATTCTCGTCGACAAAGCCCTGCCACCGGTTGGGCGCTTTCGCGGAAATCGTGCACAGCCGCGCCGCCATCTCGCAATCGATTTCGTTGATCACGGCCTGCAGAAGACCCTTCTTGTCGCCGAAATGATGGTAGAGCGCGCCTCGCGTCAGTCCGGCGGAGGCGGTAAAATCATCCATCGAAGCTTCGGCATAGCCAACGGTGCCGAAAGCCTTGCGGCCCGCAGCCATCAGCTTCGCCCTTGTTTCGGCAATCATTTCGCTGCGAGGTTTACGCATCGTCGCTCCATTTATTCAGATACGCTGCGTATATTAGTTGACATACGCCGCGTATCAATTATTTAATTAACATACGGATCGTATGCAAGTGATGCAATTTCCCCTTTCAAGGACCCACTCCGATGTCCAATCCATATAAAGAGATTTTCAGCGCGCCCGGCGCTGTCGGCTTTTCGGCGGCTGCATTCTTCGCCCGTCTTCCCATTGCGATGGCGCCTGTCGGCATTGTAGCCATGCTCGCGCAGACCCATGGCGAATATTGGCTGGCGGGCGCGGTCTCTGCCACCTTCGCGCTGACCAATGCATTTGTGTCGCCGCAGATTTCGCGCCTTGTCGACCGTTACGGACAAAGCCGCATCGTCATGCCCGCCACCATCGTTTCGGTGATAGCCTTCATCTTTCTGCTCATAGCTACAAATCAGGGCTGGGCGAACTGGACCCTGTTCGCCTCGGCGTTCTTTGCCGGCGTCATGCCCAGCATTCCCGCGATGGTGCGGGCAAGATGGACTGAAATTTTCCGCAATCGTCCCGAGCTGAACACCGCTTTTGCGTTTGAATCTGCGGCGGATGAGCTGGTCTATATTTCCGGTGCCTCCCTTTCCGTGGCCCTGGCGGTTTCGCTGTTTCCCGAAGCCGGGATGCTGATCAGCACGGCCTTCCTCGCCGTGGGAACGGTTGCCTTCCTCCTGCAACGTTCCAGCGAGCCGCCGATTCGTGCGCTCGACCGGAACAACCCGCAACGTTCGGCGATCTGGTCGCGTCCCGTGCAAATCATCACGCTGGCTCTCATCTTCGTCGGCTCGACCTTCGCGACGGCTGAAGTCAGCGCCGTGGCGATCACGCGGGAGCTTGGCGAGCCCGGCGCAGCCAGCATCGTCATCGGTGTTTATGCCATCGGTTCGTTTCTTGTGGGGATAACGCTTGGCGCATTGTCGATCCGCATTCCATTGCAGCGCCAGTTGCTGATCGCCGTCAGCGTCCTTGCCCTGACCGCGCTGCCGCTGCCCTTCGCCGGTACATCGACCGCGCTTCTGGCGACGGCGGTGTTCGTCAGCGGTGTTGCGATTTCCCCGACATTCATCACGGCATTCGGCCTGATCGAACGCCGCGTGCCAGAGGCGATGCTGACCGAAGGCATCACCTGGGTCATGACTGGCATCGGCATCGGCATGGCGCTGGGCGCCTTCGTTTCCGGCTGGGTGGTCGACAATTTCGGCGCCGGGAACGGCTTCTGGGTTTCGGTCGTGGCGAGCCTCAGCGCAATGGCCGTGGTCGCGCTTGGTCAGGCCAGCCTTTCCGCTGCGACGGAAACCGCCGAATGCGATGCGCTATGCGCCGCCGAAGCGGCAGAATGACGCCATAAGGACGGGCGGGTAATGCCCGCTCGTCAATCTCCATAGATACGCTCTTCCATGGGGGTGGAAGCAATCAGCCCCCTCAGTCCGGCAAGCATGGCCTTCTCGGCCTTGTTGAGATTGGTTTCCGGATTGTGGATCAGGAAAACATCGATGGCGGGCGGGTTTTCATAGGGTGGCAGGCGCCAGAGAAGACCGTCATCGATCTCGCGCCGGGCCACGTGCAGCGGTAGCGGGCCGATGCCAAGGCCGGTGATGATCATGCGGCGCACTTCCTCAAGGCTCGATGACGTGCCGACCACCTCCGGCGAAAGCCGCGCCTCGCTGCGCAGCAGAGCGACAGGTCGTAGCGCGTCGGCAATATGGTCGGTCTGGAACGACACGGACGGCTCCCCCTTCAGATCGGCGAGCGTCAACCCCGACTGGCCGAACATGCGATGGCGGGGGCCGCAGAAAAAGCCGAAGAACTCCCGATAGACCATCGTGTAGTCCAGCGCCGGATCGCGATTGCTCACCAGTCCCAGACCGAAAGAGGCGCGCTTCTCGCGCACCAGCCGGGCGACTTCGGTGCTGGCGGATACGTTGATCGTCAGGGTCGCGCGCGGATGCTGTTCGTGAAAGAGCGCAAGCGCCTGATCGAAGATCGGCGAGATAATGTGGCTCGCAACCGATATGGTGACATGGCCGGTCACGTCGTCTCCCACCCCGCGCACCAGCTGCGGCAATTGGGAAATGGCGCCGAAGACCTCGATGCTCTGCTCATAAAGAAGCTTGCCGACTTCCGTCAGCTCAAAATGGGTGGCGTCCCGCTCCACCAGCCGCTGGCCGATGCGGTCTTCCAGACGGCGCAAGGCATTGCTTACGCTCGGCTGTTTGAGGTTGAGGCGTTCGGCTGCGCGGGTGATGCTTTTCACCTCCGCGATCACCACGAAACTGCGCAGCAGGTTCCAGTCCAGATCCCAGACAAGGCGCTCGGGCCGATGTAACGACATGGCTTTATCCATTCATGAAATCTATGCAATCCATTCCCATTATCTATTTGCGAAATGAATCCATAAAAGCAATCATGAATATTGAGGGGCAGAAACAAGCCTCAAGAAAAACAAACAAGAGGAAGTCGGGAACAAGATGTTTAACAGATTCACGGGTTTCATTGCCGCTGCCGCGATTGCCGCCACCGCAGTTTTTGCAGTTGCGCCCGCACAGGCGGATGATCTTGAAAAGATCAAGGCATCGGGAGAACTCAAGATCGCCATGAGCGGCCAGTATCCGCCGTTCAATTTCGTCAATGAAAAGAACGAAGTCGTGGGCTTCGATGCGTCCATCGGTTCGGCCATTGCCGAACGCATGCAGTTGAAGCCGCAGCTCATCACAACAGCATGGGACGGTATCGTCGCAGGTCTCCGGGCGGGCAAGTTCGACACGGTGGTCGGCTCCATGACGATCACGCCGGAGCGCGAGAAGGCGGTGGACTTCGTCGGACCCTATTATCACGCGGGCCGCGCGGTTTTCGTGAAGGAGGATTCTGCCGTGCAGAAGCTCGATGATCTCAAGGGCAAGACGCTGGGCGTGACACTTGGCGAAACCCACGAGAAATGGGCGCGCGAGCAGGGCGGCTGGACCATCCGCACCTATAAGGGCCTGCCGGAACTGATGCTGGAGCTGAATTCGGGCCGCGTCGACGCCATCGTCGTCGATAATATCCCGGTCATGGTGGCGATCAAGGAAACCGGGCAGAAGGTCCGCAAGCTCGATACGCCGGACATCGAAGGCGGCAGCGTCGCCATCGGCATCGCCATCCGCAAGAACAATCCGGAACTGAAGGCAGCGATGCAGAAGGCTCTCGACGAGATCATGGCCGACGGCACCTACGAGAAAATCTCGATGCAGTGGATCGGCAGCGACATCCGCTGACATGCCGTCATCCCGGCCCGGCAATTGTCCGGGCCGGCTGAGAACCGATTGACCGGAGTTTTCCGATGGATTTTGCGTTGATGCAGCGCGTCCTCCCGTTTTTTCTGGAGGCGGCATGGGTGACTGTGCAAATTTCCGCGCTGGCCCTGATCCTAGGCCTTGTGGTGGCTGCAATACTCGTGGCGGGCCGCCTGTCCCGCTCACCCATTCTGCGCGGGCTGGCGGCGGCCTATGTTAGCGTCTTTCGCGGCACGCCCTGCCTGGTGCAGCTCTTCATTCTCTATTTCGGCGGTCCGCAGGTCGGCATCAATCTGGAGCCGTTTGCCGCCGGTGTCATCGGGCTCGGGCTGAATATCGGCGCCTATATGTCGGAATCGATCCGCGGCGCGATCCAGAGCGTCGACCGCGGCCAGACGGAAGCCGCGCGCTCCATCGGTTTCGGACGCGGCCAGACCATGCGGCTCGTCGTGCTGCCGCAGGCGGCGCGGCTGATGATCCGCCCGCTTGGCGTCAATGCCATAGCTCTTTTGAAAGGCTCGGCGCTGGTTTCCACCATTTCGGTGGTCGAGCTGACCTATACCGCGCAGCGCTTTATCGGCTCGACCTACAAGCCGTTCGAGATTTTCGGCGTCGCCGCCATTCTCTACATGATCATCATCTATGTCGTGGCGCGCGGGGTCGATCTTCTCGACAAGCGCTTTGCGGCGCAGTGAGGGAGGACTGGATGCAGGCTCTCGATTTCAGCATCGTCACTCCCTATACCGATCTGCTTCTGACCGGCCTCTGGTGGACGCTGGTTCTGACCGTGGCTTCGGCCTTCCTAAGCTTCGTGCTCGGCATCGCATTTGCGCTGGTGGTGCTCTATGCGCCCGCAATCCTCGCCTGGCCGGTGCGGTTCTTCATGTGGCTGTTCATGGGAACGCCGCTTCTGCTGCAACTGTTCCTGATCTATTTCGGGCTGGTGCAGATCGGCATCGATATTCCGGCCCTTGGCGCGGGCATCATCGGCCTCAGCTTGCATTTCGCGGTCTATAATGCCGACATCATCCGCGCGGGCATCGTGGCTGTCGATCCGGGCCAGATGGAAGGCGCCCGTTCCATCGGTTTCAGCCACGGTCAGGCCTTGCGCTATGTCGTCATTCCGCAGGCGATCCGCAACACCATCCCGCCGATCGGCAACAACATGATCGTTCTTCTGAAGGACACGTCGCTGGTTTCGATCATCGGCATTGCCGAACTGGTGCACAGCGCCCAGCTTGCCATCAGTGAAACCTTCAGCCCGTTTGAATTCTATATTACCGTCGCGGCCATCTATTACGTGGTCAATCTCGTGCTCGAGGCTGGCCTGCGGCGCATTGAAAGAAAAGTGGAGGTCACGCGATGAGCAGCTCCAAATCGGCAAAACCGATGGTCGAAGTGAAGGACGCCCGCAAGGCCTACGGCGCGCTGGAAGTGTTGAAGGGCATAGACCTTTCAGTGGCGCGGGGCCAGATCGTTGCCATCATCGGTCCCAGCGGCTCCGGCAAGAGCACGCTCCTGCGGTCGATCAACCATCTGGAAACGCTGAATGGCGGAGAGGTCTGGCTGGACGGCGTGCAGGTCAACCAGCCGCTGGCAGGGCAGGCGTTCGAAAAGCACATCAATGCGGTGCGCCAGCAGATGGGCATGGTGTTCCAGCACTTCAACCTGTTCCCGCATCTGACCGTGCTGGAAAACATCACGCTCGGCCCGGTCAAGCTCAAGGGCATGGGCAAGGACGCGGCGCGCACGCTGGCGCTGGAGCTTCTGTCGAAGGTCGGGCTTGCCGACAAGATCGACGTCTACCCCTCGCGCCTGTCGGGCGGGCAGAAGCAGCGCGTGGCAATCGCGCGTGCGCTCGCCATGCAGCCGAAGGTGATGCTGTTCGACGAGGCAACTTCGGCGCTCGACCCCGAACTGGTGGACGAAGTGAATGCCGTCATGAAACAGCTTGCCGCCGAACACATGACGATGCTGATCGTCACGCACGAAATGCGTTTTGCAGGCGAGGTTGCCGACCGCATCCTGTTCATGGATGGCGGCGTAGTCGTGGAAGAAGGACCGCCGGACCAGATACTCAGCAACCCGGTGCAGGAGCGTACCCGCTCCTTCCTCAAGAAATATCTGGCTGCGTGAGGTGTTGGCATGAGCGAGAGAAACAACGAGTTTGCGAATTTCGGGGAGTTTCCCGATTTCGGGCTGACCCCGGCGCAGCGCCGCGACGCTGTCCTCGGCCATTATTACGAATATCCCGGCATGGACGGGCCGCGCGGCGAAATCTGGTGTTATACCGACGCCTATTCCTATCTGCCGGGCGCGACGGTTCATCTGCAGGTAAGTGCGACCGCGCAGCGTTTCGACATCGAAATCGTGCGGGACGGCGCAGTGGTAACGCCGGTATTCTCAAAACGCGGTATCGACTGCAAATGGCAGGATACACCGGCGCAATGTTCGGTCGTCGGCTGCGGCTGGGAAACGACATTCGCCGTCAGGACGGATGAGACCTGGCCCTCCGGCGCTTATCGCATCACGCTGAAGGCGCATGGCAATGACGGCCAGCCCATCCATTGCCATCACCTGTTCATCCTGCGCCCTGCGGCGGGGCGCAAGCCGGGCCGTATCCTGCAGGTTGCCGCAACCGGCACATGGACGGCCTATAATACCTGGGGCGGCTCCAACCATTATCAGGGCATTACCGGGCCGAATGGCGATCAATATGCGACGACGGTGAGCATCGAGCGCCCGTTCTGCCGTGGCTTCGCGCTGCTGCCGCCCGATGCGCCGCGCGTGCCGCTGGAAATCGTCACGCCCCCTGCCGCGCCACCGCGCTATCCGCACATGGAATGGGCCTATGCCAATGGCTATTCCAAGAAATATGCCTCGTCCGGCTGGGCAAGCTATGACAGCCTGTTCTTCCGCTGGGCCGAACGGGAAGACTATGCGGTCGATCTCGCAACCCAGCATGAGCTGCATTTCGCGCCGGAAATTCTCGACGGTTATGACTGCGTGGTCTTTGTCGGTCATGATGAATACTGGACATGGGAAATGCGCGATGCCGTCGATAATTATGTCGATGGCGGCGGTCGTGCGGCCCGTTTTGCGGGCAATTTCATGTGGCAGACACGGCTTGAGGACAATGGCAAGCGCCAGACCTGCTATAAATATCGCGCCCGTGCCGAAGACCCGGTCTATCGCTCCGCCGATCCGCGCCGCACAAGCGGCTGCTGGGAAGCGACTGAAACCGGACGGCCTGCTGCCGAAACTTTCGGCCTCAATGCGTTGCGCGGGCTTTATGTCGGCTGGGGCGGCTGCGCCCCGCGCGGCGTTCGCGGTTTCCCGGTCTACCGTCCCGAACACTGGGCCTTTGCAGGAACCGGCATCTATTACGGCGATCTTCTGGGTTCGGAAGGCCATGCCTTCGGCTACGAGGTCGACGGGCTGGATTATGTGATCCGTGGCGGATTGCCGGAGCCGAAGGAGGGCAGCGGCGCACCTGACGGGTTGCAGATTCTGGCGCTCGGCATGTCGTCTCTCAAGGAGGAAAGCGCGGATATTCCGGCCGACGACCAGTTCCTTTCCGACGCCGATGCAAAATTCGTGGCCGATACGTTGATTGGCAATGATGGGGATGCAGCCGTGGAACGCATCAAGCGGGGCTGCGGCATGATCGTCAATTTTCCACGCGGCAAGGGCGAGGTTTTCCACGCCGGAAGCTGTGAGTGGGTAGCGGCTCTCAAGCGCGGCGACCGCATGGTCGAGCGCGTGACCGCCAATGTTCTCAACCATTATCTCGAGCGCTGACAGAGTAACGCCATGCTCAACACAAATGCACAGAATGAACGCCCGGCATCGCATCTTTTCTACCAGTCGCGCCTGCGCAGGCCGCTGGTGGATCGCGCCGAGGGCATCTACATCTGGGACCAGGACGGACGCCGCGTCATCGACGGATCGAGTGGCGCGATGGTGGTCAATATCGGCCATGGCAATCGCAACGTGCTCGATGCCATGAAGGAGCAGATGGACCGCGTGACCTTCGCCTATCGCCTGCATTTTGAAAACGAACCGGCGGAAGATCTGGCGCGCATGGCCGCCGAGCGGATGCCGGAAGGTCTGGACAAGATATTCTTCGTTTCCGGCGGTTCGGAAGCGGTCGAATCCTGCATCAAGCTTGCCCGCCAATGGGCGGTTGCGACCGGGCAGGGCAAGCGCTGGAAAGTGATTTCACGCTTTCCATCCTATCACGGCGGCACGCTTGGGGCGCTCGCCGTCACCGGCTATGCGGCCCTGAGCGAGCCTTTCGCGCCCATCATGCGCGAAATGCCCAAGGTTCCGGCACCGACCGCCTATCTCGACCGCGACAATCTCTCGATGGAACAGCGCGGACAGAAATATGCCGACATGCTGGAGGAACGGATTCAGGAGGAAGGCCCTGAAAGCGTGCTCGCCTTTATCATGGAGCCGATCGGCGGAGCGTCCACGGGCGCGCTGGTCGCGCCCGACAGCTATTATCCGCGCATCCGCGAAATCTGCGACCGTTATGGCATCCTGCTGATCCATGACGAGGTGATGAGCGGCGCCGGGCGCACCGGAAAGTTTCTGGGCGGCGACCACTGGAACTGCAAGCCGGACCTGATCGCGCTTTCCAAGGGCTTTGCCTCCGGTTATTGCCCGCTGGGCGCGATGGCAGCGCCGGGGCGCATCGTGCAACCGGTTCTGGACGCGGGCGGCTTCCTGCATGGCTTCACCTATGCCGGCAATCCGCTGGCCTGCGCGGCGGGCAAGGCGGTGCTGCAGGAAATCGATCGCCTCGATCTCGTCGGCAATGCCGCCCGCATGGGCGATGCGCTGAAGGGCGAACTGGAAGGGCTTGCAAAGCGCTTCCCCTTCATCGGCGATGTGCGCGGCAAGGGCCTGCTGCTCGCTGCCGAATTCGTTTCCGACCCTGAAACCATGAAGCCGCTGCCGAAGGAGTTGAACGCCCATCAGCGCATGGTCGATCTTGCCTATGAGCGCGGGCTGATCATCTATTCGCGCCGCACGCGCGGCGGCGTCGAGGGGGATCACTTCCTGGTCTGCCCGCCCATGATCGTCAGCCGCGAACAGGTCGGCGAGATCACCGCCATCGTCGGCGATACGCTGGAGGTTCTGGCGCGTGAGCTCAAACTGCCCGTGAATGCGTAAGGAAACCGGATCATGACCGACAAGAAGAAAATGCGTCGCAAGGTGATCATCACCTGCGCGGTGACCGGTTCCGTACACACGCCGTCCATGTCGCCGCATCTGCCGGTAACGCCCGACGAGATTGCGAGCGAAGCCATTGCGGCAGCGGAAGCGGGTGCGTCGATCCTGCATCTGCATGCCCGCGACCCGCGCGACGGCAGGCCGTCCGCCAATCCGGACCTGTTCATGCAGTTCCTGCCGCGCATCAAGCAATCGACATCTGCCGTGGTGAATATCTCCACCGGCGGCTCGTCGCTGATGACGCTGGAGGACCGGCTCGCCGCGCCGCTCCGGGCAGAGCCGGAAATGTGCTCGCTCAATATGGGTTCGATGAATTTCGCGCTGTTCCCGGCACTCGACAAGCCGCGCGAGTGGAAACATGCGTGGGAGCCGGAACTGCTAGAAGCCACCCGCCATTCGATCTTCAAGAACACTTTCGCGGACATGGAAGGCATTCTGACCAGTCTCGGACAGGGCTGCGGCACGCGCTTCGAGTTCGAATGCTACGATGTCGGCCATCTCTATTCGCTGGCGCATTTCCGCGACCGGGGACTGGTGTCGGGCCATCTGTTCATCCAGTTCGTCTTTGGCGTTCTGGGTGGCATCGGGGCCGATCCGGACAATCTCATGCATATGAAGCGGATTGCCGACAAGCTGTTCGGGGACGACTATTCCTTTTCCGTGCTGGCGGCGGGGCGGCACCAGATACCCATGATCACCATGGCGGCCGCCATGGGCGGCAATGTCCGCGTCGGTCTGGAAGACAGCCTTTATGACGGGCGGGGCCAGCTTGCCAGAAGCAATGCCGATCAGGTGCGGCGCATCCGCGGCATCCTCGACAGCCTGTCGCTGGACGTTGCAACGCCCGAGGAGGCACGCGAATATCTGGGCCTCAAAGGCGGAGACAGGGTGGCATTCTAGAGCATGTCTCCCGAAAAGACATGCGGTCAAACAATCAGATAGAGAGCTTCCAATGATTCAATCAAGACAGGAAATGCTCTGATGCCGAAAATCGTGTTGGATAGCAAAAGGCGCATCATCGTTCGTCTGGGCGAACCCGCCGATGCCGAAATGATCCATGAGGCGATCCGCATCATGGGCGAGGGGCTTGGCGCTGCCGACAGGATTTCCAGCACGGTCGAGGATTTTCGCCGTTACGGTTTCGGCCCCTATGCGGCATTCACCAGCCTGATCGCCGAGGTGGACGGGGCATTTGCCGGGCTCGCCCTGTTCTTCCCCATCTTCTCGACATGGTATGGCAAGCCCGGCGTCTACGTGCAGGACCTCTATGTCGATGAAGCCTTTCGCGGCAACGGGATCGGCGAAGTGCTTCTGCGCCATGTCGCCTCCTGGTCGATGGCGCGGGGCGGCGTCTATCTGCGGCTGGCCGTGGACCGGGACAATATTGCTGCGCAGAGATTTTATGAGCGGCTCGGTATCGGCTGGATCGAATCCGACCGCGATCACGGCGCCTATGGCGAGGATTTCACCCGCCTGGCGCGCATCAATCAAATCAGGGAGCAGTCATGAAAGCCTTTTACGCCGTCGAGCAGAAGCGTCACGACCCGAAAGCCTTTCTTTCCAGCGGCGCGCCGCAGCCGAACCCCGAACAGCCGGAGCGTGTCGAACGTCTGCTCGCCGGTGCGAAGGCCGCAGGCTGCGAGATCATCCGTCCGCAAGATCACGGCCTTGGCCCGATTGCCGCCGTGCATACGCCGGAATATCTGGAATTCCTTCAGCACATCCATGCCCGCTGGCGGCGTATCGAAGAGGCGTCGGAAGAGGTGATCCCCAACATCCATCCGCTTGCGCGTGATGGCCGCTATCCGGCGTCCGCCGTGGGACAGGTCGGCTATCACATGGCCGATACGGCCTGCCCGATTGCCGAGCACACATGGGAAAGCGTGTGCTGGAGCGCGTGGAGCGCGGTCGATGCCGCCGATGCGGTGCTTGCAGGCGAGGTCGCGGCCTATGCGCTCTGCCGTCCGCCGGGGCATCATGCCTTTGCCGATGTGGCGGGCGGCTTCTGCTTCGTCAACAATTCGGCGGTCGCCGCAGAGCGCCTGCGCTCCAAGGCCCGGCGCGTGGCGATCCTCGACGTCGATCTTCATCACGGCAACGGCACGCAGGGCATATTCTATTCCCGCCCCGATGTGCTGACCGTCTCCATCCATGCCGATCCGGTGCGTTTCTATCCATTCTTCTGGGGCCACGCCGACGAACGTGGCGAAGGCGCGGGGCTTGGCTACAATCTCAACCTGCCGCTGCCGCGCAAATCCGGCGACGCCGAATTCCTCGCTTCGCTCGACACGGCCTTCCGCCGCATCGAAGCCTTCGCGCCCGATGCGATTGTTGTCGCACTAGGCCTCGACCCGTTCGAGGGCGACCCGTTCGGCGGGTTGTCGGTGACCACCGGCGGTTTCGGACGCATCGCCGAAGCGATCGCGAAGCTGCGGCTGCCAACCGTCATCGTGCAGGAAGGCGGCTATCTGTGCGATGCGCTGGGCGATAATCTCACGGCCTTCCTCGGCGGTTACCGGTCGGTGGCCCGATGAGGGGCCTTGTTACTTTTGTGGGCGTCGCGCATCCGTGGATGTGCGATGTCATGGGACACATGAATGTCCGACATTATGCCGGGATGTTCGACGATGCGAGCTTCCAACTGCTTGGCCACATCGCAGGGAAAATTCCCGATGAGGCATTCGGCTGGGCGGATGTGCGCTCGACAACCGAATACAAGCGGGAAGTGCCAGCCGGGGACCTGCTGACGATCCATTCGCAGGTGTTGAAAGTCGGGCGCTCGTCGATCACGTTTCGCCAGACGATGGCGGGTTCGCTCGACGGCGAACTGCGCGCGGTCAACGAAGTTACCTCTGTATATTTCGACAAGGTTGCGCGGCGTTCAGCCGAACTTGCACCCGACATGCGCGTGAGGGCCGGGAAGCTGCTTGCGGATCAACCGGCCTGCTGACATGAAAAGTCCAGCACGCTTTTCGTGCATTCGCATTGAAGGTCGCGCAACAGGCCATCCTTGAGGCCATAAATCCAGCCGTGCACGACGATCTCCTTGTTCTGTTTCCAGGCCGATTGCAGAACCGGCGTGCGCGACAGGCTTTCCACCTGCGAGGCGACGGTCAGCTCGCAAAGCCGGTTCAGGCGTTCCTCGGGATCGGTAAAGCGGTCGAGTTCCTGCTCATGGGTCTGCGCGATATCGCGCACCGGCTGCAGCCAGTTGTCGATGATGCCGTGGCCATAACCGGCCATGGCGGCGCGCACGCCGCCGCAACCGTAATGGCCGCAGACGATGATGTGCCTGATCTCCAGCACCTCGACCGCAAATTCGAGCACCGACAGCAGGTTGAGATCGGCGCGATGGACGAGGTTGGCGACGTTGCGGTGCACGAACACCTCGCCCGGCTGCAATCCGGTGACGACATTGGCCGGAACGCGGCTGTCGGAACAGCCGATCCAGAGATATTCCGGGCGCTGCATCGAGGACAGCCGGCTGAAATATTCGGGATCTTCCCGGCGTTTTTCCGCGGCCCACTGCCGGTTATGTTCGAAAAGGTCTGATAGCATGAACCCGTCTCATCCGGATGATCTTCATTCTCGGACATAGACGAATATAGAAGTACAGTATTTGACGCCGATCAAGCAGGACCTGCTTCGGCAGTGAAAGGAGCGGGCCGGATGCCCGCTCCCTCTGGTTTTATTCGGTGGGCTTGTCGCTGCGGCCGATGCCGAGCAGCTGGTAGAAAACGAGGGCGGCCAGCGTTGATGTCGCAATGCCGCCGAGCGCGAACTCGCCGATTTTCAAGGTAAAATCGCCCGCGCCGAAAATGAGCGCCACACCGGCGGTGAACAGGTTGCGGGAATCCGCGAAATCCACCTTGTTGACGATCCAGATGCGCGCCATGGCCGAGGCGATGAGGCCGAAGACCGAAACGGCAAGACCAGCCAGAACCGGAGCCGGGATCGTCTGCAGGATCGCGCCGAATTTCGGCGACATGCCGAGGATCAGCGCCATGACGGCGGCAATCACGAAGATCAGCGTGGAATAAACCTTGGTCATCGCCATGACGCCGATGTTTTCGGCATAGGTGGTTACGCCGGTGCCGCCGCCCGAACCGGAAATCATGGTCGCGATGCCGTCACCGAGGAAGCCGCGGCCGATGTAGCGGTCCATGTTCTGGCCGGTGATCGAACCGAGCGCCTTGATATGACCGAGGTTTTCCGCCACGAGCACGATGGCGACCGGCGCGATCAGGGTGACCGCCTGCCAGTTGAATTCCGGCGTGGTGAAATGCGGCAGACCGAACCATGCCGCATTGCTGACGGCGGTGAAATCGATGCCCGGCACGATGCCAAGGCCGTTGCCGAGGATCAGGACCAGCAGATAACCGAAAAGCAGTGCGAAGAGCACCGACAGGCGCTTGGTGCCGCGCGGACCATAGGCGGCGATCATACCCATGCAGAGAACGGTAAGCAGCGCGATGGTGATATGCGTGCCGCTTCCCTTCAGCTGGCCGACAGCGACCGGGGCGAGGTTGAGGCCGATGGAAACGCCGATGGCGCCGGTGACGACCGGGGGCATAAGCCGCTCCACCCAGCCCGTGCCGATGGCCATGACCACGAGGCCGATAAGCGCATAGAGCGCGCCGCAGGCGATGATGCCGCCAAGCGCGATTGCTATATTGGGATTAGGGCCGGAGCCGCCATAGCCGGTTGCGGCAATGACGACCGCGATGAACGCGAAGGACGAACCGAGATAGCTTGGCACCCGGCCTGCCGTCAGCACGAAGAACAGAAGCGTGCCGATGCCGGAAAAGAAGACGGCTACATTGGGATCGAAGCCCATGAGCAGGGGCGCGACGATGGTCGAGCCGGACATTGCAAGCAGGTGTTGCACGCCCATCGGAATGGCGGCGGCGGCCGGAAGACGCTCGTCAGGAAGCACGACGGCGTTTGATGTCAAACGCCAACTTGGAAAATAGCCCATGATGTCCCTCTGGAAAATATTATCCGTTTGTTTTTAACGCGCATCTTTTCCGAAAACCGCTTCGCACTTTTCGGGACGCGCTACTGCCTTTATCGACTCATGCCACCGATTTCCAGAGGGGAACAGTCCAAACAATGAGGGAGCTGTTGATGAGCCGTCCTGAAGCCCCGCACGTGCTTATGAACGCACAAACGGCCCTCCAGACTGTAGAATCCACGCATCCTGCTTTCAGGCTGATGTTGCAGCGATTTCATCCGTTTACGGTCACGCGGCCCGCATCGTCCGTCACTTTCCCGACAATGCGGGCGGATGGATAGCCGGCGGCGCGGATGCTGCCGAGGAGCCTTTCGGCTTGCTGCGGCGCGCAGGATACGAGAAGCCCGCCGGACGTCTGCGGGTCGGTCAGCAATTGCTGTTTCCAGAGCGGATAGTCGTCCGGAAGCTGCACGCCATGGCCGTAGCTTGCCCAGTTGCGGGTGGAGGCTCCGGTCACGAAACCGGCTTGCGCCAGATGTTCGGCCTGATTGAGAAAGGGCAGGGCGGAATAGTCCAGCGCAATGCCCGCATTGGAGCCGCGCGCCATTTCCAGCGCATGGCCGAGAATGCCGAAGCCGGTCACATCGGTGACGGCATGAACGGCGCCATCCTTGCCGAGTTCGGCACCGACCCGGTTCAACAAGGTGACTGACGCCATCATTTCATCATAACCGGCGCTGTCGAGTTCCTGCTTCTTGAAGGCGGCGGAATAGATGCCGACGCCGATTGCCTTGGTCAGGATCAGCGTGTCGCCGACACGCGCGCCACTGTTCCTGCGCAGGTTCGAAAGCTTGCAGGTGCCGATGACCGCCAGCCCGTAGATCGGTTCCGGGGCGTCGATGGAATGCCCGCCCGCAACCGGAATGCCCGCTTCCGCGCAGATGCTGGAACCGCCCTTCAGGATTTCGCGGATCATTTCGGCGGGCATCTTGTTCACCGGCATTCCGAGGATCGCCAGCGCCATGATCGGCGTTCCGCCCATGGCATAGACGTCGGATATCGCATTGGTGGCCGCGATGCGCCCGAAATCGAATGGATCGTCCACCATCGGCATGAAGAAATCCGTCGTGGCAATCACGCAGTTTTCGTCGTCCAGTTGCCAGACGGCGGCGTCGTCGCCGGTTTCCGTTCCGACGAGAAGCTGGCTGAACGGCTGCATGACCGGCTGGTCCGACAGCAGATCCTGCAAAACGGCAGGAGCAAGCTTGCAGCCGCAGCCGCCGCCATGGGCAAGCGTGCTGAGACGAATAGGCGATGCAATATCCATGATGTCCTCAGAACTTATATCGTTATTTCGCGCGCGGTCATGGCGTAGCGGAAGGCGTCCGCATCGAGACAATCCAGACGGGTGCTGGCGACTTCGGCCTGCGGATACATGAGGAAGCCAAGTTCCGGCCCTTGCGCGGACGGCAAGGCGATATCGCTGCCGTCATTGAAGGCGACCCAGTTGCCCTCCCATGAACCGAAGAGTTTTTGCCGCACGGCTGCGACACGCGGATCGTCGGCGGGGAGCCCGTCCTTTTCCTCTTCCAGCATCACCTTGCGCACATCTGCCGGATCGGTCGCGACCCAGCCGATGCCGTCGAGATAGATTTCGGCGCGGCAATGCTGGGCCTTGGTGATGACCTCGTTCTTCGCGCCGAGGCTCTTGTAGCCGAAGGCGGAAGGCGCGACGCGCACGCCGTAAAGGTCGCGGGCCGGAATTCCCGCTGCCCTGACGAGAGCCACGAACAAAGGATTGATGTCGGCGCATTTGCCGCCGAGATCGCCGCTGTCGAGCATGGCGACAATATTGCCGTCTCCGCAGCCGCGTGTCGAGGCGCGCCGATAGGTGTTGGCGACGACCCAGTCGTAGATCCGGCGCGCCTTCTCCTGATCGGTATCGGCATCCGCAACGATCCTGTCAGAGGTCTGCTTGACGATGCCATCGGCCGGCGCAAGCCGCGTTCCCGCCAGATAGCGTTCGCGTTCCGCGCGGGTCAGCGGTACGGCCTTGGCCGGTGCCTCGAGGTTGCCCGAACGGTCGCGGGTGGAGATGAGGCTGATGATTTCGGCTTGCGGCTTTTCTTCCCCTCCATCCCATTCGAGATAGAGAAGGCCGGTGCCGCTCGCCGGATCGCGGTCGAGCCGCGCGACCTTGGCATTGGTCGTCCAGCGATTGCCCTCCGGGCGGTTCCAGTCATCGGCATTGAAGCCCGCCAGCGGAACCCAGACACGAATGGCTTCTCCCGAAGCGGCAGGCGTCACGCTGGTGGTGATCTCGAAGCTGCGCCAATCCGACGGCTGCGGCGCGAATGCGGTGCTGGCCGCAGAGGCGAAATTTGGCAGCATGCTGAACGCGGCACAGGCCGCACCGGATTTAAGAAGTTCCCGACGGTTCATGACGATCCCCTTTTTGCTCTGAATTGTTCTGTGCGATGGCATGGAAGGACGACTTTCGCGCCGCCAAGCTGGAAGGTCCGGAAAGCCCGAAAAGCCCGGAACGCGCGAAGGGCGTAGATGCAGCGATGGCAGGAAATTCGGGCTGTGGTTTTGCGCGGCTGAGGGGGCCGGAGCCGAGGGCCGCACGATGCCGTCGCATCGGGTCAGGGAAGCCGGTGCGAGGCAGGAGCCGCTCAAAATTCAAGCCCCGAAACTCGGGAGCAACAAAAGAAGCCACGGCATCAGTCTGGCGTTTTTACACGGCAACGTCAATCAGCTGGCGCGTTTCCAAGTCATTCCTGTGATGAGGTTCATGTATTAATACCTGACTATAAAATTCATATTATTGATAAATGGGTCTTATTGTTAATTAATTTAACCTGCCCTTCGGTTGACAACTTGGGTTTATTGCGGTGAACTGAGTTCAGGCAAGTCCAATTCAGGGAGGGATATGCTTCGGCATTTTTCTTCTGACGATCAGGGAGGTGCAGCGCAATGAATGTGGAGCTCTCACGCCGCCAGTTTCTGGGCGGAACGGGGGCGGTAGTGGCGGCTTCGGCGCTTGGGTCCTTCGGTTTTGGTGCGGTGGAAAGCGCCTATGCCGAATCCATTCGTCCCTTCAAGCTGACCAACACGACCGAAACCCGCAATACCTGCCCTTACTGCTCGGTCGCCTGCGGCATCATCCTCTATTCCAAGGGGGATGTGAGGAAAGGCGAGAAGGCCGATCTGGTCCACGTCGAAGGCGATACGGATCACCCCACCAATCGCGGCACGCTTTGCCCGAAGGGCGCGGCACTCAGGGGCTTCGTCCAGGCCGAGACCCGCCTGAAAAATCCGCGGGTGCGCGAGCCGGGCGCCGCCGAATTCAAGCAGATTTCGTGGGAAGATGCGCTCGACCGCATCGCGCGCCATCTGAAAGACGATCGCGACGCCAACTTCATCGCCAAGAATGCGGCGGGCACCACGGTCAATCGCTGGGTCTCGACGGGATTCCTCGCGGCATCGGCCACCACCAACGAAACGGCGTTTCTCACCTACAAGGTGGTGCGCAGCACAGGCATAGTCGCATTCGATAACCAGGCACGCGTCTGACACGGCCCGACGGTGGCGAGTCTCGCCCCAACATTTGGCCGCGGAGCAATGACCAACTCCTGGACCGATATCAAGAACACCGATCTCGTCGTCGTCATGGGCGGCAATGCGGCGGAAGCGCATCCGTGCGGCTTCAAATGGGTGACGGAGGCCAAGCACCATCGCGGCGCGAAGCTGATCGTCGTCGATCCGCGCTTCACGCGCACGGCTTCCGTGGCGGATTTCTACGCGCCCATCCGGCAGGGTTCGGATATCGCCTTCCTGCTCGGCGTCATCAACTACTGCATTCAGAATGACAAGGTGCAGTGGGATTATGTGAAGCATTTCACCAATGCCAGCTACATCATCAAGGATGGCTTCGAGTACAAGGACGGGCTGTTTACCGGCTATGACGAGGAAAAGCGCGACTACGACCGCTCGAGCTGGGAATATGTGATCGGCGATGACGGCTATGCGGTCGTCGACGATACGCTGCAGAACCCGCGCTGCGTATGGAACCTGCTGAAACAGCACGTTTCCATCTTCACGCCGGAAATGGTGGAGCGCATCTGTGGCACGCCGAAGGAGAAATTCCTGAAAGTGGCCGAGATGATGTCCGAATGCTCGGCGCCGGACAAGACGATGACATCGATGTACGCGCTCGGCTGGACGCAGCACTCCAAGGGATCGCAGAATATTCGCTGCATGGCGATGCTGCAGCTGATCCTCGGCAATATCGGCGTGCGCGGCGGCGGCATGAATGCGCTGCGCGGTCACTCCAACATTCAGGGGCTGACCGATATCGGCCTTATGTCCAACCTCCTGCCGGGCTATATGAACATCCCGGTCGAAAAGGAGACCGATCTCGAAATCTACATGTCGACACGCGGTTTCAAGCCGCTGCGCCCCAACCAGACGAGCTACTGGCAGAACTATCGCAAGTTCTTCGTCAGTTTCCAGAAGGCGATGTGGGGCAGCGCCGCGACCGTCGAAAACGACTTTGCTTTCGACTGGCTGCCGAAGCTCGACGTGCCGAACTACGACATGTTGCGCATTTTCGACATGATGCATGATGGCAAGGTCAACGGCTATGTCTGTCAGGGGTTCAATCCGCTGATGGCGGTGCCGAACCGCAAGAAGCTGACCGATGCCCTGTCGAAGCTGAAATTCCTCGTCACGATGGACCCGCTGGAAACGGAAACCTCGCGTTTCTGGGAAAACCACGGCGAATTCAACGATGTGGATTCGGCTTCCATCCAGACGGAAGTGTTCCAGCTGCCTTCCACCTGCTTTGCGGAGGACGAGGGTTCGCTCACCAATTCCGGGCGCTGGCTGCAATGGCACTGGCCCGGCGCCACACCGCCCGGCGAGGCGAAGACCGACAACTGGATCATGGCGCAGATTTTCCTGCGGCTGCGCGAGCTTTATCGCAAGGAAGGCGGCGCTTTCCCCGATCCGATCCTCAATCTCACCTGGGATTACAAGGATGAGGGCGAGCCGACGGCGGAAGAGCTGGCCAAGGAACTGAACGGCCGCGCGCTTTCCACGGTGACCGATCCGGCCGATCCGACCAAGGTGGTCGCCGAGGCGGGCAAGCTGCTCGCCGGTTTCGCGGCGCTGCGCGACGACGGCTCGACGGCATCGGGCTGCTGGATCTATTCCGGCTGCTTCACCGAGGCGGGCAACAACATGGCCCGCCGCGACAATCACGATCCGGACGAGACGGGCGCCTATCTCAACTGGTCGTGGGCATGGCCGGCGAACCGCCGCATTCTCTATAACCGCGCCTCCGCCGACATCGACGGCAAGCCGTGGGACCCGAGCCGCAAGCTCATCGAATGGGACGGTTCGAAGTGGACGGGCTATGACGTGCCGGACATTGCGCCGACCGCCAAGCCGCAGGAAGTCGGCCCCTTCATCATGAATGCGGAAGGCGCGTCGCGCCTGTTCAGCCGCGGCATGATGCGCGACGGTCCGTTCCCGGCCCACTATGAGCCGTTTGAATCGCCGCTCGCCAATGTGATTGCGTCCAACATCCGGGGCAATCCGGTGGCGCGCGTCTTCAACGACGACTTCAAGCAGTTCGCCGAAACGGCTTCGGAGGAGTTCCCCTATGCGGCCACCTCCTACCGTCTGACGGAGCATTTCCACTACTGGACCAAGCATGTCCATGTGAATGCGGTCCTGCAGCCGGAATTCTTCGTCGAAATCTCGGAGGAACTGGCGAAGGAAAAGGGCATCGCCAAGGGCGACTGGGTGCGCGTGTGGTCGAAGCGCGGCTCGGTGAAGGCCAAGGCGGTGGTGACCAAGCGCATCAAACCGCTGATCTGCGACGGCAAGACGGTGCATGTGGTCGGCATCCCGCTCCACTGGGGCTTCATGGGTGCTGCCCGCAAGGGCTTCGGCCCCAACTCGCTGACGCCTTTCGTCGGCGACGCGAACATCGAGACGCCGGAATTCAAGGCGTTTCTGGTCAATATCGAGCGCTCAAGCGCGCCTGTGGCTTAGGAGGGATAAATGTTTCCACCCGTTCCCAATCCTAGCGTCCAGCCGCAACAGCCGCGCTTCGGTGACAAGGACCTGATCAGGCGGTCGGCGTCGAATGTGACGCCGCCTGCCGAGCGCCAGACCGAGGTGGCGAAGCTTATCGACGTGTCGAAATGCATCGGCTGCAAGGCCTGCCAGTCGGCCTGCGCCGAATGGAACGACACGCATGAGGAAGTGGGCATCAATGTCGGCGTCTATGACAATCCGCACGACCTGACGCCGAACACCTTCACGGTGATGCGCTTTACCGAGTGGGATAATCCCGATACCGGCAATCTGGAGTGGCTCATCCGCAAGGATGGCTGCATGCATTGCGAAGACCCCGGCTGTCTCAAGGCCTGTCCGGCGCCCGGTGCAATCGTGCAATATTCCAACGGCATCGTCGATTTCATCCACGATAACTGCATCGGTTGCGGCTATTGCATCAAGGGCTGCCCGTTCAACATCCCGCGCGTTTCCGAGGTCACCAACAAGGCCTATAAATGCACGCTCTGTTCCGACCGCATCGCGGTGGGGCAGGGACCGGCCTGCGCCAAGGCCTGCCCCACGCAGGCCATCGTCTACGGCACCAAGGACGAAATGAAGGAATGGGCCGACGGACGCATCAAGGACCTGAAATCGCGCGGCTTTGAGAATGCCGGGCTCTACGATCCGCCGGGCGTCGGCGGCACCCATGTCATGTATGTGCTGCACCATGCCGACCGGCCCGAACTCTATGCCAACCTGCCGAACAATCCGCGCATCAGCCCGGTTGTCGAGGCGTGGAAGGGCGTGTCCAAATATGCGGGCATGGCCGTCATGGGGCTGGCCGCTGCAGCGGGTCTGCTGCACTATATCTTCAAGGGGCCGAATGTCGTGACAGAACACGACGAGGAACAGGCCGAAAAGCTCACGGGGGAAAAAAGCTCATGAGCAGGACCGACTTTGACGATGTTGAGCGCGGCGACGGCATAGAACCCGGCCCGCCGGTCAGGGTGCACCGCTATTCCGGCAGCGCGCGCATCAATCACTGGATCACCGCCGCCAGCCTGGTGCTGCTCGCCCTTTCCGGCCTTGCAATGTTCCACCCGTGGCTGTTTTTCCTGTCGGGCCTGTTCGGCGGCGGGCAGTGGACACGCGCCATCCATCCATGGATCGGCGTTGTCCTGTTCTTCAGCTTTCTCGGCCTGTTCCTGCGCTTCTGGAGCGCCAATCTGTGGAAGCGCGAAGACAGCCAATGGCTGTCGCAGGCCAATGACGTGATTGCCGGCAATGAGGAAAAGCTGCCGGAAGTCGGCAAATACAATGCCGGTCAGAAGCTTGTTTTCTGGTCCATGTCGCTACTGATCGTGATCCTGATCGTGTCCGGCCTGATGATCTGGAACGAATATTTCGGCTCCTATACCAGCATCAACCAGCAGCGCTGGGCCTTGTTCGTTCACTCCATGGCGGCGGTCGCGGCCATCTGCGTCTGGATCGTGCATGTCTATGCCGCGATCTGGGTCAAGGGCACGATCCATGCGATGACACGCGGCACGGTGACGGGCGGATGGGCCTGGCGGCACCATCGCAAGTGGCTGCGCGAACTGACATCGAAACAGAAGGCGAAGCAGGGCAGCGGCAAGCCTGCCGCCTAGAGCGGCATGCTTTCAAGTTGAAGCTTCATCTCGCCCCAGGCTTTTGTTTGAGCATGATTTATCTGATCGAAGCAGGATCAGAGTTCAGACCAGTGGACTGATTTCCCTGCGTAGACGGTTTCAGCTTTTTGGAATCATGCTCTGAAACTTCGCCTTCCGGGTTGCATTTCCCGGCAGGCGTCTCAGAATGACGTTATTCAGTGGTCCACGTGGCCCGTTGGGTTCGTGAGGAGTGACATGGCAGGCAAGAAAGATCTGGTGCCGGACCCGACGGTCATCGGCGAAATATCGGCCCCACCCTTCGTGCAACTGCCGGACCCCGGCGCGCTCTTTGCCAGACGGGCGGAGCGCCTGCGTATTCTGGCCTCGGTCAGCCCGCTGAAACCCTATCTGGAATTCATCGCCGATCTGAGCGACGCGCAGTCCGAAATAGACGCCGGGCTCAGCCCTGTCGCTGCGCGGCAGGAGAATGATCGGGGACGCGAGTTCGGCATGCCCTCGATCGATCGTGCGGATGCCGCATCGGATGCGGGGCTTCACACCATCTTCGACCGGCTCTTCGAGCGCGCCCGCAATATCGCCAAGCCGCAGGACGCCGCCGATGCGCTGGAGCGTGTGGCGGGCAGCGATGCGAATGAACGTCGCCGGATGGTCGAGGCGATCTTTGCCGGCGTTCTGCCGCCTGACGCAATTGCCGAGCACATCTATATCTGGGCGGGATTGCAGCTTCATCTTGCGCGGCTCGCCTCGGCGCTCGACCCGAAGTCGGTGAAGCCGGTTGCCGATGGCGTCTGCCCCGCTTGCGGCAGCATGCCGTCAAGCTCCATGGTGGTCGGCTGGCACGGTGCGCATGGCGCGCGCTTCTGCTCCTGTTCCGTCTGCAACACGCTCTGGCACTATGTGCGGATCAAATGCACGTGCTGCGGGTCCACAAAAGGCATCGGCTACAAGGAAGTCGAGGAAGGCGGTGGCGTCATCAAGGCCGAAACCTGCGATGAATGCGAAAGCTGGGTCAAGATCATCTATCAGCAGCTATCCTCGGATGCCGATCCGGTGGCCGACGATGTTGCAAGCCTCGGCCTCGATATGCTGATGCGCGAGACGCCTTACAGGCGAGGCGGGTTCTCCCCGCTTCTTGCCAGATTGTGAGGCAGCATGGACCAGATCAAATCGTCGCTGCGCCATCTTCCTTCCGTGGATGCCCTCCTGCAAATGCCCGCGCTTGCCGCAGCATTGGAGAGCTTTGGCCATGCGTCGGTGGCGGAAGCCGTGCGGAAGGTGCTGGGGAATGAGCGCGAGGCGGTGAAGTCCGGCGCCGCGCCTTCCAGCAACGTGCTTTTGGCGGAGCGGGTTATTCACCTGCTCGAAGCATCCGGGCAGTCGAGCCTGCGCCCCTTGTTCAACCTGACCGGAACGGTCCTGCACACCAATCTCGGGCGCGCCATTCTGGCCGAAGCCGCAATCGAGGCTGCGACGCAAGCCATGCGGCAGGCGGTTTCTCTTGAGTTCGACCTTTCTTCAGGCGCGCGCGGCGAGCGTGACGATCATCTGCGCGCGCTTGTCTGCGAACTGACCGGGGCGGAGGATTCCACCATCGTCAACAACAACGCGGCGGCGGTGCTTCTGGTACTGAACAGCCTTGCCTCGGGCAAGGAAGCCATTGTTTCGCGGGGCGAACTGATCGAGATCGGTGGCGCTTTCCGCATGCCGGATATCATGACCCGCGCCGGTACGCGGCTTGTCGAAGTTGGCACCACCAATCGCACCCATCCGCGCGATTACGAAAATGCGATCAACTCCGATACGGGTCTGGTGCTGAAGGTCCACACCTCCAACTATCGGATTGAGGGTTTCACGCGCGAAGTCACTGCCCCGGAACTTGCGACAATCGCGCAGGCGAGGGGCGTGCCGTTGGTCAACGATCTCGGTTCCGGCACGCTGGCCGATCTGACAGCTTTCGGTCTCGCACATGAGCCGACGGTGCGCGAGGCAGTGGCCGAAGGCGCTGATATCATCACTTTTTCCGGCGACAAGCTTCTCGGCGGCCCGCAGGCGGGGTTCGTCGTCGGGCGGCGCGATCTGATCGCGCGCATCAACAGGAACCCGATGAAGCGCGCCTTGCGGGTCGACAAGATCAGGCTTGCAGCGCTTGAGGCGACGCTGAAACTTTATCGCAACCCGCAGCGGCTTGCGGAAAAACTGCCGACCCTGCGTTATCTGGCGCGCCCGCAGGCAGAAATTGCCGCGCAGGCGGAAAGGCTCAAACCCGCGCTGGAAAAGGTGCTCGGCACCGCTTTCACCGTCACGGTGGCGGATTGCGCCAGCCAGATCGGTTCCGGGGCCTTGCCGCTTTCGACCGTGCCAAGCGCCGGTCTGTCGATTGCACCGAAGGACGGCAGCGGCTCCGCACTGACAGCGCTTGGCGCTTCGCTGCGCGCGCTGCCTCTCCCGGTCATCGGGCGGATAGAAAAGGGCGCGCTCGTGCTCGACTTGCGCTGTCTTGACAACGAAAGCAGTTTCATCAGGAACCTGTCATCCTATGCGGCTTGCTGATCTCTTCGCCCGCAAAACGAAGCAGGACACGACGGCGCAGGCGCTGGAAAAGGCGCTTGCGGCTGCAAAGACGGGTGATTACGCAACGGCGCTTTCCATCTGGGAGCCGCTGGCCCGTAGCGGCAATGCCCGAGCGCAGAACAATATCGGCGCCTGTTTTGCAGGCGGCATGGGCGTCGAGAAGAATATCGGCCTCGCGCAGCGCTGGCTGACCCTTTCCGCCTCCGCTGGCGATGCTTCCGGCCAGCGCAATCTCGCTTCATTGCTTTTCAAGGGCGAGGGCATCGAAGCCGATTACACGGAAGCTGCGCGGCTTTACCGCCTTGCCGCCGAACAGGGTGATGCGCAGGCGCAGGACATGCTGAGCTGGATGCTCATCGAGGGCGAGGTGATTTCCGCCGATCCGGTCGAGGCGCGGGAATGGGCGCTGAAGGCAGCCGAAGGCGGCGTTGCCGCAGCCATGACGCGGCTTGGCATGATCTACCATAATGCCCTCGGCGTGCCGCGTGATCCGTCCAGGGCGGTCTACTGGTGGCGGAAGGCCGCCGATGCGGGCGATGCCGACGGGCAGGCCATGCTGGGGGCGGCGCTGCATCTTGGCATGGGCGTGGAACGCGATCCTTTGGCGGCTTACGATTATCTGCAGCGCGCAAGGTCGGGCAGCGCGCTTGCCGCGCCTTTCATCGAGGCAGCGCGCAATGCGCTGGACGAAAATCAATGATCGTTGGAACGGCGGGGCATATCGACCATGGCAAGACCGCGCTGGTGCGCGCGCTTACACAGGTGGATACGGACCGGCTGAAAGAGGAAAAGGCGCGGGGCATTTCCATCGATCTCGGATTTGCCTATCTGCCGTTGTCCGGCGACGAAAAGGATATACTGGGCTTCGTCGACGTGCCGGGGCACGAGAAGTTCGTGCATACGATGCTGGCCGGGGCGGCGAGCATCGATTTCGTCATGCTGGTTGTCGCCGCCGATGACGGCATCATGCCGCAAACCCGCGAACATCTGGCAATCGTCAATCTGCTCGGCATCCGGCGCGGTGTCGCCGTCATTACAAAATCCGACCTTGCCGAGCCCGACCGCCTTGCGGAAGTGGAAACCGCTATCCGCAACGAACTGGCGCCGACCGGGCTTGCCGATATTCCCGTTCTGGCGGTTTCCACCGTGTCCGGCGCCGGGATCGACGATCTCAGAGCCATGCTGGAGGCGCAGGCGCGTGCGTTTGGCGAGCGGCAGGCAAACGGACGTTTTCGTCTGGTCGTGGATCGCTCTTTCACGCTGAAGGGGGCAGGCACGGTCGTCACCGGCACAGTGCTTTCCGGCAAGGTCGCCATCGGCGATCATCTGGCGATCAGCCCGGCTGGAAAAGAAGCGCGGGTCCGGACCATTCATGCACAGAACCGGCCGAGCGAAACCGCGCAGGCGGGGGATCGCTGCGCGCTCAATCTGGCAGGTGAAGGCATATCCAAAGAGGCGGTGCATCGCGGCGACATGCTGGTGTCGCCCGCTCTGCATCGCCCCACGGACCGCATCGATGCCTCGCTGCAAATATTGCCTTCCGAGAAAAAGCCGATAGGCCAGTGGTTTCCTGCGCGCCTTCATCATGCGTCGGCGGAAGTTGGCGCGCGCATCGTGCCTTTGCGGGGCGACGAGCTTCGGCCCGGCGCGGAAGGCCGGGTGCAACTGGTTCTGGATCGCCCCCTTGCCGTGGCCGCCGGAGACCGTTTCGTCATCCGGGATGTGTCCGCGCAACGAACCATCGGCGGCGGACGTTTTCTCGATCTGCGCCCGCCGCAGCGCAAGCGCCGCAGCCCCGAGCGCATGGCGCAACTCGACGCCCATTCCATCGATGATCCCGTGCAGGCGGCGCGGGCGCTGCTGTCCGTCGAACCATATTATCTCGATGCGACGGCCTTCCAGCGCGACCGGGCGCTGGCCGACGATCCGCAAGCACTGGCCCAGGCGCTCGATGCGGTGATGCTGCCGCAGGCAAATTCCGTGCTCCTCCTGTTGCCGGAGCGATGGAATGCGCTGGGGGACGAGATTGTGGCGCGGCTCGGTGCTTTCCACGCGGAGAACCCGGACCTGATCGGCATGGGGGTGGAACGGCTGCGCTTGCTGTTGAAGCCGCGCCTGCCGGCCCCGGCCTTCCGCGCCGCCATCGCCGCGCTCATCGAGGCGGACCTGTTGCGGCTCGACGGTGCCTGGCTGCGCCTGCGCGATCATGAAGTGACGATGAGCGATGCCGACGAGGCGCTCTGGCAGCGCATCGCGCCGCTTCTTGGCGGCGATGCCCGTTTTCGCCCGCCGCGCGTTCGCGATATTGCGGGTCTGCTGGATGAGCGGGAGGAAGTTATCCGCCGCCTGCTCAAGCTTGCCGGGCGCATGGGTCGGGTGCATGAAGTGGCGCACGACCATTTTTTCCTCCGCGCAACGATTGCCGAGATGATCGGAATATTGTCGGACATGGATGCGGCTTTCGACAGCGGCTGGTTCATCGCTGCGCGATTTCGCGACCGGGTCGACAGCGGCCGCAAGGTGGCGATCCAGATACTGGAATTCTTCGACCGCAACAGCGTTACGATAAGGCGCGGAGACATGCGCCGCCTCAACCGCCGCAAGCTCGACCTGTTCGGCGATTTTGCGCAAGGGGAAACACCACAAACGGGAGGAGCCCTGTGAAGCTATTTTCAACAACCATGTGCCTGATACTGGTTCTGGCTGTCGCCGGCGGTTGCGCAAACCGAGCCTGCAATGAATGGCCGGGCACCTGCATCATTCAGTGATCGGCCAGTTGTCCAGATTGACGCTTCGATTGCTGGTGCGGTAGGAATGAGGAGTAAGTGAAATGGTGGCAGCGGGGCGGAAACTGCCTCTCGTCGGGGCCACCTGAGACGAATTTATGGAATGAATCAATATCTGGAAGGGATGCATGCCCGGTGGCATGTCCGGACTTCAAATCCGGGAGGGGCCGATAGACGGTCTTTGGTGGGTTCGACTCCCATTCTCTTCCGCCAATCGGCTTTTCCGATCATCTCGAGCGCACGATGCCCAGCACATTGCGCACCACTTCGTCCTGAAGCGGGCGTTGCTTCTCGATGTTGAAATGGCCGATATCCTTCATGCCGGAAAAATCGCGGTTGTCGAGGCTTCCCCTGAAACGTGGCCCGGCCGTCAGCGGCAGGCCCCAGCCGTGCTGCTTGAAATAGAAGTTCACCACACGTCTTATATTGCCGGGCAGGGGGGCGGGAGCGGTGGCGGCAAAGGTCGCCATGTAGGCAACCTGGATGCCCTTCTTTTCAAGCGCCGCTGCAATATCGATAACGGCATTAGCGCCCAGCGAATGGCCGATCAGCACCACCGGCGCACGCGGATTGTTTCTCTGGTCGGTGAGAATCCGGTTCAGCACAAAACGCCAGGCCTGATGCCCCTCGACATGCGCATCGACGCCGTTGGCCTGCAACTGCTTGCCGATCTCGTCGATGCCGGTGGAGAAGATATCCCCGAAGCCGCGCAGGAGATAGACATCGGCCTGCGGCGCGGTTCGCGAAGGCGTTCTGGGCGCTCCCTGCGCCGCGCCCCCACAGAAGGCGAGCGCCGCCCCCGCAAAGATCAGGCTGCGGCGGGTCATTTTCGAATGCAAACTATCGGGCTTTGAAACCATCTTCGACTACCTGTTGGGGCACGTTCGAAAAAGGCTTTCGAACGGAACGCATCGAAAGAGTATTTAGAGCGCCGATCCGCTTCGGCCAAATCACTAGAACTTGAGCTATATTTTGATCTTCGGGATGACGCGGCCCGTCCTGCGAGCATAGTCGTCATAGGATGCGCCGAACGCCGCGCGCATCATCGCCTCCTCGTGGCC
This sequence comes from Brucella sp. RRSP16, assembly GCF_052246815.1. Classification (NCBI taxonomy): domain Bacteria; kingdom Pseudomonadati; phylum Pseudomonadota; class Alphaproteobacteria; order Hyphomicrobiales; family Brucellaceae; genus Brucella; species Brucella sp. RRSP16. The sequence continues at coordinate 156,969 of NZ_JBQQAM010000003.1, forward strand.
GACCCGATAGAAATAGAGGATGGCGACACCGACAAGGCCCGCCAGCCCCGCAAACCAGTTCGGAAGCAGGCAGAACTGCGCAATCGCCCACAGCCAGAACGACAGATACATCGGGTGGCGGACATATTTATAGAGCCCTTCGGTCACCAGCTTGTGCTCGCGGCGGATTTCAAGCGAGACCGACCAGTTCTTGCCGAGCTGCCGGTGGCTTGCATAAAAAAGCCAGAGGAAGGCGATCTCGACAACCACCCCGATCCAGGCCAGCCACGGCTGGAAGGCATAGTCGGCAAAGGCGGGAAAGCCGGTTGCGACATAGACGATCGGGATCAGCGACAGGCCGACAGTCGCCGCCCCCAGCGCGAGCCTGTCGGCCAGCGTCCTTGCATCCTTCGCAACCTTGATCTTGCGCGCGCGCCGCTGGTGCGGAATGCGGATGACGACCCAGGCGACAAGCCCGATACTCCAGACGATTGCAGCCAGTGTTGGTGTCATTCGGCAACAGTTTCCTTCCTTGGCAGGGCGCCGATTATGCGGTCGTCGGTCCGTTCCCGGAGCGAGACCGGCCCACAGCAGATTTGAAAGAAATCATACCAATAGGGCTTCGTATTTCCGAATACATATTGATAATGCACGCGAAAAAGGTTTCGCTTCACACGCCGGTAGATTTCCGGCTGCAGCATTTCCTTTATGCGCACCGTCCGCGTGACGGGAAAGGATCGCTGCGCATCCCGCTTCAAACCCATCTCGGCCACGGGGTCGGTCTTGTAGAAGTTGATCGCATCGGTCAGGCACTGGATTTCCACCCAGTCGATCCTGCCATCGTCCACCAGCCGCTGCACGCCCTCGCGAAAATGCCCGCCCGCCGGGTGGTAACCGGCCTTGAGCGCGGTCGATCCGAGCGTGAGGACCGTCACCTTCGGCGCATGGCTGCTGAATTCCGGATCGATGGCGAGGCAGCGCGCTGCAACATCCAGCATCAGCATGCCGCCGGTGCTGTGGCCGATCAGGATGACTTCATCATAATGTTTCGCCGCGGTGCGCTCGACGATGCCGGCTGCGAAGCGCTGCATCAGGGATTCTGCATCCCGCCGCCGTCCGCGAATGAAATTGAGCGAGAACGACCAGAGGTCCATCAGGTGGTTGGTGGACCATCTTTTGCCCAGAATGGCGAGCGCCGCGAAAAAAACCGCCAGGCCGACAAGCCAGCTCAGGGCGCCGAGCCACTGGACCGTCCAACGCGCCACCGCATAGCCCGCAACCGCGAATAGGGCGAGCACGAGAAAAGGATAGAGAAAATAAAGGCCGAAGCGCCAGGCCTTGGCAAAGAAGCGCAAAGCGGTGCCGGTCAGGACGAAATCACCGAAGGCGGCGAGATATTTGGCGAGCCTGACCGGCAGCGGACGGTCGAAATCCGCCAGCACGATCTTGTCCAGAACGAGAAAATTGAAGTCGGTCTGTGTCGCCCATTCATCATCGGCGGAGGCCGTCGCGATCGCGACGGAGCCGATCTCGCCGTCCGGCGACACGCTGACATCCGAAACGTCGGAACGAACGCTCCACAGTGCCTCGAACCGTTTGATTTCTCTGTTCAATCGTCCAAAGAACGCCACCGGCGTTTTCGGATCATAGCCGCCAATGAAGAAGACAGCGCGTTGTCGAACCGGTTGCTTCATGGGCAAACCGTAATTTGGGGCTTTCGGATTGTCGAGATCATTACCGCTCATCCCCAGAAAAACCGGTTGAATTCGAAAGCCTATCTCATGTCGACCAGGCCACGCCTGATGGCTTCCCGCGTTGCTTCGGCCCGCGACGACACGCTGAGCTTCTGGTAGATGGCCTTCACATAATCGCTGACGGTATGTTCCGACAGTCCAAGTTTGCGGGCGATTTCGCCGTTGCGCTGTCCGGTGCCGATCTCCTTCAACACTTCGGTTTCCCGGCGCGAAAGATGGATGAACTCGCCGTTCGGCTCCGCTGCCGCAGGCTGGTTGGATATGGCCTTCACGCGCGCCACCAGATTGAGCCGGGCGCGGATCGTGAGGATGAGGACATCGAAATCGATGGGCTTGGTCAGGTAATCGTCGGCACCGGCTTCCCTGCCGGCCAGCTCGTGGCTGCGGTCGGCAAGCGCGGTCAGGAACAGAAATGGCGTTCCGGCAAGGTCGGTGCGGGAACTGCGGATCTGTTCCAGAAATTGCAGGCCGTTGGTGCCGGGCATCAATATATCGCAGATGATGATGTCGGGCGTCGTCGTATCCAGCACGCGCAGCGCTTCGGTTGCATTGGCCGCGCCAATGGCGTTGAACCCCGAAGTGCCCAGTTCATCGATCAGTTCTTCCAGAATATGGGTTTCGTCCTCGATGCAGAGGACGGTCGGCTGGGGGAGGATTTCAGGCAGTCGCATGCTGGGCCACCTTTGGTAGAGTGAGGATGAATACCGTACCTTGTCCTTCAATCGAAGTGAAGACAAGCGTTCCGCCGTGCAATTCGGCGAGCGCGCGCGACAGGCTGAGGCCCAGGCCGGTGCCCGCCATGTGCGATGCGTTGCTGGCGCGGAAAAAGCGCGTGAATATGCGATCCGCTTCCTCCGCCGGTATGCCGATGCCGTGGTCGCGGACGATGCAGCGAAATTCGTTCTCGTCTTCTTCCGTGGCCACTTCGATGGGCTTGCCGGCGGGCGAATATTTGGTGGCGTTGCCAAGCAGGTTGACCAGAATCTGCTCGACCAGAATGCCGTCGCAGTAACAGAACGTCTCGCTGTCCTGAATGTCCGTCACCAGTTCCAGCTCGGGATGCAGCTCCTGATGATAGGCGCAGGTGTTGCGCACCAGTTCGGAGAAATCGACCGGCTGGCGGTTGATCTGGAACCCGCTTTCATCAAGGCGTTCCGCATTGGCTGTGCTTTCCAGAAGCAGGATCAGGCGGCGGCTGGCGTTGCGCATCCGCTTGGCCTTGTCGATGATGATTTCGGGCGTGAACTCGTCGGCGCGGCGGATGAAGCGCTGGGCGATGATGTCGATGATCGATACGGGCGTGCGGAACTGGTGCGAAACCGTGGTGATGAAGCTCTTGTAGAGTTCCTTGGCCTTGCGCTCGCTTTCCAGCGCCTCGCGCAGGGCGGCGGTGCGGTCGGCGACGGTCTGTTCCAGTTGCTGCTTGTACTCCTGCAATGCCTTGTGGGCGCGCTCGGCCTTGCGCATGTTGGAAACCACCTGCCAGGACAGGATGGCGCCCGTCGCCATGATGCCCAGCACCGCGAACATGATCAGGTAGATCGACTGCAATTGCTGGTCGCGCTGCGCGCCGCCACGGTCCTGCTCCACGATCGTCGCGTCATCGGCAACCTTGGTCAGTTCATCGCGCATGGGCACCAGCGCCCGATAGATGGCGAGCGGATCGAATTGTTCCGGCCCCGCCTTGATCATCGCCTCGATTTGGGGAAGCCGGTCGGTATTGCGCTGGATGATTTCGGCAGCGCCCGGAATGCGGGCGAAATATTTCTTCTGTGGCCCGTCGGCCAGAAGCGCGAAGCGGCTGTAAAGAACGTCGAGGCGAAGCGAGAGATCGGCGGTGTCGGTGCTCCCCGCTGGCATTGTCAGCGCCGTTTCGGCCAGGCGTCCGGCGTCGCGTTCGGTCTTGGTGATGGCCCAGACCATGTTCTCGCCCGTATAGGTCGCCAGCGATTTCTGGATCTGGAGAAGCTGGCTGAATGCATAAGCGAGCAGGGCCGCAAAACCTGCCATGACAAGGCCGGAGAGAATATAGCCCCGCTTGATTCTCATTTCGCCTCGATCTGCTTCACCTGCCATGCCCAGCGGTGATCATAGCGCGAATCGTTCAGTTCCTGATGCTGGTCACGCGGATAGACGATCCAGTATGGTCCCTTGTCGCGCAGGCTCAGCTCCCGGCCGTTCATCCTGCGCGCCACAAGGACATTGTACTTGTAGGCGTCCTCCAGCGGAATGCTGATACTGTAATCGTTGAGCGCAAGAATGGTGATCGAACGGTTGGGGACGTTTTTTCCGTCCACACCCACCGTTGCCAGCACGTCGCGCAGCAGCACGCCGTCGAAATTCTGCGGGCCTTCGGTCCAGGCGGTGTTGGTCTGCAACGTGTTCTGCGGCAACTGCGTGAAGTCGTCATTGCTCAATACGCGCGTCGTTCCATCGGGGGCGATGACGGTCAGCGTGATGGTCACCGTCGCAGGCGATGCAGCAGGAGCCGCGCCTGTGGAAAGGATGATTTGGCAGACGGCGAACAGCGCGATCAGTGCCGGGAGCGCCAGAAGACGCCGGAAAGCGAACATCCAGTTTGCGCGTGACACGTGAGGTATCTCCAGAAACGAACGAATGCGAATGCAGCGAAGCTTAAAAGGGAGGATGCCCGAAATTTCAAGAATCTCCTGAGTTTGGCGGACGAAAATCCCCTTCAAAAGCGTCAATTCGCACATAACACTGAAAAAGTCTGGTCCAATTTCAAATAAATATCAAACGGTTTCATAAAGTCTTTCAAAATCTACCGGCTGCTGAAAGTCATTGCCGGAAAAGTGGGGCAGTTCTTCTTTCTAACCCACCCCCCTGAATAGGGGAATTGTTTTTCGCTACTAGAGCGTCCACTAAATAACCGTCGGCCTGTTGGGGCTTAGGAGGCTGACGCAAAAAATTGGGCGGGGGCTGCTTATCGACCGCGGGGAGTCGGGGTCGATAGGCAGCCAAACCAGTCCGGACAGCGCGGAAGCGGCGATAACGGTTACTCTCGAAGCGAAGCGCTTCGAGCTACGAATAAAAACCGGTCCCGCATTCTGGGTCGCTTCCAGGGCAAAATGGCCGACAGGCATCTGGTCGAGCCTAGAACCTGCCGTTCAGGTTCCTCGAACAGAGCGAGCTTGCAACTCTTTCGCGTCCTTCATCTGAAGGGCGCGCTTTTTTTTGCCCTGTTTCAATTTCAGAAAAAGTGACGACCGGCGTTGCGGCGCGATCGTCACGAATCAGGATGGGCTATCCGGTTCCCGGCTTTTCCGGCGGTTATTTCTGTTCCGGAGCCGTTGTCTGGATGCTTGCAGTGGTCTGCGGCTTCTCCATTTTCGTGGAGGATTGAGCACTGTGATAGGTGCAGTCTGCCATCGCGGCTGTAACCGACAGAGCGAGGACAGCGGTAGTCACGAATACGACTTTCATGTCTGTCTCCCTATAATTTGGGTATGGCATTGCAGCGGGGAGTTTAGCAGAGCGGACCCCTCCTGTCGCATCACATCATCCCCAAAATGCCATTTGCCGCATTTTCGCCATGATTTTGTCGGGTCTTCGCCACAAGTTTTGGTGGGAAAAAGTCATGGTTTGCCGCGAAAAACGCATCCGGCGCGAAAATCGCGCCGGTTCACGGTTCTGCCTTGATTTGATTTCGGCCCGGTCAGGAGGCGCAGCGGTTGACCACGGCGCGCTTGCCGCCCATCGACAGGAACGAGATATGCAGCGTCTGGCCGACCGGTGAAATGGTGATGTTTTCCTTCGACTGCTGGCCGTTGGCCGTGCAGGACATGGAGACGGTAAAGGTGCCTTCGTAATTGTTCATCCGCGTGACGGAGCACTGGCTGTCGCGGCTGTCGAAACGCTCGCCGGAAATGGCGAATCGCTGGCCGTCAGGGCTGCACCAGTTGCCGGTGATGGGGGTGGGATCGACCGGCGGTCTGGCGGGGGAGGCGCTTGCCGAAGGACCGGGCGTCGTTTCGGAACATGCTGCCAGGGCGGTGGCAGCGAGGACGAGGGCAAGCAAACCGGACTTCTGCAACGATCTTCTCCTTCATGCAGCGGACAAAGCCTCCTCTTAAGAAACCGATTCGGGCGATATCGCGACGGCAACAGGCCAATCCACAATGAAGTAAGGGCCGGATTGCTCCGGCCCTTCTGTGGAAGGCGATGGAAGGAGACGCCGGGATTATTCCCCCGGCGCCAGATGCGGGGCCTCGATCTTGGCGCCTGCATGTTTCAACGGGCGCTCGCCGGAGAGCTTGCGGATCAGCACATAGAACACCGGCGTCATGAAGATGCCGAAGGCGGTCACGCCGATCATGCCTGCAAAGACCGCGATGCCCATGGCCGAGCGCATTTCCGCACCGGCGCCGGTCGACGTTACCAGAGGCACCACGCCCATGATGAACGCCATCGAGGTCATCAGGATCGGACGCAGACGCAACCGGCTTGCCTCGACCGCCGCCTGCACGACGCCTCGTCCTGAAAGCTCCAGCTCGCGGGCGAATTCCACGATCAGGATCGCGTTCTTCGCCGACAGCCCCACAAGGACTATCAAGCCGATCTGGGTAAAGACGTTGTTGTCGCCTCCCGTCAGCCAGACGCCGGTGAGCGCGGCCATGATGCCCATCGGCACGATCATGATGATCGACAGCGGCAGGGCAAGGCTTTCATACTGCGCGGCCAGAACCAGATAGACGAGCAGCAGCGCCAGCGGGAAGACGAGGAAACCGGAGCTGCCAGCCAGAATCTGCTGGTAGGTCAGATCCGTCCACTCGAAGGTGATGCCGGGTGGCAAGGTTTCCTCCGCGATCCGTTCAATGGCAGCCTGCGCCTGACCGGACGAGAAGCCGGGGGCCGGATTGCCGTTGATATCGGCGGAAAGGAAGCCGTTATAACGGATGGCGCGTTCGGCACCCACGGTCTGCTCGACTTTCAGAAGCGCCGACAGCGGGATCATCTCACCGGACTGCGAACGCACCTTCAGCTTGCCGATATCCTCGGCATGGCTGCGATAATTCGCATCGGCCTGAATGCGCACGCTGTAGGTGCGTCCGAAGGCATTGAAGTCGTTGACATAGAGCGAACCCAGATAAATCTGCAGGGTTTCAAACACGTCGGTCACCGCCACGCCAAGCTGTCGCGCCTTCACGCGGTCCAGATCGGCATAAAGCTGCGGCACGTTGATCTGGTAGCTCGAATAGAGACCAGCCAGTTCGGGCGTCTGATAGGCCTTGGCGAGAAACGCCTTGGTCGCATCGTCAAGCGCCTTGAAGCCAAGCCCGTTGCGATCCTCCAGCTGGAGCTTGAAGCCGCCTGTCGTGCCGAGACCCTGAACGGGCGGCGGCGGGAACATGGCGATGAAGGCATCCTGAATGGCGCCGTATTGCTGGTTCAGCTCCATGGTGATGGCATTGGCCGACAGTTCCGGGGTCTTGCGCTCCTCGAACGACTTCAGCGTCACGAAAACGATGCCGGAGTTCGACGAGTTGGTGAAACCGTTGATTGACAGGCCGGGGAAGGCGATGGCATTGGCCACGCCCGGATGCTTGAGCGCAATGTCGCTCATGCGGCGGATCACGTCTTCCGACCGGTCGAGCGTTGCCGCATCCGGCAATTGCGCGAAGCCGATGAGATATTGCTTGTCCTGCGCGGGAACGAAGCCGCCGGGCACCGCGCGGAACAGGACGAAGGTGACGCCGAGCAGCACGACATAGAGGCCCATGACCAGCGACTTGCGCGAGAGGATGCTGCCGACACCGCGTCCATAGGCTTCCGAACTTGCACCGAAGAAACGGTTGAAGCCACGGAAGAACCAGCCGAACAGCTTGTCCATGATGCGGGTGAGCCGATCCTTCGGCGCATCGTGGCCGCGCAGCAGCAGTGCCGCGAGGGCAGGCGAAAGCGTCAGCGAATTGAAGGCCGAGATCACCGTCGAGATTGCGATGGTGAGCGCGAACTGACGGTAGAACTGGCCCGTCAGGCCGGTGATGAAGGCAAGCGGCACGAAGACCGCGACCAGCACCAGCGCAATGGCGATGATCGGCCCGGACACTTCCTGCATGGCGCGATAGGTTGCCTCGACCGGTGACAGACCCTGTTCGATGTTGCGCTCCACATTTTCCACCACCACGATGGCGTCGTCGACCACGATGCCGATGGCCAGCACGAGACCGAAAAGGCTGAGTGCATTGATGGAGAAGCCGAACACATACATGACCGCAAACGTGCCGACGATGGAAACGGGAACGGCAACCAGCGGAATGATGGAGGCGCGCCATGTCTGCAGGAACAGGATGACGACGATGACCACCAGCACGATGGCTTCGAGCAGCGTATGGATGACCGACTCGATGGAAGCCTTCACGAACCCGGTCGTGTCATAGACGATGTCGAAATCCACGCCTTCCGGCATGGTTTTCTTCAGGTCCGCCATGGCCGCATGGACGTTTTCGGAAATGTCCAGCGCATTGGAACCGGGCGACTGGAACACGCCCATGCCGACCGCGAGCTTGTTGTCGAGCAGCGAGCGCAGCGAATAATCGGCGGCGCCCATTTCGACACGCGCCACATCGCCCAGCCGGGTGATTTCGCCTTCATTGCCTGACTTCACGACGATATTGGCGAATTCTTCCGGCGACTGGAGGCGGCCCTGCGCATTGACGGAAAGTTGCAGGTCGAGACCCGAGACGGACGGCGATGCGCCGATGACGCCGGCAGCGGCCTGAACGTTCTGCTGGCGGATGGCATTGGCGATGTCGCTTGCGGAAAGACCGCGTTCGGCGGCCTTCTGCGGGTCGATCCAGACGCGCATCGAATAATCGCCGCCGCCGAATATCTGCACCTGACCGACACCCGGGATACGGGCGATACGGTCCTTGACGTTCAGAACCGCATAGTTGCGCAGATAGTTCACGTCATAGCGGCCATCGGGCGAGATGATATGGACGACGAGCGTCAGGTCGGGCGAGCTCTTGGCAGTCGTGACGCCAAGCGTGCGCACCTCTTCCGGCAGGCGCGGCTCGGCCTGTGAAATACGGTTCTGCACGAGCTGCTGGGCCTGATCGGGATCGGTGCCGAGCGCGAAGGTGACGGTCAGCGTCATGACGCCATCGGCGGTCGCCTGGCTCTGCATGTAGAGCATGCCCTCGACGCCATTGATCTGTTCTTCAAGCGGCGTGGCGACGGTTTCAGAAATGACGGCGGGGTTGGCGCCCGGATATTGCGCGCGAACCACGATCTGCGGCGGCACGACTTCCGGATATTCCGAGATCGGCAGACCTGTCATGCCGATCAGACCGGCAACGAAGATCAGGACCGACAGAACGCCAGCGAAGACCGGCCGGTCGACGAAAAAGCGTGAGAAGTTCATCTGTTTATCCCCCTTAAGCGGGAAGGCAAAGACTCTCCCGGCCCGCGAAATCGGCAGATTTCGCGGGTTGCTGAGGCTGAGCATTTGCGGTTAGCGCGCGCTCAGGCGCGCCGTTTTAATTCAGTTTTTGGCAAGTGTTTCGGTGACGGGTTGCGGTGCGACGACCACGCCCGGACGAATGCGCTGCAGGCCGTTCACGACGATATTCTCGCCGGGCTTCAACCCGCGTTCGATGATGCGCAGGCCGTCATAATTGCGTCCCAGAACCACCTGCCGGTATTCGACCTTGTTATCGGCCCCGACCACGAAGACGAATTTCTTGTCCTGATCGGAAGCAATGGCGCGGTCGCTCACCACCAGCTTTTCATCCGGTTCCGGTTCGCCGAAGCGGATGCGGACAAACTGGCCGGGAATGAGCCTGCCGTCCGGATTGTCGATTGCGGCGCGAACGCGGATCGTGCCGGTCGTGGCATCGACCTCATTGTTGATGAGCTGGATATGACCGGAAATCGGGGTACCTTCATCGGAAGCGGTGCCGATCTGGACCGGAATGCGCTCGATGGCGTTTCCGCCGGGCGAGGCCGCAAGCTTGGCAAGCGCCTTGGTGACGACTTCCTCATTCGCGCTGAAGCTTGCATAGATCGGATCGACCGAAACCAGCGTGGTCAGGACCGGCGAGGCCGAACTTGCGGCAACCAGATTGCCTGCCGTTACTTCCAGCCGCCCGACGCGGCCTGAAATCGGCGCGCGCACTTCCGTATATTGAAGATCAAGCTCGGCGGTACGAAGGGCCGCCTTGGCTGAACGCAGGCTTGCCTGCGCCTCGTCATAGGCGCTGGACCGCTGGTCGAGGCCGCTCTGGGCGATGGTGCGGGTGGTGACGAGCTGGCGTCCGCGTTCCAGTTCCGTCTTGGCCAGCGCAACGCGGGCCTCTTCGGCTGAAACCTGTGCCTTCGCCTTTTCCACCGCCGCTGCATAGGGCTCGGGATCGATGGTGACGAGCAGATCGCCCTGTTTCACCAGAGCGCCCTCGCGGAAATGGGCTTTCAGGATTGCGCCGCCGACGCGCGGGCGAATTTCAACCCGGTCGATTGCTTCCAGACGGCCGGAAAATTCTTCCCAGGTCGCAATGCGGCGCGATTCCGCCCTGGCGACGGAAACCGGCACGGCAGGCGGGGGAGCGGAAATATCGGTTGCGGCATCGGCCTTGAGGTGGGGCGCGCCGAAGAGAATGGCGCCGCCGCCAGCTGCAGACAATAGGATACTCAGGCCGGCGCCCCATAGGGCCCGGCGGGCTGTAATCGATGTCATTGTTGTATCTCCTGCAGCATAACCCGACCGGAGAGGATCGGTCTGATTATGCTTTCAATCAAGGAGGTTAGAGCTTCGCTCTAACCGGTGGGGGCCGGCTTCATTGGGGCATCAGGTCAAAGCTTGGGAGGACTTTAAAACTGATGTCATGCTGCGATTGGCTTTGCTCCTGCCTGCCGGAAGAAATCGGAAAACAGGTCTACAAGTTTGTGCTCCTGTGGCGACCAGTCGGTGCCCGCCACCTTGTTTTCAGGTATCCAGCCGGCTTTTCCGGGCAGGACATGCGATTGGACCTTCACGCCCGCCTGACGAAGACGCTCGGCATAGGCCTGCGTTTCATCACGCATCGGGCACTGGGCGCTGGTGACAAGCAAAGTGGGTGCCAGACCAGCAAGACGGGTACACAAGGCGGGCGCGGCATAGGGGTGGGTGAAACCCGCACACTCGCCCAGATAATGCTGCCAGCCATCCGACATCGTCTTGACGGCGCTTTCCGGGCAATATTTGCGGAAAGACGCCGTGGCGAGGCAGGGGTCGAGCATGGGCGAAAGCAGTATCTGACCCTTGAGATCGGTCAGATATTGATCGCGCGCCATCAGGGCCACGCCGGCAGCAAGGTTGCCGCCCGCCTCTTCACCGGCGACGAACAGCATCGACTTCTTGTGCGCAAACTCCGGGCAACGCGCGCGCATCGAAGTCAGGATGGAATAGACTATCTCAAGCGCCGCCGGGAACGGGTTGAGACAGGCTGACGAATATTCCGGCGACACGACCACCGCACCCGCCTCGGCAAGTGTTTCGGCGACGCGCTCGCAGGCGCCCAGACAACTGGCCGAGAAAGCGCCACCGTGAAGGTGCAGCACCACCGGCGGCGGGGAGAGCAGCTTTGTTCCCCGGTAGATGCGCGCCTTGCAGGTGCAGTCGCCCGCCTGTCCATGGGCTTGACCATGAAGTCGCCCAGGAACCTGCAACTTCTCTACACTAAACTTCTCGCACATCTTTTCTGGCCTTCATGTATAAAGCGGTTCTGTCACACGGAATCGTCCAGACCGCCCTATCCATTCTATTTCCACGTATTTCCGAACGCAAAACCGTTTCACGCTTCCGGTCCGAAAATGATGCGTTTGGAGCAGGACACGCCTATATATGGTTCGCGCCTACGCTCCGGCTGTTTGCTGCGCCGCATTCATGCCTGTCAGGTGATCTCCACCGGGCTGCATGATGCGCCGGAGCATTTCTGTCGGAACGAAATCGTCGGAAATGCTCTGGCTGTCTTACGCAGGTCCTTGCCCCAAAACCGGTTCCCACTTTTTGGGGACATGCGTTAGCGGCAAACTGCCATGATCCGATATTATCATTGTCTATGAACTGGAATAGTCCCCTATAATTGGTTACACTGTCCAGAATCTCGAACAATAACGGCTTTTTGATAATGGACCAGCTTTCGGCCATGCGCGCCTTCCTCCGGGTTGTCGAAACCGGGAATTTCACGCGCGCCTCCGCCTCGCTCAACATGCCCAAGGCAACGATCAGCAATCTCATTCAGGGATTGGAAGCCCATCTTGGTACGAAGCTCCTCAATCGCACCACCCGCCGGGTTCTGGTGACGCCGGACGGCGCGCTCTATTACGAGCGCGCGGCCCGTTTGCTCGCCGATCTTGCCGAACTCGACGGCAGCCTGTCTAGCGCGCAGACCTTGCCCAAGGGGCGCCTGCGCGTCGAAATGGCGGGCGCGGTCGCCAATCTCATCATCATTCCGGCGCTGATGGAGTTTCACCAGCGCTATCCCGATATCCAGATCGATCTCGGCGTGTCGGACCGGCCCGTCGATTATGTGGCGGAGAATGTCGATTGCGCCATTCGCATCGGCGAGCTGTCCGACCAGTCGCTGATCGCGCGCCGCATCGGTGACATGCATTTCATCGCCTGCGCTTCCGCCGAATATCTCGACCGTTGCTCCACGCCGCTTCACCCGTCGGACCTCAGCCGTGACTGTACTGTGGTCGGCTATTTCCGGCCATCGACCGGCCAGCAGATGCCGTTCCGCTTCAGGAAGGGGACGGAGGAGATCGAGGTCAACGGGCGCTATGTGGTGGCGGCGAACGAATCGACCACCTATCTTGCCGCCGCGCGGGCCGGGCTTGGCGTGGTGCAGGCGCCCTTGTTCATGGTGAAGGACGACATCGCCAGCGGCACGCTGCGCCCCGTCCTGCAGGAGTGGGAAATCGAGCCGATGCCGATCTATCTGGTCTATCCGCCCAACCGGCATCTGAGCAACCGCCTGCGCGTCTTCGCCGACTGGGTGGTCAAGACCGTCGCGAGGTCTCAGCTCAACGGGAGTTAGCGTGCGCAGCGCCGCTTGTTGAGCCGGACCTTGATCTTGTCGGGAGAGGTGCTTTTCGCCTTGTGGCCGGAGGAGACGATATGCGCGCGCACCGTGCAGTCGCCGGCCAGCACCTCGAAATTGTTGGAGCGGATATACATCACCGTATTGATCGGCTGGCCGGGCAACTTCTGTGCCACGGCGTTGACCACCGCTGTGACTTCCCTGGCGCGCTGGCTGGAGCTGCCGTCGCTGGCGGCGAGCGCCGGGCTCTGCGCGGATGAAAATGCGAATATGCCCGCAAACAGAAAAGCAGTCTTAGCTTTCTTCATTGGCATGGCCTCCGATTGAGCTGGAATTGAATGGACCAACATAGGCCCCAATTGCGTCAATACCAGTACCGGACCAATACCTTTTAACGGTTCTTTGTCTCGCTTACGCCGTTTGCGATGCGCTTGATCGTGGTCGCGGCCAGAAGCAGGCAAAGGAGCGGCTGCAGCCAGAACATCCAGTCCGGCAAGGTGCCGTCGATGGCGATCCAGGCGCCAAGCACGCCGAAGACCACGGCGCGGTCGCTCTTGCCCATCGGGCCATCATAACGGCGGCTCTCACCCACGGAAGCCCCGGCAAGACCGGCAAATTCCGTCAGGGTGGCAAGGAATATGACCGCGAAAATCCACGGGCCGGTGAACGGGGCGACCAGCGCGAAAGGCGCATAGAGCGCCGCGTCGGAAACCACATCGCCGATCTCGTTGAGATAGGCGCCCAGCGTCGATTTCTGCCCATGTTCGCGCGCCAGCATTCCATCGACGGCGTTCAGGGCCATGCGCAGGAACAGCCAGACCGGGACGAGCGCAAACCATGCCGCATTTCCGCTCCACGCCAGAAAAGCCCCAAGTATGATCGAGACGAGCGCGGCGGCGACTGTAACCTGATTGGCGGTTACACCGCCTGCGGCAAGTCGCACGACCAGCGGCCTCAGTAAATTCTGGAAACGCGACTTTAGTTGATAAACGGACATCAAGAATCTCTTGGGAAACGAAGAATAAGTATTGGACAGCTATTTGCGGTTCGCTCCAGCTCGTTTAAGCAAACATTTTGTTTCACTCAATAGAAATTGGGGGCAGCCGCCTCGCGAGGAAACGCTGGAGAGGGATGCATGGACGAGCAGGCAGTAAAACCGCATCGCGTGGCGCAGGAAAGCCGGTTCGCGACCCATGACGGCACGTCGCTGTTCTACCGTTTCTGGCCGGCGCTTTCCGGCAAGCCGAAGGGCGTCATCGTCCTGCTGCATCGCGGGCACGAGCATAGCGGCCGCGTCGCGCACCTCGTCGATGAGCTGGGGCTGGACGACTACGCCTTCTATGCCTGGGATGCGCGCGGCCACGGCCAGTCGCCCGGCGTGCGCGGCTTCTCGCCATCCTTCGGCGCGTCGATCCGCGATCTCGATTGTTTCGTCACCCATATCCGGCAGGAAACCGGCGCGGCCATCGAGGACGTGGCAATCATCGCGCAGAGCGTCGGCGCGGTGCTTGCTGCCGCATGGGTGCATGACTATGCGCCGAATATCCGGGCGCTGGTGCTGGCTTCGCCCGCCTTCGACATCAAGCTCTATGTGCCATTCGCCAAGGAAGGCATCGGCCTGTGGCAGAAGCTGAAAGGCACTTTCTACGTCAATTCCTACGTCAAGCCGCAATTCCTGACCCACGATCCGGAACGCATCGAATCCTATGGCACCGATCCGCTGATCACACGGCCCATCGCATCGCATATCCTGCTGCAACTCTACGAGACGGCCAAGCGCGTGGTGGACGATGCGCGGGCGATTACCGTTCCGACGCAACTGCTCATCTCCGGCAGCGATTTCGTCGTGCGCCCCGCGCCGCAACATCGCTTCTTCGAGAACCTCGGCAGCCGCATCAAGGAGCGGCACGTGCTCAAGGGCTTCTACCACGACACGCTGGGCGAGCGGGATCGCAAACCGGCCATCGAACGCATCCATGATTTCATCGAGGCGCGTTTTGCCGAAGCGCCACAGCGCGCCGACCTGACGGAAGCGCATATTGCAGGCCACACGCGTGACGAGGCGGACCGGCTGTCGACCCCGCTGCCGCTTCTGACGGCGCAGGGGCTTTACTGGGCGTCGACGCGTGCTTCGATAGCCTTCGGCGCACTGTTTTCAGAAGGGCTGAAAGTCGGCAGGCGCACCGGTTTCGATTCCGGTTCGACGCTCGATTACGTCTATGAGAATGAAGCGCGCGGTATTGGACCGGGCGGCAAGCTCATCGACAGACAGTTTCTGGAAGCTATCGGCTGGCGGGGCATCCGGCAGCGCAAGGTGCATCTGGAAGAACTGATCGGCGTGGCGATCAACCGGCTGAAGAGCGAAGGCCGCTCGACCAATATTCTTGATATTGCTTGCGGCCATGGCCGCTATGTCATCGATGCGGTGGTGCGCGCCGGCGCGATGCCGGACAGCATCCATCTGCGCGACTATTCGCCGATCAATGTGCTGGCGGGCAACAAGCTCATCCGGGATCGCGGGCTGGAATCCATTGCCCATATGGAAGAGGGCGATGCTTTCAACGAGGAAAGCCTTGCCGCTGTCACGCCGCAGCCGGACCTTGCCATCGTGTCCGGTCTTTACGAGCTTTTCCCCGACAATGCACTGATCAATCGTTCGCTGTCGGGGCTTGCCCGCGTGCAGAAGCCCGGCGCACTGCTGATCTACACCAACCAGCCATGGCATCCGCAGCTTGAAATGATCGCGCGGGCGCTGACCTCGCATCGCGGCGGCGAGGCATGGGTGATGCGCCGCCGCACGCAGGGCGAGATGGACCAGCTTGTCGAAAAGGCAGGCTATCGCAAGATCGAACAGCGCATCGACCAGTGGGGCATTTTCACCGTCTCGATTGCGGAGCGGGTCGGAGACGGCAAGGCGTGACGGTGCATCTGACGGAACGCGAGGGATATTCGCGGCGGCCCGTGTTTCGTCGCGCCATTCTTTGGCTTCTGTTTCTCGCTCCCTTCTTCTACCTGACCTACGGTACGGCCAACTGGCTCGCATCGCAGCAAAGCCATGTGCCGAACCTTGCCTTCGCGTGGGAAAACCGGGTTCCGTTCATCGCGTGGAGCATCGTGCCCTATTGGTCGGTCAATCTGTTTTACGCGGTCGCGCTGTTCGTCAATGACAGTCCGGAACAGGTGGACGGGCTGGCAAAGCGTTATCTGACGGCACAGATTATCGCCGTTCTCTGCTTCGTCGCCTTTCCGCTGACGGCAACCTTCGTGAAACCGGCAACGGCGGGCATTCCGGGCTTCATGTTCGATGTGCTCGGCGGTTTCGACAAACCCTTCAACCAGGCTCCTTCGCTGCATATCGCGCTGCTGATCATCATCTGGGACCAGATGCGCCGCGAGATGGGTGATGCCGTGCGCGTGGTCTGGCATGTCTGGTGCCTGCTGATCGGCCTGTCGGTGCTGACCACCTATCAGCACCACGCGGTCGATATTCCGGCGGGCGCTTTGCTCGGCCTGTTTGCCCTGTGGCTTTTTCCGCGCAATGGGTCGTCACCATTCGCCGGTTTTCAGTTGACCACGAACCCGAAAGCGCGTCGGCTGGGTCTATATTATCTGGCGGGCGCTGTGCTTTTTCTCGCGCTCGGCATTCATGGCCTCAGCATGACCGGCTATGCGATCTTCTGGCTCTGGCCCGCAACCGCGCTGGCCATCGTGGCGCTTGGCTATTTCGGGGCAGGTGCTGGCATTTTCCAGAAGCAGACGGATGGATCGGTCAGCCTTGCAAGCCGCTGGCTCCTCTGGCCCTATCGTCTTTTTGCCGGGCTGAATGTGCGGTTCTGGACCCGCAAGCTGCCGCCGCATGTGGAGCTTGCCGACGGGGTGTTTCTGGGGCGTTTTCCTAAAGCCGCAGAACTTTCATCCTTTGCGACCGCCATCGATCTGGCCGCTGAAATGGTGCCGCCGCCGCATGACGCGGAATGGAAGAGCTTTGCCGCGATCGATCTGGTCGCGCCGCCATCGGAAAAAGTGCAACTGGCCGCCGATGCCGTTGAAGCGGCTCGCCATCACGGTCCGGTTCTCATCTGCTGCGCGCTCGGTTTCCAGCGCAGCGCCACGGTTGCGGTGGCCTGGCTCGTCTCGACTGGCCGCTTGGCCAATGCGCGAGAAGCAGAAACGCTGATCCGCGCCAAAGGCTGGCCGGTTCATCTGCATCTGGCGGGGGAGGCGGCATGAACGCGCCTGCATCCTCCACGGCGGTCTGGCTGCGCCGCAACGCCTTTTCCGGCATTGCCGTCGCGGTCGTTCTTCTTGCGGTCGCGCCCTTCCTGCGCCCGGTGCACGATCTGGCTTTCTGGCTGATCTGGCCGCTGCTGCTTGCAAGCGCGCTGATCGTGCTGGGTATCGCGGCGCATCTTCTGTTCGACGCAGCGCTTTTCCGCCTGATTGCGGCTTCCGGTGAAACGGGCCTGAACGAGGTGGACCGAATTCTGGAACGCATGGGCCTGCGCACCAATGCCGGTCCTGTTCGTCCGCTTGCGGCGAGGATCGAGGGTTCGCGGCGCATCGTGGGGCGCCTGCGGTTCTTCATGGGGGTTGGGATCGTGCTTTTCATTCTGCTGGCCGTGGTGCCATCGGGTCAGGGGCTGTGACATGCGGGAACTGATCCGCCATCAGGTGCAATCGATTTTCGGTTCGTTTCTGGCAATCCTGTCGCGGGGGATTACCGGCGTGCGGCCAATCTGGAGCGGCACTGGTCCGTCGCGCAATCAGCGCATCTATTTTGCCAATCACACGAGCCACGGCGATTTCATCCTGCTTTCCTCCTGTCTCGATCAGGAAGAACGCGCGCGCACCCGTGCCGTCGCCGGTGCCGATTACTGGCGGGGCAACCGCGTGCGCCAGTTCATGGCGGAAGTTCTGCTGCGCACTGTGCTTGTGGAACGCAACTGGGTGGAACGCACGCAGGACCCGATGGAAGTGATGCTGAAGGCGCTGGCCGACGGCCATTCCCTCATCATCTTTCCCGAAGGCACGCGCAACATGACAGAGGAGGCGCTGCTGCGCTTTCGCTCCGGCATCTACAATCTGGCGCTGGCGCGCCCCGATGTCGAACTGGTGCCGTGCTGGATCGAAAACATGTCGCGCGTGCTGCCCAAGGGCGCGATGCTGCCGGTGCCGCTTCTGTGCCGTGTCGTTTTCGGCGCGCCGGTCCAGCTTCGCGAGGGCGAGGACCGCAAGGAATTTCTCGCCCGCGCCCGCCAGAGCCTTCTCGATATACAGCCCCGTAACGGTAAACAGCCATGAGCGAAACAACCCGATTATTCCTTGGCCTCATGGGCGTTCTGACAACGGCAAGCGCCGTTGCCGGTGTTCTTTCATGGCGCGCGCCAAAGCCGCTTTCATCCACGCTGGTCAATCTCAATGCCCGCATCAAGGCATGGTGGATCATGGTTGGCGCCATGTGCGTCGCTTTCCTGTTCGGCAAGGGTGGCGTGATCGTGCTGTTCGCGATGATCTCGTTCGCGGCCCTCCGCGAATATGCGACGCTGACCCAGACAAGGCGCGCCGACCATCGCGTGCTGCTCGGCATGTTCCTGCTGGTCATTCCGGTGCAGTATTACCTGATCTGGATCGACTGGTACGGGCTTTATTCCATCTTCATCCCGGTCTATTGCTTCCTCGCAATGCCGGTGCTGACGGCGCTTTCCGGCGACACGTCGCGCTTTCTGGAACGCATCAGCGAGCAGCAATGGGGCATCATGCTGTCGGTCTATTGCATCAGCCATGTACCGGCCTTGATGACGCTGGATATTCCCGGCTTCGACGGCAAGAAGCTGCTGCTGATCGCGTTTCTGGTGGCCACCGTGCAGGGCAGCGATGTGCTGCAATATATTTTCGGCAAGCTGTTCGGCAAGCATCGCATCGCGCCCAGCATATCGCCGTCAAAGACCTGGGAGGGCTTTGTCGGCGGGGTGGCGGCGGCATCGCTTCTGGGTGCGGGGCTTGCCTGGCTGACGCCGTTTTCGCCGCTCCAGGCGGGCGCCCTTGCGGCCGCATCCTGCATCATGGGCTTCTTCGGCGGGCTTGTCGCCTCCGCCATCAAGCGCGATCGCGGCGTGAAGGACTGGGGCCACATGATCGAAGGACATGGCGGTATGCTCGACCGGGCCGACAGCCTCGTCTTTTCAGCCCCGGTCTTCTTCCACACCGTGCGCTATTTCTGGACCTGAACATCCTGCGCAAAACCGCGCCACACTTCAGCTGGAAATGCTCTGGCCGGTCATGTCGCTTCAGGGCTGCTTCAGGGCGATGAACTGCGAAACCTGTCCGTGGCTGAAATTGTTGTCGGAAGCGAGGACGAGTGTCCTCTTCCCGTCCACCATCGGGCCGAAGGTGATGGCCTCGATATTGTCGATGTCGAGGCCGAAATCGCCTTCGTCGAGCTGGAGGAGGAGCTGCTTTGACAGCGGCGTTACGGGCTCGCTGGCGAGCGACGGAACGTCTTTCACATTGCTGGCGCCATCGAAGGATCCGCGATAGAGCGTGATCCGGTTGCCCACGCCCATGGCGAAGGAGCGCTCGACGGTGAGGAGATCGTTTCCATCGGCAACGAATTCCGACATGCCGTTATCGTTCCAGAAGGGCGGCTCAGTCGCCTTGGTGAAGATCGGGCCGGTGTCATAGGCATATTCCGCCGTCACATTGCCTGATGCGATATCGAAGGCGATGATGCGCGAGCGGCTGCCATGGTCGAGCGTCGCCTTGTCCCCGTCCTGTACCAGCGCGTTTTCAGTACCGGCCAGAAGCGTCTTGCCGTCCGGCGTGATCGTCAGGCTTTCAAAGGAAAGATTGTTGCGGATGCCGCGTGTCCTGCCCTCGTCGGGAATATAGGCCTCGGGCAAGGCAAATTCGCGGATAAAGCTGCCATCGGTCTTTGCTTCGCCGACAAACGGTCTGCCGTTCCTGTCGCCTTCGCTCGACCAGTAGATGGTGCCGGTGGCGGCATTGAAGCGGATGCTTTCCGGGTCCACGTCCTTCAGCGCAAATGGTTTGCCCGCCTTGTCCAGAAGCGTGACCGTTTCCAGAATATCGAGGCTTTGCACGCCGGAACCGTCGATGACGAGCTTGAGCTTGTAAAAGCGCGCGGGCGCATTTTCCGAACGGTCGTCGGATATGGCGTAATAGACATCCTCTCGCGGGTCGTAGTCGAGGCCGGAAATTCCGCCGAATTCAACGCCGCCGATCTTCAGGCCGGTGGGCAGGGTGAAAGCGCCGATCAGTTCGGGCTTGGGCAATTCCTGCGCAACGGCTCTGGTTGCAAGGGCGAGAAACAGTGCAGCAAGAGGTGCTTTCATGACGGCGACCCGTTCGATCGAGAAAGTTACCGGATAGTCGTTCTCTTTGACAGGAAGATGAAGGCCGCCGATCTCAGATTCTGTCGAACGCGCGCGCCGGTTCCTGCCTGTCGATCAGGTGGGAGGGGGCCGCAAATTGCAGCAGCTTGTTCTTGTTGGTGATCTTGATCGCCGAGGCCTGCACCGTGACGCCATGTGAACCGAGTGTCGCGAAATTGCGCGACAGGTTCTCCGGCGTCATGCCGAGATAGGCGGCGAGCGTGCGTTTTTCGTAAGGAATCATCACCACGTCGGCGCCGTCGTTCAAAAGCGATTCCTTGACGATCCAGTTGGCGAGGCGCTGCACGCTGCTGCGCAGCTTCTGCGCCTTCAGTTCCTTCACCAGACGGCGATAGGCGCGCGCGGTTTCAAAAACGATGGCGCGCATGAAGCCGACATCCTCGCTCATCAGGTCGCGCACCAGGCTGGAAGGCACCATCAGCACGCGCGTGGGGGTGAGCGTCTGCGCGGTTTGCAGGCACACATCATCGTTCAGCACGGCTGCGAGAATGAAGATGTCGTCGGCGCGCAGTATCTCCAGCGCAGTCTCGCCATCGTCCGATTTCGCCGACATCAGCACAAGCCCGTCCAGGATCACGAACAGGAAATCCGCAGGCTCGTCCTCCCTGATCAGGGTCGTGCGGGGCGGAAACGACTGCACGAAACTCGGGCGCACCAGCCGCTCGAACGTGGCGTCGGCCATGTCCGCGAAAAGCGGCAGATTTCTCAGCGCGTCGATTTCTTCTCTCCGCATCGATCCTCACTTCAGGGCAAGTTATTGCCCGCTAATATAATTGATAAATATCAATCGTGCAATATGCATTAATCAATACTTGCGCCAAACTCGGTCTATTATTGGCCTTAAGTCACCAAGAACTAAAATTCAACTTGAATAGTCTAAAGATATTGATCTTAATCAATGTATTCATCTCGCAGTCGACGCATAAGTGCATACGAAACCTCCCAATGGTATTCAATTCGGAGTACGCCTATGCAACATGTCGCAGGGGAAAATCCCAGGGCGCAGACAACGGCGCTAGCGATGAGTACGACCGCTTTTACAGTCTGTTTCGCGGTCTGGACCATCTTCGCAATCATCGGCATTGAAATCCGGTCCGAGCTTGGACTGAGCGAAACGCAGTTCGGCCTGCTGGTCGGCACGCCCATCCTGACCGGATCGCTGATCCGCGTCATCCTCGGCATCTGGGCGGACCGCTATGGCGGCCGCGCCATCTTCACGCTCACAATGCTGGTCTCGGCAGTCGCCACCTGGCTTCTGACCTACGCCACCACCTATCCGCAGATGCTGGTTGCAGCGCTTGGCGTCGGCGTGGCGGGCGGGTCGTTCTCGGTCGGCGTCGCCTATGTGTCGCGCTGGTATCCGCCGGAAAAGCAGGGCGTCGCGCTTGGCATTTTCGGCGCGGGCAATGTCGGCTCGGCGGTGACGAAGTTCTTCGCGCCGATGGTCATGGTTGCGTTTGGCTGGCACGCGGTCGCGGAAGTCTGGGCGGCTGCGATGGTCGTCATGGCGCTCATCTTCTATTTCACCACGAGCGACGATCCGGTTCTGGTCGAGCGCCGGCTCAAGGGCATAAAGCCCACCAGCACGCTGATGGAGCTGGAACCGCTGAAGAATGTGCAGGTCTGGCGTTTCTCGCTCTACTATTTCTTCGTCTTCGGCGCCTTCGTGGCACTCGCGCTGTGGCTGCCGCAATATCTGATCCATGTCTATGGCGTCGATATTCGCCTGGCAGGCATCATCGCGGCGTTCTTCTCCGTCCCGGCCAGCCTGTTCCGCGCCTATGGCGGGCATCTTTCGGATGTCTATGGCGCGCGCCGGGTCATGTACTGGACCTTTGCCGTCTCGCTGGTCGCAACCTTCGTGCTGTCCTATCCGCCGACGGATTATGTCATCCAGAGCGATAACGGCCCGCTGGCCTTCCATGCCGAAATGGGCGTGATCGGCTTCACCATCACCGTCTTCATCCTCGGCTTCTTCATGGCGCTCGGCAAGGCTGCGGTCTTCAAGCACATTCCGGTCTATTATCCGGGCAATGTCGGCTCTGTCGGCGGCCTCGTGGGCATGATCGGCGGTCTTGGCGGCTTCATCCTGCCGATCCTGTTCGGCGTGCTCCTCGACCAGACCGGCCTCTGGACAAGCTGCTTCATGCTGCTCTTCGTCATCGTCGCCGTGTCGTTCACATGGATGCATGTCTCGATCCGCCAGATGGAACGCGCCTCGCAAGGCGCGGCCACGGAAGAACTTCCGGCCTTCGCCGAATTGCAGGGCCTGAAGAAGGCCGAAATCAAGCCGGCAAAGGGCGATTCGGTCCTCACCGACTGGCGTCCGGACGATCCGGCCTTCTGGGAGCAGAAGGGAAGGAAGATCGCCAGGCGCAACCTGTGGCTTTCGATTCCCGCGCTTCTCCTGTCCTTCGCCATCTGGCAGGTCTGGTCCGTGGTGGTGGCGAAGCTGCCGCTGGTGGGCTACCAGTTCACGACTGACCAGCTCTTCTGGCTGGCGGCGCTCCCCGGCATTTCGGGCGCGACCTTCCGCATCTTCTATTCCTTCATGGTGCCGATCTTCGGCGGTCGCCTGTGGACCACACTGACCACCTGGTCGCTGGTCATTCCGGCCATCGGTATCGGCTATGCGGTGCAGAACCCGAATACGCCTTATTTCATCTTCCTGTTGCTGGCGCTCTGCTGCGGCTTCGGTGGCGGCAACTTCGCCTCCTCCATGTCCAACATCTCGTTCTTCTTCCCCAAGCACGAGAAGGGCAATGCGGCAGCGCTCAATGCGGGCCTCGGCAATCTCGGCGTCAGCGTCGTGCAGTTCGTGGTGCCGCTGGTCATCACCGCCGGTATCTTCGGCAAGCTCGGCGGCGATCCGGCAATGGTCGCGACCGAAGCGGGCAGCGCGCCGCTGTGGCTGCAAAATGCCGGGTTCTTCTTCGTGCCGTTCATCATCGTCACGGCCTTCGCCAACTGGTTCGGCATGAACGATATCGCGTCGGCCAAGGCTTCGTTTGCCGATCAGGCCGTCATCTTCCGCCGCAGGCACAACTGGATCATGTGCTGGCTCTATACGGGAACCTTCGGCTCGTTCATCGGCTATTCGGCAGGCTTCCCGCTTTTGACCAACATCCTGTTCACGGAAGTCAATGCGCTTCAGTTCGCCTTCCTCGGGCCTCTCGTCGGCGCGCTGTCGCGGTCGGGTTCGGGCTGGCTTGCCGATAAATACGGCGGCGGACGTGTCACCATCTGGGCATTCGTGCTGATGATGATCGGCGTGGCGGGCGTGCTCTACTTCGTCGGCATCAAGGATCAGCCGAACGCGTTCTGGGGCTTCTTCGCTTCCTTCATCCTGCTGTTCTTCGCGACCGGCATCGGCAAC
Organism: Brucella sp. RRSP16; assembly: GCF_052246815.1. Taxonomy (NCBI): domain Bacteria; kingdom Pseudomonadati; phylum Pseudomonadota; class Alphaproteobacteria; order Hyphomicrobiales; family Brucellaceae; genus Brucella; species Brucella sp. RRSP16. The sequence continues at coordinate 180,535 of NZ_JBQQAM010000003.1, forward strand.
GCCTCCACCTTCCAGATGATCCCGGCGATCATGTCGAAGGAAATGGACAGGCTCATGCCCAAGGCCACCGCGGAAGAACGCCGCCACGAAGCGGACAAGGAATCCGCGGCCATCACCGGCTTCACCTCGGCCATCGCTGCCTTCGGCGCCTTCTTCATTCCGAAGGGCTACGGCACCTCGATCAGCATGACCGGCGGGCCGGAAGCCGCACTCTGGGCCTTCCTGATCTTCTACGTGACATGCCTCGTCATCACCTGGGGCGTCTACACCCGAAAAGGCGGGCTGCTCTACGACGTGGAGCACCGCAGCAAGCCAGCCGCTGCTGCCGCCTAACGAACCAAAGTGAGGATAAAATCATGAGTCTACTCCTCGATCGCCTGAACTTTCTTGCGCGCAAGAATGTCGGCACCTTCTCGGAGGGCCATGGCGTCACCACCAACGAAAACCGTGACTGGGAAGACGCCTATCGCAAGCGCTGGCAGCACGACAAGATCGTGCGCTCCACCCATGGCGTGAACTGCACCGGCTCCTGCTCGTGGAAGGTCTACGTCAAGGGCGGCATCATCACCTGGGAAACCCAGCAGACGGACTATCCGCGCACCCGCGCCGATCTTCCGAACCACGAACCGCGCGGCTGTTCGCGCGGAGCAAGCTATAGCTGGTATGTCTATTCGGCCAACCGCGTGAAATATCCGCTGATCCGCTCTCGTCTCCTGAAGCTTTGGCGCAAGGAACGTGCGCTGAAAACGCCGGTCGCAGCCTGGGCTGCGATCCAGCAGGACCCGGCCAAGCGCGCCGACTATATGAAGGTGCGCGGTCTCGGCGGCTTCGTTCGCGCCACCTGGGAAGAAGTCAACGAGATCATCGCAGCCGCCAATGCCTATACGGCCAAGACATACGGCCCGGACCGCGTGATCGGCTTCTCGCCGATCCCGGCCATGTCGATGGTGTCCTATGCGGCGGGTTCGCGTTACCTGTCGCTGCTCGGCGGCGTCTGCATGTCGTTCTATGACTGGTATTGCGACCTGCCGCCCGCGTCACCCATGACATGGGGCGAACAGACCGACGTGCCGGAATCGGCAGACTGGTACAATGCGGGCTTCCTGATGCTCTGGGGTTCCAACGTGCCGCAGACCCGCACGCCGGATGCGCATTTCTACACGGAAGTGCGCTACAAGGGCACCAAGTCGGTCGTGGTCTCGCCCGATTATTCGGAAGCCGCGAAGTTTGCCGACCTCTGGCTGCATCCGAAGCAGGGCACCGACGCCGCCCTTGCCATGGCGCTCGGCCATGTGATCCTGCGCGAATACCATCTCGACCGGCAGGTTCCTTATTTCGAGGATTATTGCCGCAAATATTCCGACTTCCCGATGCTGGTCATGCTCACGAAGAAGGACGGACGCTACGTGCCGGACCGCTTCCTGCGCGCTTCCGACCTGAAGGACGATCTGGGCGAGGCCAACAATCCCGACTGGAAGACGGTCGCCTTTGATACGAAATCCGGCACCTATGTTGCCCCGCAGGGCTCCATCGGCTTCCGCTGGGGCGATGACGGCCAATGGAACCTTGAAGAAAAGGATGGCCGGGGCAAGGACGTGGAACTCGCCAAGAGCTTCATTGCGGCGGGCGCGCACGATGCCGTCGCCGATGTGGCGTTCCCCTATTTCGGCAATCGCGAGCACGATTATTTCGAAGGCACCGACCATGACAGCGTGCTGGTGCGCAAGGTCCCGGCCCGCAAGCTCAAGCTGAAGAAGGGCGAAGTGCTGGTCGCGACCGTGTTCGACCTGTTCGCCGCCAATTACGGCCTCGATCGCGGGCTTGGCGACGACAACTCCGCCAGGTCCTATGACGAGGGCCTGCCCTATACCCCGGCCTGGGCGGAGAAGATCACGGGCGTCCCGCGCGACCAGATCATTGCCGTCGCCCGCGAATTCGCAACCAATGCCGAAAAGACCAATGGCCGTTCCATGGTCATTCTCGGTGCCGGTCTCAACCACTGGTACCACATGGACATGAACTATCGCGGCATCATCAACATGCTGGTGATGTGCGGCTGCATCGGCCAGTCGGGCGGTGGCTGGAGCCATTATGTGGGGCAGGAAAAGCTGCGCCCGCAGACCGGCTGGACCGCGCTTGCCTTCGCGCTGGACTGGAACCGTCCGCCGCGCCACATGAACTCCACCTCGTTCTTCTATGCGCATACCGACCAGTGGCGCTACGAGACCGTGAAGGTGCAGGACATCCTTTCGCCCACCGCGCCCGAGGGTGCGTGGGAAGGCACGATGATCGACTACAACATCCGCGCCGAACGGATGGGCTGGCTGCCTTCCGCGCCACAGTTGCAGACCAACCCGCTGGAGCTTGCCAGAGAGGCAGCCGCATCCGGCAAGGAGCCGAAGGACTTCATCGCCAATGCCTTGAAGAACGGCACGGTCACCATGTCCTGCGAGGACCCGGACCACGAGGCCAACTGGCCGCGCAACATGTTCGTCTGGCGCTCGAACCTGCTCGGTTCGTCGGGCAAGGGGCATGAATATTTCCTGAAGCACCTGCTCGGCACGTCCAACGGCCTGCTTGGCAAGGATCTGGGACAGGAAGGCGCGCAGGAAAGCCGCGAGGCCGTGTGGCATGAAAATGCGCCGGAAGGAAAGCTCGACCTTCTGGTCACGCTCGATTTCCGCATGTCCACGACCTGCGTCTATTCCGATATCGTTCTGCCGACTGCCACCTGGTACGAAAAGAACGACCTCAATACTTCCGACATGCATCCCTTCATCCATCCGCTGTCGAGTGCAGCCGATCCGGCATGGGAAGCACGCAGCGACTGGGACATCTTCAAGGGCATCGCGAAGAAGTTCTCGGAAGTGGCGCCGGAAGTGCTGGGCGTCGAGAAGGACATCGTTCTGGTGCCGACCCTGCATGACACGGCGGGCGAACTGGCGCAGCCCAAGGATGTTCTCGACTGGAAGAAGGGCGAGGTCGAGCCGATCCCCGGCAAGACCATGCCATCGGTCGTGGTCGTGGAGCGCGATTATCCGAACCTCTACAAGCGCTATACCTCCGTCGGGCCGCTTCTGGACAAGCTTGGCAATGGCGGCAAGGGCATCTCGTGGAACACCGAGCATGAGGTCGAGCTTCTCGGCAAGCTGAACGGCAGGGTTCATGAGCCGGGCGCAACCGAAGGGCGTCCGCGTATCTATACCGATGTCGACGCAACCGAGGTTATTCTGTCGCTTGCGCCGGAAACTAACGGCGAAGTGGCGGTCAAGGCATGGGAAGCGCTGTCGAAGTTCACAGGCCGCGACCATACCCATCTGGCTCTTCCCAAGGAAGACGAGAAGATCCGCTATCGCGATATCGTCGCGCAACCGCGCAAGATCATCTCCTCGCCGACATGGTCGGGGCTCGAATCCGAGCATGTCTGCTATAATGCGGGCTATACCAATGTGCATGAGCTGATCCCGTGGCGCACGCTGACCGGCCGTCAGCAGCTCTATCAGGATCACCTGTGGATGCGCGCCTTCGGCGAGGGCTTCTGCGTCTATCGTCCGCCGATCGACACCAAGACGGTCAATCCGGCAATCCGCGAAAAGGCGGACGGCCAGCCGCATCTGGTGCTGAACTTCATCACGCCGCACCAGAAATGGGGCATCCACTCCACCTATACGGACAATCTCCTGATGCTGACGCTCAATCGCGGCGGGCCGGTTGTCTGGATTTCGGAGCCGGATGCGGCAAAGGCCGGCATCGTCGATAATGACTGGGTGGAAGTCTACAACGCCAACGGCGCCATCGTGGCCCGTGCGGTCGTCTCCCAGCGCATGAAGGATGGAACCATCTTCATGTATCACGCGCAGGAGAAGATCGTGAATACGCCCGGCTCGCCGCTCACCGGCCAGCGCGGCGGCATTCACAACTCCGTCACCCGCATCATCACCAAGCCGACGCATATGATCGGCGGCTACGCCCACCAGTCCTATGGCTTCAACTATTACGGCACCGTCGGCGCCAACCGCGACGAGTTCGTGGTCGTGCGCAAGCTCGACCATGTGGACTGGATGGAAGGGCCGCTTGAAGAAGGCAACCGCAACTCCGCCGTGAAGGAGGCAGCAGAATGAAAATCCGTGCGCAAATTGGAATGGTGCTCAATCTCGACAAGTGCATCGGCTGCCACACCTGCTCGGTGACGTGCAAGAACGTCTGGACCAACCGCGAAGGCGTGGAATATGCCTGGTTCAACAATGTCGAGACCAAGCCCGGCATCGGTTTTCCCAAGGAATGGGAAAACCAGAAGAAGTGGAACGGCGGCTGGGTCCGCAAGAAGAACGGCAAGATCGAGCCGAAGATGGGCGCAAAATGGCGCATCCTCGCCAAGATTTTCGCCAATCCCGACCTGCCGGAAATCGATGACTATTACGAGCCGTTCGATTTCGATTACGGCCATCTGCAGACGGCAGGCGAAAGCAGGACCATGCCGACCGCCCGCCCTCGCTCGCTGATTTCCGGCGAGCGGATGGAAAAGATCGAATGGGGGCCGAACTGGGAGGAAATTCTCGGCGGCGAGTTCGCCAAGCGCTCGAAGGACTACAATTTCGAAGGCGTCGAGAAGGAAATCTACGGCCAGTTCGAAAACACCTTCATGATGTATCTGCCGCGCCTGTGCGAGCATTGCCTCAACCCGACCTGCGTTGCGGCCTGCCCGTCCGGCGCGATCTACAAGCGCGAGGATGACGGCATCGTCCTGATCGATCAGGAAAAGTGCCGCGGCTGGCGCATGTGCGTCTCCGGCTGCCCCTACAAGAAGATTTATTACAACTGGAGCTCGGGCAAGTCCGAAAAGTGCATCTTCTGCTATCCGCGCATCGAAGCCGGTCAGCCGACCGTATGTTCGGAAACCTGTGTCGGCCGCATCCGCTATCTGGGCGTGATGCTCTATGATGCAGACCGTATTTCGGAAGCCGCTTCCACGGCCAATGAGCAGGATCTCTATCAGGAACAGCTCAACATCTTCCTCGATCCGAACGATCCTGCCGTGATCGAACAGGCGCGCAAGGACGGTGTGCCGGAAGCCTGGCTGGAATCCGCCAGGCATTCGCCGGTCTACAAGATGGCGATGGACTGGAAGATCGCCTTCCCGCTCCATCCCGAATACCGCACCTTGCCAATGGTCTGGTATGTGCCGCCGCTTTCGCCGCTGCAATCGGCTGCGGCTGCGGGCAAGCTTGGCATGGATGGTCCGCTGCCGGATGTCCGCTCCATGCGCATCCCGGTCCGCTACCTCGCCAATCTCCTGACCGCAGGCAAGGAAGAGCCGGTCATCTCGGCGCTGGAACGCATGCTCGCCATGCGCGCCTATATGCGCGCCAAGACCGTCGATGGCGTCATCGACGAGGCGATTGCCGACCGTGTCGGCATGAGCGGCGCGATGATCGAGGAAATGTACCACATCATGGCGATTGCCAATTACGAGGACCGCTTCGTCATCCCCACGACGCATCGTGAAATCACCGAGGACGCCTATGACGTGCGCGGCTCCTGCGGCTTCACCTTCGGCAATGGCTGCTCGGGCGGCACGTCGACGGAAGATCTGTTCGGTGCCAAGCGCCAGAAGGTGGTCCAGACGCCGACCGATATTTTCAGGGAGCAGGTGTAATGAACAGGACTCTGAAGATCATTTCGCTGCTGCTTTCCTATCCGACGCCCGAGCTGCAACTGGGCGGAGAGGAGCTGAAAGAGGCGCTTGCCGGGGAAAGGCTTTCGCCCGGCATCCGCAGGCTTCTCGACAGCCTTGTCGATTATGTCTGCGACTGCGACCTCTACGAGGCGCAGGAACGCTATGTGCATCTTTTCGACCGCACGCGGTCGCTGTCGCTGCATCTTTTCGAGCATGTGCATGGTGAAAGCCGCGATCGCGGCCAGGCCATGGTCGACCTGATGAAGATGTATGACGACAACGGCTTTGTGGTGGATGCCAGGGAACTGCCGGACTATCTGCCGCTGTTTCTCGAGTTCCTGTCGACGCGCTCGCCGGAGGAAATCCACGATCTTCTCACCCAGACCGGCCACATCACGGCGGCCATCGGCGAGCGGCTGCGCAAGCGGCAGTCGCCCTATGCCAACGCCTTTGCGGCACTCCTGCATGTCGCCAATGCCAAGCCGGACCAGAGCCTCGTCGGAGAATTGCTTCGGCAGGAAGAAGACGACCCGAACGACCTCGCCGCGCTCGACCGCATCTGGGAAGAAGAAGCGGTGACGTTCGGCGGCAATGCGGGTGAAAACGCCTGCGGCCCGGACCGGTTGCGCATGCAGATGCGTGCGGCACAGCGCAAGCCCGGCTCCCCGTCCAACCCTTCACATCTATAGGAGACGGAAAATGGCTTACCTCCATACGTTTCTTTTCGGCATCTATCCCTATATCGCGCTGAGCGTGCTCGTGCTGGGCTCGATCTTCCGCTACGACCGCGAGCCCTATACCTGGCGTTCTGGCTCAAGCCAGCTTTTGCGGCGCAGGCAGCTCATGTGGGGTTCGGTCCTGTTTCATGTCGGCGTGCTGTTCATCTTCGCCGGTCATTTCGTGGGCCTGCTGACACCCATCTGGGTGTTCGACATGCTTGGCGTCAGCCATGAGGCAAAGCAGATTCTCGCCGTCGTGGCGGGCGGCATTGCCGGGGTTATGGCAATCATCGGGGCCAGCATGCTGGTGCATCGCCGCCTGTTCGATCCGCGCGTGCGCGCATCTTCAAGGCCGACCGACACGCTTATCATCATGCTGTTGTGGGTGCAGCTTCTGCTGGGCCTCGGCACCATTCCGGTTTCGCTGCAACATATCGACGGCGGCGAAATGGTGACATTCATGAACTGGGCGCAGGGCATCTTCACCTTCAACCCGGCTGCATCGAGCTACATCACCGATGCGTCGTTTGTCTTCAAGATGCATATCTTCCTGGGGCTGACGATCTTCCTGCTGTTCCCGTTCACGCGCCTTGTGCATATGCTGAGCGCACCGGTGCGCTATATCTGGCGTCCGGGCTATCAGGTCGTGCGTGAGCGCAACCATACGGCTCAGCCCTCGCATATGCGCGTTCCTGCGGAGTAAGGCTCATGGTAACGCTTTTCGACCGGAAACAACCCGCTGCCAGGCAGCACAATCACCCGACCGGCTATACCACCTATCAGGAGCCGGATACGCGGGTGCCGCCGAAGCCGCGCCCGGTTTTCGACGCGGTGTCCGTCAATGGCGTGGCGATCAACGAAACCGACATTCTGACGGAGGCGCAGAACCATCCGTCGGACAATCCCGGCGCGGCGCTGCTTGCCGCTGCCCGGGCGCTGGCGGTCCGCGAATTGCTGTTGCAGCGGGCGAGGGAAGCGGGCATCGTGCCGGAGCGCGAGAAGGACGCCGAGGGACGCAGCGAAACCGATGAGGATGCGCTGGTGCGCATGGTGATCGAACGGGAGGTCGAAGTGCCTTCCGCCACGCGGGAGGAAGCCTTGCGCTTCTACGAAAACAACCGCCACCGCTTCACCAGCGCGCCCATTCTGGAGGCGAGCCATATCCTGATCGCCGCCGATCCCGCCGACAGCCAGGCCCGCGAAAAGGCCCGCGCGACCGCTGCCCGCCTGGCGTCGGCGGTGATTGCCGAGCCTGCCACTTTCGCCTCGGTCGCGCATGAATATTCGTCCTGCCCTTCGGGCGCGCAAGGCGGCAATCTGGGCCAGCTCACGCGCGGCAGCACGGTGCCTGAATTTGAAAAGGCGCTGGAGCGCATGGCGGCAGGCGAGATCACGGCCAATCCGATTGAAAGCCGCTTCGGTTTTCATATCGTGCGGCTTGACCGCCGCATCGAAGGCGAGGAACTGCCGTTCGATTATGTGGCCGACCGGATTGCGGGCTGGCTGGAAGCTTCCACATGGTCGAAGGCCGTGTCGCAATATATCGCGATCCTCGCAGCCGATGCCGACATTACCGGCATCGATCTGTTGTCGAACGAGGGAGCCGAGGCATGAGGAACGAACCGACGCTTGCGGCCATCCTCGCCGCCAAGGATGTGCCGGTGGACCAGCTTCTGGCAGGTGCGGCGCATCGGGCGAGACAGGCGGGCCTGCGCGTGGCCGGCTTTCTGCAGCACCGTGAAACCGGCGGGGAGGAATGCTGTCGCGATATCGAGATCGAGCATATCGGCACCGGCGTCACGCAGATCATTTCGCAGTCGCTCGGTTCCGGGTCGAAGGGGTGCCGCCTTGATCCGGCGGCCCTTGCCGACGTGGCAGGCGCGCTTCTGGCGGAAATCGATGACGGCGCGGATATGCTGATCCTCAACCGTTTCGGCAAGGGCGAGACGGAAGGGCATGGTTTCCGCTCGATCATCGAAACGGCCTATGCGCGCCAGATTCCGGTGCTCACCGTGGTGCGCGAAACCTATGTCGAGGGCTGGAACGACTTCGCCGGGGATTGCGGCGTTCTTCTGGCGCCCGACAGCAAGACCGTGCTCGGATGGTGCGACCGCGTGATGGAAGCCCGGCGATTGCCCGAAGCCGTATGATGGATGCTCTATAGATCCAGCTGGTCGCGGCGATCTTCCGCAATCAGCTTGCGGATCTGATAGACGATCTGGTCGCCATGCGCCTTGCCGAGCAGATCGGCGGTATCGACATCGCGCTCTTCGATGGCGCGGATCATGTCCTCATGCTCGGTGACGTAGCGCTCCGGCAGGCGGTCCGCAAAGGACTGGTAATAAAGGCGCAAGAGCCTGCGCCCTTCGTCGAGGAGCCGCGAAAAGAACGTGGTGTAGAAGGGATTGCGTCCGGCTTCGGCAATGGCCGCATGAAAATCGCGGTTCGTCGCGATCATTTCCAGTGCGTTCTGCGAGCGGACGGCGCGGGCAAAGGCTTCCTGATGCGCGCGGATATTCTCAAGGTCCTTGTCGGTCCGGTTGCGCGCGGCAAGCCGCGTGGTGACGCGGTACATCAGCGTCACCGCGTCGAAAAAGGCGGGCAGGCTCAGGAAGTCGATATTGGACACGACAGTAGAGCGGTTGGGAAGCGTGGTCACGAAGCCGTCGCTTGCAAGCCGCACCAGGGCTTCGCGGATGGGCGTGCGCGACATGGAAAAGCGTTCCGCCAGCTGGTTTTCATCGATGGGACTGCCCGGAGCGAGCGAAAGATCGATGATCTCGTCGCGCAGCACGTCGTAAACCAGCTTGACGCCTGAACCCTTCTTCCGGTCGGCTGTCTGGTTGGCGTCGTCTTTGTCCATGATCTTTCTGCCTTCTTACGGTGTATTTGGCGCGGCACAACCGCATTCTAACAGCAGTTTAAATTCCAACGGTCAAGCAATCCTATCCTCATTTAAAATTTTGGTCGACAAGAAAAATACAAAGTGTATATTTGATTTCAATACAAGGTTCGACAGAGCGATTGTAGGTTCAGCTCGCGCGAAAGCGCCCAAGGAAAACGCCAAGGAAAGACGCTATGACTTCTAACATTTTCTCCGGCTGCATTCCGGCCCTCATGACCCCCTGCAAGCCCGACCGCACGCCGGATTTCGATGCGCTGGTCCGCAAAGGCAAGGAACTGATCGCGAAGGGCATGTCTGCGGTTGTCTATTGCGGCTCCATGGGTGACTGGCCGCTTCTTTCGGACGAGGAACGCATGGCGGGCGTCGAAGCGCTTGCCAAGGCTGGCGTGCCGGTCGTCGTCGGCACCGGCGCGGTCAACACCAAGATTGCCGCCGCCCATGCCGCCCATGCGCAGAAGGTTGGCGCGAAGGGCCTGATGGTCATTCCGCGTGTCCTGTCACGCGGCTCGTCCATCTCGGCGCAGAAGGCGCATTTCAAGGCGATCCTGTCGGCTGCTCCCGATCTGCCTGCCGTGATCTACAACAGCCCTTATTACGGTTTCGCCACCCGCGCCGACCTGTTCTTCGCGCTGCGTGCGGAACATCCGAACCTGATCGGCTTCAAGGAATTCGGCGGCGCGGAAGCCATGCGCTACGCCGCTGAAAACATCACCAGCGCCGATGACAATGTGACCCTGATGGTCGGCGTCGATACCGGCGTCTTCCATGGTTTCGTCAATTGCGGCGCAACCGGCGCAATCACCGGCATCGGCAATGTGCTGCCGAAGGAAGTGCAGCATCTGGTTGCCCTGTCGAAGGCCGCGGCCACCGGCGACGGCGAAGCGCGCAAGCTGGCGCTGGAACTGGAAGCCGCACTCGACGTTCTGTCGTCCTTCGATGAAGGCCCGGACCTCGTTCTCTTCTACAAGCACATGATGGTTCTGACCGGCAATCCGGAATATGAACTGCATTTCAACGAGACGGACAAGCTGTCCGACAGCCAGCGCGGCTATTGCGAAACCCAGTTGAAGCTGTTCCAGACCTGGTATGCCGACTGGAACAAGCAGGGCAGCGCAGCAACGAAATACGCTGCCTGAAATCAGGTCGGAAAAAGAAAAAGGCGCCGGTTTCCGGCGCCTTTTTGTTTGGGATCACGACACTGCGTCGAGACCCTTTTCCTTGAGCTTTTCCAGCAGCGCCATTTCGGCGGCGGTGAGCGTAATGCCCTTGCTGAGGGAATCGCGGCGAGCGGCAAAGCGGCGCTGCGACGGCAGGCGCGCGCCCTGTCCGGCAATCGCTTCGATCAGGATTTCGCCGCGCTCCTGCGGATTGCCGCGACCGCCCGCCATGCGGGCAGGGTCGAAGGCGATGATGAGTTCGCCATGGCGCGGCGCAAGCGTTGTCGTGCCAAGGAAGTCGAGCGCTTCGGGGCTGGTGAAGTCACCGATCATCACACCAGCCAGAAGTTCGATCATCGTGGAAATGGCCGAGCCCTTGTGCTCGCCGAATGGCAGCATCGCGCCTGCAAGGGCTGCTTCCGGGTCGGTCGTGGGCTTGCCGTCCGCATCGACGGCCCAGCCTTCGGGCAGCTGCTTTCCGGCGCGGCGATAAAGCTCCAGTTCGCCGCGCGCGGCCACGCTGGTGGCAAAGTCGAACACATAAGGATAGTCGCCGGGGCGAGGCCAGCCGAAGGCGAAGGGGTTGGTGCCCAGAAGCGGCTTCGTTCCGCCTGCGGGCGCAACGGTTGCATAGCTCGGGCACATGGCGATTGCCGCAAGCCCCTGTTCGGCAAGCGCCTCGACTTCCGGCCACAGGGCGGCAAAATGGGTGCAGTCGTTGATCGCCAGCGCCGCAACGCCGAGCTTGCGCGCCTTCTCGACCAGGGCAGGCGCACCGCGCTCGAATGCCAGATTGGCAAAGCCGCCCTTGGCGTCGACGCGAACAACGGCGCTGTCATCGGTCGTGACGACAGGGTCGGCATCGGCGACCACCTTGCCGCTTTTCAGCGTGCGCAGGCAACCTTCGATGCGGTAGACACCATGGGATTTGCAGCCGTCGCGCTCGCCCGCCACAATCGTCTTGGCGATGGCTGCGGCATGGTCGGCGCTGAAACCCGCCTTGTTCAGGATTTCCCGCACAAGCCCGGCGAGTTCTTCTGTCGAAATCGAAATGGTGTCGCTCATTCTGTCATTCCTTGCCGGTTCTTGAGGCAGTGCGGATAGGGGCGAATAAAGTTCGCTGAAATGCATACAAGATGCATGCAGGGTTGTCATGCCGGGGAGGCGGGCCGGGGCCTGCGGCAAAAGGGCTTCACCGGAAATGGTGCGGTGGGCCGACGCGGAAAATCAACACTTTTTATTCTGAGCGTCATTATCATGAATAAAGCAATCTGTTTGATCCAGATCAAAGAGAATGGCCTGCGGCGGGTCTAAATCCCGTTGCGTGGCGTGTAAAGCCGAGACGGCAGCTGCGCCCATCCGATGGAGATCAGGACGAAAATGCGTAAACTCGCAATCAAATTTGCTGCAGCAGGCATTCTTGCCGTGCTGGCGGCCCCAGCCCTTGCCGAAAATATCGAAGTTCACATGCTCAACAAGGGTGCCGAGGGCGCCATGGTTTTCGAGCCCGCCTATATCAAGGCCAATCCCGGCGACACGATCACCTTCGTGCCGGTGGACAAGGGGCACAATGTCGAATCCATCAAGGACATGATCCCGGAAGGCGCGGAGAAGTTCAAAAGCAAGATCAACGAGAATTATGTGCTGACGGTTACGGAACCCGGCGCATATCTGGTAAAGTGCACTCCGCATTATGCAATGGGCATGATCGCGCTGATCGCCGTGGGCGACAGCCCGGCCAATCTCGAACAGATCGTTTCGGCCAAGAAGCCGAAGGTCGTTCAGGAGCGGCTGGAAAAGGTCATCGCCAGCGCCAAATAATGCGGGCCAGTAATAGGGGCCAGTAATACCGAAACTCGATGAGCCGGACTTGACCGGCTTTATGGCGAGGACATCATGACCAGACAGCCAGGCCTGCAGGCAGTACCTGCTGCGATGCCATCCGATCAAAAAGGTATGCCGCGCGGACTGAAGATGACCGGTCCCGTCCTCCTCAGCTATGGCTTCCGCCCGTTCTTTCTGGGCGGAGCCATATGGGCTGTTCTGGCCATGCTCTTCTGGATATTGTCGCTCACGCTTGGAATGCCATTGGGCGGTTCCTATGGCGGGTTGAACTGGCACGCCCATGAAATGGTGTTCGGTTTTTCTTCCGCCGTTCTCGCAGGCTTTCTGCTGACCGCCATCCCGAACTGGACGGGCGGGCTTCCGGTGTCGGGAGCACCGCTGGCGATCCTTTGTGGCGTATGGCTCGCCGGGCGGCTTATCTTTCTGGAGCCGGACCTGATCGATGTGCGGTTCGCCGTCGCGGTCGAAAGCCTGTTCCTGCCCATGCTGCTTTTCATCTGCGGGCGGGAAATCGTCGCCGGTCGCCAATGGAAAAACCTGAAGGTGCTGATCGGCGTGGCGACGGTGATGGTCGCCAATCTCGTCTTCCATTATCTGATCCTGACCGATGGCGATGTGGCCCTGGCCAATCGCATCGGGGTCAGCGCCTATGTCCTGCTGGTGATGGTGATCGGCGGGCGCATCGTGCCGAGCTTCACCCGCAACTGGCTCAACAAGATGGGAAAGACACGCTTTCCGGTGCCGTTCAACCGTTATGACGGTTTCAGCATTCTCGCCGGGGTGGTGGCCTGCATCGGCTGGATCGCCGCGCCCGATCAGTCTGTAACGGCGGTTCTGGCGTGGATTGCGGCGCTGTTTCATATCGTGCGGCTTTATCGCTGGCGGGGATGGTCGGTGGCGCGGGAAAAGCTGCTGCTCGTGCTTCATGTCGCCTATGCCTTCATCCCGCTCGGTTTCATCGCGATCGGTCTCTCGGCCATCGATCGCCTCAATCCTTATTCGGCCCTGCATGTGGTGACCGTGGGCGCGATGGGCTGCATGATGCTCGCGGTCATGACGCGGGCGTCACGCGGCCATACCGGACGCGAACTGACGGCATCGCCCGTCACGCAGGCCGCTTATCTCTGTCTTGTCGCGGCGGCGCTGATCCGGCCACTGGCGGAAGTCATGCCGAATTTCTTCCACACCATCCTTGCCGCATCGGCCTTGCTCTGGATGGGCGCTTTCGGGCTTTACGTTCTGGAATATGGTCCGATGCTGTTACGCGAGAGACGCCAGCGCATGGCGGGCGCGTAATCCACCCATTGCAAGGATCATTCAAATGACAGTCCGCGGTCGCCCGCGGGCTGTCTTTTTGTTTTTGCGGGGGTGAGTCGCGACGCAGATTCTGCGATTCTGCCCCTCCGAAGGGCCTGAAACGGGGGTGTGGAAAGAAAAATCACACTCAAGATCACATTTAAATCGTTATAATGTTATGACCATATTGTTATGCTTTTGAAACGGTGTTACCGGAATTGGTGCCCGGGAGGCTGGTCCTGAAGGGACCGCGCAAACCCGGGCAGCACGAGCGCATTGCATCCAGTCGGCGTTACGCCTCCGTTGCACAATGCGCCGTGGCTTTGTTGTTTATACGCATGCCGGTGCCGGAACCCGGGTTTCGCCTTGCCGGAAATGCCTGAGACTTTGCATTTGGCAAGGAGGTTGCCGCCGATGAATTTCGCCCCGCCCGTATCAGATATGCTGCAACTCGCCAACTGCATTCGCGCTCTCTCGATCGATGCCGTCGATGCCGCCAATTCCGGCCATCCGGGAATGCCGCTCGGCATGGCCGACGCCGCAGCCGTTCTGTTCTCGAAGCACCTGAAATTCGACGCATCGGCTCCCAACTGGGCCGATCGCGACCGCTTCGTGCTTTCCAACGGCCACGGCTCGATGCTGCTTTACAGCGCGCTCTATCTGGCGGGCTACAAGGACGTGTCGCTCGATGAGCTGAAGAACTTCCGCCAATGGGGTTCCAAGACCGCCGGTCACCCCGAATATGGCCATACCGAAGGCGTCGAGCTGACCACCGGCCCGCTCGGTCAGGGCCTTGCAAGCTCCGTCGGCATGGCAATCGCCGAACGCGCGCTCGCCGACCAGTTCGGCAAGGATATCGTCGATCACCGCACCTATGTTTTCTGCGGCGACGGCTGCCTCATGGAAGGCGTGGGCCAGGAGGCGATCTCGCTCGCCGGGCATCTTCGCCTCGGCAAGCTGATCCTGCTTTATGACGACAACGGCATCACCATCGACGGTAGCACGGAAATCGCCTTCACCGACGATATTCCGGCCAAGTTCAAGGCGTGCGGCTGGAATGTCGAAAAGGTCGACGGTCACGATCACGACGCCATCGATGCGGCGCTGACGCGCGCCAAGGCTCAGGCCGACCGCCCGACGCTGATCGCGCTCAAGACCGTCATCGGCTATGGTTCGCCGAACCGCGCCGGTACGAGCGGCGTTCACGGCGCTCCGCTGGGCGCCGCCGAAAATGCCGCCACCAAGGCAGCACTCGGCTGGACGGCGGAAGCCTTTGAAATTCCTGCTCCCCTGCTCAATGCCTGGCGCGAAGCCGGTGCCCGTGGCGCGTCGGAACGCGATGCATGGCAGAAGCGCGTCGATGCGCTGCCCGCAGCCGAACGCGCCGAATTCGACCGCCGGATCGCCGGTAGCCTGCCGGAAGGCTTCGCTGCGGTTGTCGCGGACGCAAAGCAGCGCCTTCTCGACAAGCCGCAGAATGTCGCGACCCGCAAGGCAAGCCAGCTTGCGCTTGAAAGCCTGACGGCGGCTCTCCCGGAAATGATCGGCGGCTCGGCTGACCTTACCCATTCCAACCTCACCCGCGTTCCGGCTGTCGACAGCGACTTCACGCCGGAAAAGAGCGGCCGCTATGTGAGCTACGGCGTGCGCGAGTTCGCAATGGGCGCGGCCATGAACGGTATCGCGGTCCATGGCGGCTTCATTCCTTACGGCGGCACCTTCATGGTGTTCTCCGATTACGCCCGCAACGCCATCCGCCTTTCGGCTCTGATGGGCGTGCGCGTCATCCATGTGCTGACGCATGACTCCATCGGGCTTGGCGAAGACGGCCCGACCCACCAGCCGGTCGAACATCTGGCCAGCCTGCGCGCCATGCCGAACCTGCATGTCTTCCGCCCGGCGGATACGATTGAAACTCTGGAATGCTGGGCTGTTGCGGTTTCCGATCCGCACACGCCTTCGGTTCTGGCCCTGTCGCGCCAGAACGTGCCGCAGCTGCGCACCGACAATGGCGAGAACCTTTCGGCACGCGGCGCCTATGTGCTGCGTGAGGCGAAGGGCGAGCGCCAGATCACATTGCTTGCCACGGGCACCGAAGTCTCGCTCGCCGTGAAGGCTGCCGAAAAGCTTGCCGAAGAAGGCATCGCAACTGCGGTCGTCTCCATGCCGAGCTGGGACCTGTTTGAAAAGCAGAGCAAGGAATACCGCAAGGGTGTTCTGGGCGATGCGCCGCGCATTGCCGTCGAGGCTGCGGGCAAGTTCGGCTGGACACGTTACGTCGACAGCGAAGACGATGTGATCGGCATGGACGGCTTCGGCGCTTCGGCCCCTGCCGAGGTGCTTTATGAAAAATTCGGCATCACGGCCGAGGCGATTGTCACCCGCGCCAAGTTCTTGCTGGAGCAGGGCGAATGACGATGGCTGGCAATTTTTCTCCGCTGGTTCTGGTGGGCGATAGCGATCGCGTGGAAGCTGAAGCGGTCGGCGCCTATCTGGACAACTGGGCTGGCAAGGATGGTCTGCGTCTTGCGACCGCCGATGCGATCAAGGCCATTCTGGCGGGCGCGACACGGCTTGCCGGTCGCATTGCACGCGGTTCGCTTCCCGGCGATCCGGGCAAGCTGGTCGGCGTCAACAGCGATCAGGACCAGCAGAAGTGCATCGATGTCGGCTCGCACAACCTGTTCGTCGAGCTGCTGATTGCTGCGGGCGCGGCCTCCATTCTTTCCGAAGAAGCGGACCTGCCGGTGGCTGGCAAGGCCGATGGGCTGATCGCCGTCGCCATCGACCCGCTCGACGGTTCCGGCAATGTGGGCCTCGGCGCGCCGCTTGGCACGATCTTCTCAATTTTCCCGGCTGATACGGCTGAGCCATTTTTGCAGCCCGGCAACCGCCAGCTCGCCGCCGGTTATGTGTCCTACGGCAATTCGGTCGATCTGGGCTTTTCGGTCGGCGAAGGCGTGATCTTCGCGACCTTCGATCCGGCAAGCGGGATTTTCCATATCACGCGCCGCAATGTGACGCTGCCCGAACGCACCTCCGATCTGGCGTTCAACGCATCCGTTTATCGCCACCTTTCGGCTGGCATGAAAGCCTATGTGGACGATGCCTATAACGGCAAGGACGGTCCGCGCGGGCGTAACTTCAACATGCGCTGGCTTGGTGCTGCGGTGGGCGACATGCACCGCATCCTGCAGCGCGGCGGGCTGTTCTTCTACGTGAACGACAGCCGCCCCGGCTACGAGAAGGGCCGCCTGCGGCTCGTCTACGAAGCCAATCCGATTGCTTTCCTCGCCCGTGAGGCGGGAGGCAAGGCGACCGACGGTTCGAGATCCATTCTCGATATCGTCCCGCAAACCTATCACGAGCGCAGTGCGCTGGTGTTCGGCGTTGCCGAAGAGGTGGACATCCTCGGCGAGTACTTCGCGAAATAACCTGACCTGACATCGCCTGGAGCATTGCAAATGCTCCATCCAATTGTTTTGCAACGCGCATCCTGTTCCGAAAACCGTTTCACACTTTTCGGGATGCGCTCTAGGAGGCTAGAAATGGCGCGCATTACGCTGCGGCAATTGCTCGATCACGCCGCTGAAAAGGGTTACGGCGTCCCGGCATTCAACATCAACAACATGGAACAGGCTCTGGCCATCATGGAAGCGGCGGATGCCGTCGATGCGCCGGTGATCCTGCAGGCTTCGCGCGGCGCGCGTGCCTATGCCAACGACATCATGCTTCGCCACATGATGGACGCGGTGACCGAAATCTATCCGCATATCCCGGTCTGCGTTCACCTCGACCATGGCAATGAAGCTGCAACCTGCATGACCGCCATTCAGGCAGGCTTCACCTCCGTCATGATGGACGGTTCGCTGAAAGCCGACGGCAAGACCCCGGCCGACTGGGACTATAACGTTTCGGTCACGCGTCAGGTCAGCGAGATGTCGCATCTGGGCGGCATTTCGGTGGAAGGTGAACTCGGCGTTCTCGGTTCGCTCGAAACCGGCATGGGCGATGCCGAAGACGGCCACGGCGCGGAAGGCGTTCTGTCGCACGACCAGCTTCTGACCGATCCGGACGAAGCCGTGAAGTTTGTGCGCGAAACCAAGGTCGATGCACTGGCGATCGCCATGGGCACCTCGCATGGCGCCTACAAGTTCAGCCGCAAGCCGGACGGTTCCGTGCTCGCCATGCATGTGATCGAGGAAATCCACCGCAAGCTGCCGAACACGCACCTCGTGATGCACGGCTCGTCTTCGGTGCCGGAAGAATTGCAGGAAATCATCAACAAATATGGCGGCCAGATGAAGCCGACCTGGGGTGTTCCGGTCGAGGAAATCCAGCGCGGCATCAAGCATGGCGTGCGCAAGATCAACATCGACACGGACAACCGCATGGCGCTGACCGGCCAGATCCGCCGCGTCCTGCAGGAAGACCCGAGCGAGTTCGATCCGCGCAAGTACCTCAAGCCGGCAATGGCTGCCATGACCAAGCTCTGCAAGGAGCGTTTCGAGCAGTTCGGCACTGCCGGTCATGCCGCCTCGATCCGTCCGATCCCGCTTTCCGACATGGCAAAGCGTTATCGCGATGGTTCGCTGGACCCGAAGTTCAGCTAAATTCTGCTGTTAAACCAAGTCTTGCTGAGACTTGGTTAAGCCCGTGCGGCGATTGAGCATCTTCAGGGCGTGATGCGTTAGCATCTTAGCGCCTTGCTATAAGCTAAATGAAAAGCGGAGGGGAAACCCTCCGCTTTTTGTTTGCGCGGTCGCGGGTCTTGATAATAATTGATAAGAAATCTATCTTGTCACTATCGCAGAGCGATGGAGGCAGGACAGATGATCAGTGCAGAACTTGGCAAGCAGCTTGAAAGCTACGTACAGGACCTTGTCGATACGGGGCGATACGGCTCGAAAAGTGAGGTTCTGCGTGAGGGCGTGCGCCTCGTTCAGGAGCGGGAAACCCGTCTTGCTGCGCTCGACGCCACCATCATGCGCGGGGTCGCCGACGCTGATGCGAGCCGGACAGCCGGAGCGGAGGACGTTTTCGGGGCCTTGCGTAAACGCTATCAGGCAATGGTGCCGGACACGACCGAATGAAGGTCCATTTCACGGACGAAGCGACGAACGACCTCCTGCGGATAGGCGATTATATCGCGAGGGACAATCCGCTCAGAGCTTTATCCTTTATCGATGAAATGGAACGGGAATGCCTGGCGCTTGCCGCCTCTCCAAAGGCTTTTCCCAAGGTGCCCCGATATGAAAAGCAGGGCATACGCCGAAAGGTTCACGGCAATTATCTGATCTTTTATCGCCTGGATGGTGAGCAGGTGATTGTCGTCCACGTCCTTCACGGTGCAATGGACTATGCTGCCGTCATTCCGGAAAGCTGAACCGGTTTCGCCACCGGCCCGAAACGCCTCCGCTTTTCGGGCCGGGACGTCAAATATGGCGATCAGCCCTTGTTGTATTTCGCGTCGACTTCGTTGATCGCGTTGACGTTGCCAGCCGAACGGCCATTTTCGTCGAAGGTCTGTGCGAGGAAGGCGTCGGCAATCGTCTTGGCCACTTCCGAGCCGATGACGCGGGCGCCCATGGTGATGATCTGGGCGTTGTTGGAAAGCGCTGCGCGTTCTGCCGAATAGGTGTCGTGCGTGAGCGCGGCGCGAATGCCCGGAACCTTGTTGGCTGCAATGCACACGCCGATGCCGGTGCCGCAAACGAGGATGGCGCGGTCATAGGTGCCGTCGAGAACTGCGGAAGCCACGCGGTCGGAAAGGTTGGCGTAGAATGCATCCGCGCCAGCATCCGTGCGCGAGATTTCCGAAACCTCGAAACGGTCCTTGAGATAGTCGGCGAGAACCTTGGCCAGACCTTCGCCGGCGCTGTCGCCTGCTACTGCTACTTTCATGGGATTGCTCCTTTAATTGGATTGAATCTTTCTGGCGCACTTGTCCAGAATGTCGAGATAGCCTTCCACGTTCCAGGCCGAGCGGCCGATGAACAGGCCGTCGATATGCGGGCAGGCGATGAGTTCTTCGCAATTGCCGGGATTGACCGAGCCGCCATAGAGGCAAGGCACGCGGCGTCCGAGCACGCTTTCGGCAACCGCGATGATTTCCGCCTGCCGCGCGTCGGCGTAATCGGCGGAGGCGGGGATGCCGTTCTCGCCGATGGCCCATACCGGCTCATAGGCGAACAGGATTTCAGCCTGTTTCTGGTCGTCGGAAAGCCTGGAAAGAGCGCCGCGCACTTCTTCTTCCAGCACTTCAGCCGCGCGTCCGCTCTCGCGGTCTTCCAGCGTTTCGCCGATGCAGATGAGCGGGATCAGGCCGTGGCGCACGGCAGCTTCGACCTTGAGGCCAACCGTTTCGTTGGTCTCGCCGAAATGCTCGCGGCGCTCCGAATGGCCAAGCTCAACAATGTCGAGATTGCAATCTTTCAGCATCAGCGGTGAAATCTCGCCGGTCCATGCGCCCTGATCGGCCCAGTGCATGTTCTGCGCGCCGACCTTGACGGAGGTCCCCGACAGGATTTCCTTCACTTCGCGAACGGCGGTGAACGGTGGAATGACAAAGCGCTGGATATCGGCGGAACGTCCGCCATCGGCAGCCTCCAGCGCTTCGGCAAAGGCGCGGGCCTCGGCCAGCGTCTTGTTCATTTTCCAACTCGTTCCAACCCAGAATCTGCTCATGCGTAACTGTTCCTAGTCTGCTGCTATTGTCAGTCTGATCCCGGCCTGCTCTAGCTCGTCCAGTATGGCGGCGCCGGGTGATGAATCGGTGATGATCGCGTCAAAATCGGAAAGATTTGCCATGACGTGGAGGGCAGGGCGCCCGAACCGCTGGTGATTGACCAGAAGGCAGGTGCGGGCCGCGGACGCCGTCATGGCGCGCTTGGTGCGCACCACGTTTTCATCCATGTGATAGACAAGCTGCCCGTTGACGGCGGGGGACGAAACGAAGGCGATGTCGGCACTCAAATGCGACAGCGCTTCTTCCGTCAGTATGCCGAAAAAGGCGTTGAACTTGGCTGAATAGGTTCCGCCGAGCGCAATCAGATTGATCCCGTTCTCGCCCTTCAGCTCATCGACGATGACGGCATTGTTGGTGATGACGGTCAACGGGCGCTTTTCCAGCAGCATGCCGCCGAGCACCGCCGCCATGGAGCCGTCATTGACCATCACGGTCATGCCCGGTTCCACCAGTTCCAGCGCGGCGCGGGCCATCTTCTGCTTGGCTTCGCCGTCCTGCCGCTCGCGGAAGCGGAAATCGCTCTCGAACTGGGTGCCGGTATCGATGGTCGCGCCGCCGCGCACCTTGCGCAGCACGCCGGAATGTTCCAGCGAATCCAGATCGCGGTGGATCGTCATCTTGGAAACGGCAAACCGGTCCGCCAGATCGTCGAGGTCGACGGCCTGATTTTCGATGAGAAGGTTTATGATCGCCTGTCGTCTGTCGTCGCGCTTCACGCTGTTTCCGATCTCATTGGCGGAACATTTATCGCATGAAGTTAGATCACAAAATCACAAAAAAATCCACGAGAAAAATGTGATTTTGTTATTTTCCATCGGGCTGTCGGATAAGGGCCCTTGCGGTGCGCTCATCGGTGATGAGGCCATAAAGCCGGCCGCTTTTCAGCACGGCGCGAATGGCGTCAGCCTTGGAAATTCCGCCGGCCAGCCCGATGATTCGGCTCATATCGGCGTTTTCCACCGAGGCGGCGATGGTGCGGGCGGTGAGCGCGGTTTCGAGGCGCTGGCCGTTTGCATCGAAGAAATGGCCGAGCATTTCGCCGACGCCGCCGAGGTTCGCAATCTCCTCGACTTCGCTCAATTCTATCATGCCGGATGTGACGAGCTGCGCCTGCGCATCCACCGTGCCGATGCCGACGATCTTCAGTTCGGCGCGGCAACCCATATCGAAAACCGTGGTGACGCCGCGCTGGGCGAGCAGCACTTCACGGTCTTCCGCCGTGTTAGCGAAAAAGGGAACCGGCATCACATAAGCGGGCATCCCCGTCTTTTCCGCGATGCGGTGCATCACATCATGCGGGTTGGCGGCGAAATTGCGCGTCAGGCCGCCCAGCAGGGAAACGAAACGCACATTGCTGGCCGCGACACGCGGCATATAGCTGACGGCGGCAGAAAGCGTGCGACCATGGCCGATGCCGATGACTTCGTGATCGCCGTGCTCGATCTCGCGGCGCAGAAAATCCGCCCCGGCATGGCCGAGGACCATCAGCGGCAGGCCTTCCTCGCCAATGTCCGGCGCAACCTCGCAATAGTCGAGGCCGTACATGTCGGCGAGGCGGTTTTCGAGGTCGATGCATTCGGTAATGTCACCGTCGATACTCACCTTCACCGCACCATCGGCGACAGCCTTGGCAATCAGCCGATGCGCCTTCACCGAAGGCAGGCCGAGGCGCTTGGCAACGGCTGACTGGGTCATGCCGCCCACAAAGTGAAGCCAGGCGGCGCGCAGCGCCAGTGAATCGTCAGCATCTGCCATTGAAAACGGTCCGGTTCCCGAAATTACCTATATTTTCAAGTCCTTGGCGCCGGTGTCAATGTGGGGAGCCCAGAAAGCCACACTTTCCGCAATCTGCGGGATGACTTCGCGGTCGTTCGGCTCGCGCTCCTTGAAGGAAAGCTCAAGGCAGATTTCATTATCAATCGCGCCGCCTTCGGTAAAGGCTTTGAGGAGCGGTTCCGGCTGGATGCGGCCCCTAGCGTTGAACGCGGCGGTGAACGGGCGATGCCCGCCCTTGTCCATCAGGCTCTGCTTGATATGGATGATCGGCGAGACCTTCGGCACGGCCCGCGCCCAGGCGTAAGGGTCATAATCGTCCGGGTTGGACGAGGTGACGTCGCCATGGTCGATGTCGGCCATCATCCACATGGGGATCGCCATGTCGGCGGCGGTGAGGCGATCCTGAAGCTTCATGCATTCGGCAATCGTCTCGCCGAACTCGCGCCCGATGCTCATCGGTTCCCAGAACACATAGTCGAGACCGGCGCCAGCCGCATGTTCGGCCACTTCCGCCCAGCAGTCGATGGCGATCTTGATCAGGTCTTCGCGGCGCGCCGGATCATCGAAATCCTTGTAGGTGAAGATCGCGAACTGCGTACCGACCGACTTGCCGCCGAGATCGCCGATAATATCGGCAAAGATCTTGAACCAGTCGACATAGTAGCGGCGCACTTCCGCATCCGGATGGCCGAAATGATTGAGGCGGCCATAGGGGCCGGTCATGCCCGAAGTGACACGGACGCCGGTGCGCTGCAAGGCCTTGTCCATGTCGCGCGTCAGGCGACGGATGGTCGAAGCCTGCCAGCTCGGATTGATGAATTCATGGGTCAGCTGGAGGTCGCGCAGGCGCAGGTCGCGGGCAACCGTTTCGATCAGGTCGCCCGGCTCGGCAAAGCGGTTCACAAGCGGATTGGTATTCAGCGAAAGCGTCAGCGCCATGATGTGTCCTCAAGCGACGATTTTAGCGTTGTCGAACCATTCCACGAATGCGGCGCGTTCGGCTTCTGTCAGATGCAGGTAATGCTTGGTGCGGCGATAGAGAATGTCTTCAGCCGTCTTCGCCCATTCTTTGGCCACCAGATAGCGCACTTCCGCCTCATGGAAGTTGCCGCCGAAATGACGGCCAAGCTCTTCGAGGTTCTGTGCGCCTGCAACCACGTCCTTCGTGCGTGCGCCATAGAGACGCCCGTAATGATGGACAAGCGCGCGCGGCATCCACGGATAGGTGTCGCGCAGGGAATTGGCGAAGGTTTCATAATCGGCATTGGCGATTTCGCCGCCGGGAAGCGGCGCGTCATGCGTCCAGTCGCCGCCCATCCTGGGGAAGATATGCTTGAGGCGATGCATGCCGCGCTCCGCCAGCTCGCGGAACGTGGTGATCTTGCCGCCGAAGACGTTGAGCAGCGGGGCATCGTTGGTTTCATCGAGGTCGAAGACGTAATCGCGAGTGACGGCGGAAGGGTTGCCCTTGCCATCGTCAAACAGCGGGCGCACGCCGGAGAAGGAATGCAGCACGTCTTCACGCCGCAGTTTTTCCTTGAAATAGCGGTTCACGGCGGTCAGCAGATACTCGATTTCCTTCTCATCCGCCGCAACATCTTCGGCGCGCCCTTCATAGGCGATGTCGGTGGTGCCGATCAGCGCCTTGTCGCCCTCATAGGGGTTGATGAAGATCACGCGCTTGTCGTGGTTCTGGACGAGATAGGCATTCGCGCCTGACCAGAATTTCGGAACGATGATGTGGCTGCCCTTGACGAGGCGCACATTGCGCGACGAGTTGGAACCGGCGACATTGTGGATGACATCCGTGACCCATGGACCGGCGCAGTTGACGATGCAGCGCGCGCGGAATGTGCGGGTCTCGCCCGTGTCGCGGTTCTTCGTTTCCACGATCCAGCCGCCTTTTTCGCGACGTGCGGAGACGACAGGCGTGCGGGTGAGGATGGTCGCGCCCTTTTCGGCAGCGCCCACCGCATTGAGGGCCACGAGGCGGGCATCGTCCACCCAGCAGTCGGAATATTCAAAACCCTTGGTGTACTGGTCGAGGATCGGCGTGCCTTCCGGGTCGCGGCGCAGATCGAGCGTGCGCGTGCCGGGCAGCTTCTTGCGACCTCCGAGATGGTCGTAGAGGAACAGGCCGAGCCGCACCAGCCAGGCCGGACGGTCCTGCGGGCTGTGCGGCAGCACGAAACGCATCGGCCAGATGATGTGGGGAGCGGCGTTCAAAAGCACTTCGCGCTCGATCAGCGCCTCACGCACGAGGCGGAATTCATAATATTCGAGATAGCGCAGCCCGCCATGCACCAGCTTGCCGGAGCGCGACGACGTTCCCTGCGCCAGATCGTCCTTTTCCGCCAGCACGACCTTGAGGCCGCGCCCGGCAGCGTCGCGGGCCACGCCCGCGCCGTTGATGCCGCCGCCGATTACAAACAGGTCGCAGGTTTCCGGTTCAGCCATTTCAATGTTTCCTTATTTGCCGGAAGCGAGCTTGTCCCAGACCGGCGTCAGAGCCAGTCGCGCTTCCCGATAGGCAACGAAAAGTTCTTCATAATGCTGCGCGCGTGTCGCATCCGGGGCTTCCCCCGCGCCCAACAGCGGCTCCACCCATTCGGCGATGCAGTCGTCCATGGTCGGATAGGCGCCGATGGCCACGGCGGCCATCATGGCAGCACCCGCAGCGCCGGCTTCCTCGCGGGCCGAAACGCGCACCGGCGCGTTGACCGCAGCCGACAGCGTGCCGCGCAGCGCCTTCGAGCGTGCCGCGCCGCCGGTGATGCGCAGTTCGGCAGGCATTTCGCCCATTGCCGCGTAGCAGTCGCGCGTCGCCATGCCGAGGCCTTCCACGACCGAGCGCACCAGTTCCGGAAAACGGTCGCGGCTGGAAAGGCCGATGAAACCGGCCCGCGCATCGGCGTTCACGAAGGGGCCGCGCTCGCCAGCTTCCGAAATATACGGGTGATAGAGGATGGCGCCGGGACGGCTGGCATTGAACCAGTCATCGAGGCGAGGAATGAGATCGCCAAGCGAAACCGGCTTCTCCGGCGTCGACATGAGATCGGCTGCGACCTGCAATATCCAGTCGATATTGATGGTCGCGCCCATGTTGGTCTGCACCTGCGTGACGATGCCGGGGATCGGCAGCGCGATGACGTAGCCGGTGCCTTCCTTGTTCAGATGAATATCGGCGACCGGCTTTGCGCGCATATGCACGCCGGTGGAGCCGATGGTCGAGCATCCGGCGTCAGCCGTACCGCCGCGCACGCCCGCACCAAGCGCAGTCATCGCCATATCCACATAGGCAAGGCTCACCGGCGTCCCCGCCCGCAGACCCGTTGCAGCCGCCGCTTCGGGGGATAGCGGATGCTGGACTTCGGTGCCGTCGATGATCTCCGGTAGCAATCCGCGGCGCTTCGTCAGGCCGAGGGCCTCGATCACCACGTCATCATACTGACGATTGCGGAAATTGCCGAAGGTGAAGCTTGCTTCCGACGGATCGGTGGCGCGAACGCCGGTGAGATTGAGATAGAGCCAGTCCTTGCAGTGAAGGGCTGCTTCCGCATTGTCCAGAAGCTCCGGCGCGGTGGCATCCATATGCGCCATCTGCGAGCCTTGCTGGCAGGTATTGAGTCCCGTGCCGGTCGCTTCAAAGCGCGCGCGGTTCATGGGCCCGGCGGCAAGCCGCGTGACGGTCGAGGCGGCGCGGGCATCGAGCCACAGCCAGGCATCGCCAATCGGCTGGTTGCCATGGCCGACAAGCCAGGTTCCGTCGCCCTGTCCGGTGACGGCAATCGCCGCCGTGCGTTCGGCAAGGCCCGGCAGCTTGGCGCCGAGATCGCGCAAGGCGCGCGCGCAATCCTGCCATGTCTGGGAAAGCGACTGGGTAACCGCGCCATGGTCGCCGGTATCGTATTTGTTGCGAACCGCCGCGGATTCGATCTGGCGTCCGCTGAGGTCGAAAGCGACTGCCTTGAGCACGGACGTGCCCGCGTCGATCCCGATGATGATGTCACCTGTCTTACGCATGGCGGATATCTGCCTTCATTGACATTTGGATTCCTCCCGCGACTGAAAATACGTCGCTCGCGGCCCCGTTTATAATGAAATCGGGCAATGGCGTAAGCTGGAGATAACATAACGCTATCACCTTGTCTGTAAAATTTTCGAGAGTGCGCATTTTTTTTCACCAAAGAGTGAATGTGGAGAAAATCGCTATGCGGCGGCTTGCGGTTTTGTCCCGGTTCTTCCGCGATATGTTGAGGCGCCTTATATGGTGGCTTCAAGCTAAATAGCTGAATATCAATGACAATTTAAGTAATGCGGATTGCTGATCCATCCGGGCTGGCGATGAATGTCAAAGCTGCGAATAACGCGTCCGGTAACGGATTATGTAGTGGATTTCGCTGGATCGTGATGGGGATTCGGCGCGAAATTGTGCTAATTCACCGGCGTTTGGAAAACATCCGATTGACAGCTTTGGAGCTTTATAACATCATTATTGGAGTTAATAACACGCCGCTATCACAAGCTCTGATGGGCGGCGCATCTGTTCCAGGATGCACGGAGGAGCGGGGCCCTGGAATTCACGTGGAGGATATCATGATCTCGTCTGCCGCATCTTGCACCGCTCTGGCGGAGGCTTTCGCCTACCCGGCAGGCGTAATGGTCGAGGATGATCTCCGGGCGGTCTGAATTCAGCCGCATCTTCTGTTTCTATAACGACAATCCGGCAGAATTGCTGAAGGCGTTTGATAATGAGTGCACAAACCAGTCAAGTTTCACAAAAACCCGCCAAGCTGAGCCGCGCCATCGTCTGGAGCGTGATCGCTGCGGTTGTGGTTGTCGGCGCGATTGCTTTCGACACGAAGGTCGTGAAGATCGGGTCTGATTCCGATGTGCGCCAGCAGGCTTTCTCTCCCGATGCCTATGGCGCAACCGAATTTCCCAAGGTCAAGGCCAGTGTCGAGCAGCGCGCCGTCGATGCCGTGGAAGTGGGAACGGCTCTCGCTGCCGATAAGGCCGCAGCCGGAAAGAAATACGGCGTGGGCGACGTCAATCCGGTTATCCCGGTCAAGTTCACCGGCGTGGTGGAAGAGCGCAAGTCCAACTACAATGTTGTGAAGGTTGAAGGCCTGCCGGAAGGCATGGCGATCCGCATCCAGACCGGCCCCGCCGTCAACGGCACGGACCTGCGCGATGCCACCGGCGAAATCCAGTTCGGCCAGTTCAAGAACCAGATCGAATATCAGAACGCCGGTTCGGCGCTGAACAACGAGATGAAGAAGCAGGTGCTTTCGGGCGTCGATGTAGAAAACCTGACGGGCAAGACCGTTTCGGTTGTCGGCGTGTTCAAGCTGGTCAATCCCAAGAACTGGCTCGTCACGCCTGTGGGGCTCGAAGTGAAATGAGCACCGCTCCCAAAATCGAAGGCAAAAACGGCGATGTCGTTCTTGCCGCGCATAACGTCGCCAAATCCTACGGTCGCATTCATGCCCTGAAAGGCGTGAATTTTGAAATCCGCCGTGGCCAGGTCACGACGCTTTTCGGCGAGAACGGCGCCGGCAAATCCACCTTGATGAAAGTGCTGTCCGGCGTCATCCAGCCGACTTCCGGCACGATCATTCTCGACGGCGAACCGGTAACGTTCAACTCGTCCACCGAAGCGCGCGACCACGGCATCTCGATCATCCATCAGGAGCTGAGCCTCGCGCCCAACATGAATGTGCGCGACAACATCTTCATGGGACGCGAGATCCGCACCGCCACCGGCGTCGATTTCGCCGAGGAAGAACGGCTGACGCGAGAGCTTCTGAAGGAACTGGAAGAAGATATCGACCCGCTGACGCCGGTCGAGGAACTGCGTCTCGGCCAGCAGCAGGTGGTGGAAATCGCCCGCGCGCTTTCGGTCAATTCGCGCATTCTCATCATGGACGAGCCGACTTCGGCGTTGAGCGCCTCGGAAGTGGAAGTCCTGTTCAAGGTCATCCGCGACCTGACGGCCCGTGGCGTCGCCATCGTCTATATTTCGCACCATCTGGAAGAAGCGCTGCAGATCACCAATCATGCGGTTGTGCTGCGCGACGGAACCATGACTGCCTATGCGCCGCGTGAGGAAATCGATCTCGAATGGATCGTGCGCAACATGGTCGGCGAGAACTTCGATCTTGGCTCGCCGCCTACCGGATATGAATGGGGCGATGTGGCGCTTTCGGTCGAAAACCTGACGGTTCCCGATCCGGGCGGCGCAGGCTTTTCGCTGGTCGACCGCATGTCGCTCAATGTGCGCGCCGGTGAAATCGTCTGCATCTACGGTCTCATGGGGGCTGGTCGCACGGAATTGCTGGAAACCGTTGCCGGTCGTCTCAAGGCAAGCGGCGGACGTGTGCTCCTGAAAGGGCAGGACGTTTCCGGCCTCACCATCGCGCAGCGCATCGAGCGGGGCCTTGTGCTGGTGCCGGAAGATCGCCAGCGCGACGGTCTCGTGCAGACGATGACGGTCGGCAAGAACCTGTCGCTCGCCAGCATCGCCGAGATGACGAAGGGCCTTTTCACATCGCGCAAACGCGAGAAGCAGATTGTCGATCAGTCGATCCGGAATGTGCACATCAAGACCGATGGCGGCGAGGCGGCAATCGGTTCGCTTTCCGGCGGCAACCAGCAGAAGGTCGTGATCGGCAAGATGCTGGCGACCGAGCCGGAAGTCATCCTGCTCGATGAGCCGAGCCGCGGCATCGACATCGGCGCGAAGGCGGAAGTGTTCAAGCTTCTGGCCGAAAAGGCGAAGCAGGGCCTGGCCGTCGTCTATACGACCTCGGAAGTCGGCGAATGCCTCAGCATCGCTCATCGTATCATCGTCATGCACCGTGGACGCATCTCCGCCGAATTCGGATCGGACGTGTCCAAGGAGAAGATCATGGCCGCCTCGGGCGAAGCCATGGTCGGTCATTAGAGCATTTCCAGCAAAAGTGCGAAGCGGTTTTGCGTAGGATAATGCGTAAAAACAAATAGATAGAGCGGTTCAGAGTCCCCCTGTTACTGGAAGCGCTCAAGAATAGTTATGGAGCACTGATAGAATGTCAGTCACAAGCACCAACAAGGAAACAGCCGCTCCGAACGGCGCGAAGCGAAAGACCAGCCTCGTGCACCTGCTGCTCGAAGGCCGCGCGTTCTTTTCGCTGATTGCGATCATTGCAGTTTTCTCGTTCCTTTCGCCGAATTATTTCACGGTCAACAATTTCCTCACCATGTCGTCGCATGTGGCGATATTCGGCCTGCTTGCCATCGGCATGCTGCTCGTCATCCTCAATGGCGGCATCGATCTTTCGGTCGGCTCTACTTTGGGGCTGGCGGGCGTGGTTGCCGGTTTCCTGATGCAGGGCGTCACCTTGCAGCATTTCGGCGTCATTCTGTATTTCCCGGTATGGGCGGTCGTCATCATCACCTGTGCGCTTGGCGCGTTCGTTGGCGTGATCAATGGCGTGCTGATTGCCTATCTGCGGGTTCCAGCCTTCGTTGCGACGCTTGGCGTTCTCTATTGCGCGCGCGGCGTGGCGCTTCTGATGACCAATGGCCTGACTTACAACAATCTCGGCGGACGGCCGGAGCTTGGCAATACCGGCTTCGACTGGCTCGGCTTCAACAAGCTGTTCGGCGTGCAGATCGGTGTTCTGGTTCTGGTGGTTCTCGCCATCGTCTGCGCCATCGTTCTCAACCGCACCGCATTCGGCCGCTGGCTCTACGCATCGGGCGGCAATGAACGCGCGGCTGAACTGTCCGGCGTGCCGGTCAAGCGCGTCAAGGTGTCGGTCTATGTCATTTCCGGCATCTGCGCTGCGATCGCCGGTCTGATCCTTGCTTCGCAGCTGACGTCGGCAGGCCCGACGGCAGGCACCACCTACGAACTCACGGCAATCGCCGCCGTGGTTATCGGTGGCGCTGCGCTCACTGGGGGGCGCGGTACTATACAGGGTACGCTTCTCGGCGCCTTCGTGATCGGTTTCCTTTCCGACGGCCTCGTGATCATCGGCGTGTCCTCCTACTGGCAGACCGTCTTTACCGGCGCGGTGATCGTGCTCGCGGTTCTGCTCAACAGCATTCAATACTCCCGGCGATAATGGAAAGCGGCTCTGCCCACCGTTCCGGGTGGGGCCGCTGAAATTCGGGCGTATCGAAGGGTTTCCGGAAAGGCGCATGATCTCGAAAACGGCCTGATGGAAATAAGTACCGCCGGGGAACCGGCATAACGCAAACGAAAAATGTTAAGGGAGTGAGACCATGTTCAAGAAGGGAATGCGCGTTCTGTTCGCCGCTGCGGCAGCGTTGCCTCTCATCGCCAGCACGGCCTGGGCCGAAGGACTGATGACGATCATCGTCAACGATCCGTCCAACCCGTACTGGTTCACCGAAGGTGAAATCGCCAAGAAGACCGCCGAAGGTCTCGGCTACAAGGCTGTTGTCGGTGGCCATAAGGGCGACACCAACACCGAGAGCAACCTGATCGACACCGCCATCACCAACAAGTCGGTGGCCATCATTCTCGATCCGGCCAATGCGGACGGTTCGGTCGGTGCGGTCAAGCGCGCAATCGCCGCCAATATCCCGGTTTTCCTCGTCAATGCGGAAATCAACCAGGAAGGTCTGGCCAAGGCGCAGCTCGTTTCCAACAACGCACAGGGCGCAGCCCTCGGCGCGACCCAGTGGGTCGAAAGCGTTGGCGACAAGGGCAAGTATGTCGAACTGTTCGGTTCGCCATCGGACAACAACGCCGCAACGCGCTCGAATGGCTATGAAACCGTTCTGTCCCAGTATCCCGATCTGGTGAAGGCCGGCAAGGACGTCGCCAACTGGGACCGTACCCAGGGCCACGACAAGATGCAGGCCCTGCTTCAGGCCAACCCGGACATTATCGGCGTCATCTCCGGTAACGACGAAATGGCTCTGGGCGCGATTGCCGCTCTGAAGAAGGCCGGCAAGCTGGATCAGGTCAAGGTTGGCGGTTTCGACGGTTCGCCGGATGCGGTCGCAGCCATCAAGGCCGGTGAATTGCAGTACACCGTTCTGCAGCCGGTTGCCGTGTTCTCGGAAGCTGCCGTCAAGCAGGCCGACAACTTCATCAAGACCGGCAAGACCGGCGTCGATCAGGAAAAGCAGCTCTTCGACTGCATCCTGATCACCAAGGACAATGTCGACAAGTACACCTCGCCGTTCGTTCTCGAACAGTAATGTTTGAACAAGGCGCATCCCGGCAGCCAGCCGCTTCCGGGATGCGTATTTCCAGAAGTCCCTCTCCTCAAGAAAGTCCCATGCAATCACTCGCTGGATTTTGGGGCTGAAGACCGCGCAATATGAAGCCTATCAGGCGATTCCGAAGCTTTCGGAACGCGCAAGCAAGGGGACAAGTGACGGGCATGGCAGTGAGCAACAAAGCAAGCATTGACAAGCTTATGGCGGAGCAGGTGCCGAATGACAGCCGGCATGCGCGTCAGCTCGTCCGCCGCCAGCAGATTGCGGAAACTGTAATGGCTGAAGGCTCGATGCGGATCGAGGACCTGACCGAAAGGTTCGGCATCAGCCTGATGACGGCCCATCGCGACGTCGATGAACTGGTGAGCCGCGGCCTGTTTCGCAAGTCGCGCGGCATCGTGTCGGCAGCGCCGACAAGCCTGATCGAGGCAAGCGATCTTTATCGCGTCACCCGCCAGTCGGAAGAAAAGAAACTGATCGCCGAAGCGGCAATGCAGTTCGTCGAACCCGGCCAGGCGATTTTCTTCGACGATTCCACCACCGTCCTGCAAATGGTGCCGCACCTGGCCGAAAAGGGGCCGCTGACCGCCATCACCAATTCGCTCATCCTGATGAACGAACTGCGCGACATGAAGGACGTGACGCTGCTTGGTCTCGGCGGCCAGCTCTACAATTGGTGCAACGCCTTCGTCGGCGGCATGACCATCCACGAAATTCGCCGTCTTCGCGCCGATGTGGCCTTCATATCGATTGCCGCGATCACGGATGATCTTCTTTTTCACCAGTCACCGGAAATGGTGGAGACCAAGCGCGCCATGCTGGATTGCGCCGCCAAACGCATCCTGCTGGCCGATCATACAAAGTTCGAGCGCCGCGCCCTGCACAATTTCGGGGCGCTGACCGATTTCGATGTCGTCATCGTCGATGAGAACACGCCTTTTGCGCATATCGAGCGCATGGAGGCGCAAGGCATCAATGTCGTCGTTGCGCGCGCCCGGACAGGCGGCAGGCCGGACTAGCCTCAGCATATTTATCAGGAATACGATACATGCCTTCTCTGCTCGGAATCGATAGCGGCCTCACCGTCACCAAAGCCGTATTGTTCGACGTTGACGGAACCACCCTTGCCGTTGCGCGCCGCCGCGTTGCGCAATCGTTCCCGCGCCCGCGCCACGTCGAACGCGACATGGATGAATTCTGGAATGCGACCGCCGATGCGATTGCCGAAGCCATCGCCAAAAGCGGACGGCCAGCCTCCGACATTCTGGCAATCGCCACCACTGCGCATGGCGACGGCATCTATATGCTCGACAAGGATCGCCGGCCGCTTGGCGCGGGTATCCTCTCGCTCGACAGCCGCGCCGTGGATGTGGCGGAGCGCTGGGTGAACAGCCCTGTCGCGGACCGCGCCATCGCGGTTACCGGGCAGTTGCCCCATGCCTCGGCGCCCTCGGCCATTCTGGCATGGGTGAAGGAAAACGAGCCGGAACGCTATCACCGCATCGCCCATGTGATCGCCTGCAAGGACTGGCTGCGCTTCTGTCTCACCGGTGACGTGGGCACGGATCGCACCGAAGCCTCCACCTCCTTTACCGATGTGAACACGCAGGAATACTCGAAGGAAGCGCTCGCTCTGTTCGGGCTCGATGCGCTTTGGGACGCGCTGCCGCCCATGTCGCGCTCCGATGAGATTGTCGGCAAGGTCTCGGCTGAATGCGCGAAGCGCACAGGGCTTGTTGCCGGTACCCCGGTTGTCGGCGGGCTTCATGACGTGACGGCCTCCGCGCTCGGCGTGGGCGGGCTTGGCATTGGAACCGTTGCCGTGGTTGCCGGAACCTATTCCATCAACGAAACGCTGTCGTCCGAACCGCGCGTCGACAGGAGCTGGTTCTGCCGCAACGGCATTGCGCCGGGCGAATGGAACAACATGTCGATCTCGCCCGCATCGACGGCCAATTACGACTGGTTCCTCGACAAGCTCTGCCCGGCGGAACGGCGCGCGGCGGAGGAAACAGGGCGATCAATCCACGACATGCTGCGCCCGGAAATCGATGCGGCACTGGCGAAGCCTTCGACGGCGATGTTCCACCCTTATCTTTTCGGCTCGCCCTATGGGGCGATGGCGAGCGGCGCGTTTTTCGGTCTGCGCGGCTGGCAGGATCGGGGCGACATGCTGCGCGCCGTGTGGGAAGGCATTGCTTTCAACCACCGCATCCATGTCGATCATCTGAAGGACGGATTTGCGATTTCCGCCGCGCGGCTTACGGGTGGCGTGTCGCGCAGTCCCGCTTTCGCGCAGATGTTCGCCAATGTGCTCGGCATGCCCGTTACGGTGACGGATACGGATGAAGCGGCAGCATGGGGTGCGGCGCTGTGCGCTGGCAAGGGTGCCGGTGTCTTTGCCGATGTCTACAGCGACCCGCGCGATCTCGATGCCATCGGTCGCACCTATCAGCCGGATGCGGAGCGAAGCGCGCTCTATGAGACGCGCTATCAGCTGTTCAAGGAAATCGCGTCGGCACTCGGGCCGATCTGGCCGAAGATCGAAGCCCTCACGGATTGAAATGAAGGGCGTTCTTCGCCCAGAGAGACAGTGACATGAATGATTTCGTAAGTCTGGCCCAGATGAAGAACCGCATCGGACAGCTTGAGGCCGAAGGCGTGGATGTGCTCATTCTCGGTGCGGGCGTCAACGGGGCAGGGCTCTTTCGCGATCTTTGCGAGCAGGGTGTGAACTGCCTGATCGTCGACAAGGCGGATTTCGGTTCCGGCACGAGCGCCGCTCCGTCGCGGCTGATCCATGGCGGATTGAAATATCTGGAAACCGGAGAGTTCGGTCTCGTGGCGCAGTCCACGCTGGAGCGCAATCTGCTGCTGAAGAACGCGCCGCACAATGTGGAGCCGCTGCCGACCTTCATTCCCGTCTTTTCATGGACCAAGGGCATCACGGCGGCGCTGCGCACCCTGTTCGGTTCCACGACCGCCCCGCGCAGCCGTGGCGCCGTGCTGATCAAGATCGGTCTCGCGCTCTACGACTATTTCGGCGCGCGCGAACGCGTCATGCCGCGTCACCGTTTTCTGCTGAAGGAAACGGCGACGAAGGAAATGCCCTATATCACGCCTGCAATCGTGGCAGGCGGCATCTATCACGACGCGAAGGTCAGCCAGCCGGAACGTCTGGTCTATGAACTTGTGAGCGACGGCCTGCGCGCCAGTCCGAAAAGCGCTGCCGCCAATTTCACGACGCTTATTTCCGCTGAAAACGGCGTGATCGGCTTCGAGGGTCCGGACGGTGCGAAATTCGCCGTGAGGCCAAAGCTGGTCATCAATGCGGCCGGGCCATGGATAGACCGGGTCAATGCCGCGCTCGGCAAACCGACCAAGATGATCGGCGGTACCAAGGGTTCACATATTCTTGTCGACCACCCGGAACTGGTGAAGAGCCTTAACGGGCGGATGATCTATTTCGAGGCGGATGACGGGCGCATCTGCCTTGTCTACGACTATCATGGTCTGGCGCTGGTGGGTTCCACCGACATTCCGTCCGATGATCCCGACAATGTACGTTGCGACGATCACGAGACCGATTATTTCATCGACAGCCTGCGTTCGCTGCTGCCGAAGCTCAAATTCGACCGCAGCCAGATCGTCTATACCTATAGCGGCATCCGCCCGCTTCCGGCGTCCAACGCTTCCGAACCGGGCCTGATCAGCCGCGATCATTCCGCGCCGGTGATCGAGCCGGACAGCGAACGTCCGTTCCCGATCATTGCGCTGGTCGGCGGCAAATGGACAACGTTCCGGGGCTTTGCCGAGGAAGTGGCCGACAAGGTTCTGACCCGGTTCGGCAAGACCCGGCAGGTGTCCACGCGCAATCTCGCCATTGGTGGCGGCAGGGAATATCCTGCCGATGATCGCGCCCGCAAGGCCTGGGTGACGAAATATGCCACCGAAACACGGTTGCCCGCCGCACGGGTCGAGACCCTGTTGAAGCGCTATGGCACGACGGCCCTGCCCATCCTCCGCGAGGAAGCCGGGGCCTCGGTAACGATGTTGCCGGAAACTGAAACGATCAGCGCGACGGAAATCGCATGGATCGCGCGCAACGAACTCGTCGTGCACCTGGCGGATATCGTACTGCGGCGCACGACCCTTGCCATCGACGGGGCGCTGACGACCAGCAATCTCGCTGCGATCGCCAGCATTGTAGCGCGGGAACTCGGCTGGGACGATGCGCGCAAGGCGCAGGAAATCGAGGCGGTCAATGTCGAGCTTGAAAAACGGCATAACGTGATTTTGCAGGCGCACCCCGCCAAAAGGCGCTGATCTCCCCGCGGACTTGATTTATGGTGCGTCTCTCTTATTCGAAAGGAAACGCGCCATGGATATCAAACGAAACGGAACCGATCCTTCCGGCAAAGGCCCAGCCGACTGGTTTACGGGCAATGTCCGTATCGATCCGCTGTTCTCTCCAAACAATGCCAGGCGCGCGGCGGCGGCGACCGTGACTTTCGAGCCCGGCGCTCGCACGGCATGGCATACGCATCCGCTTGGCCAGACCCTGATCGTCACCGCCGGGCTTGGCCTCGTGCAGCGTGAAGGCGGGCCGATCGAGGAAATCCGGCCCGGCGACGTCGTCTGGTTCGAGCCCGGCGAGAAACACTGGCACGGCGCATCGGCCAACATCGCCATGACCCATATCGCCATTCAGGAGCAGCTCGACGGCAAGGTCGTGGACTGGATGGAGCATGTCAGCGACGCGCAATATGGTGCGGGCAGGTAAATTTCGTCCCGGTTTTGCGCAGCTTTCCCAAACCTGCCCGGACGGTTGAGGGTCAAAGGCTGCGCAAAACGCAAAGATGATTGCGTATATTGCGAAGAGGTATTTCCTGTTTCCCCTATCATGTTGTTCTCAATAAAAACAAAGGGGAGAAGATAATGAAACGCATACTTCTTTTGCTTGCAGCCAGCGTCGCCAGCCTTGCCAGCGTGCAGGCGCAGGCTGCCGAAAGCGAAGCCTGCAAGTCACCCAAATTCTCCGATGTCGGCTGGACCGACATTACCGCAACGACGGCGCTTGCCTCCCTGCTGCTGGAAAAAGCCGGGTATCAGCCGCAGACGACTATTCTTTCCGTGCCTGTCACCTTCCAGTCGCTGGAAAACGGTCAGATCGATATTTTCCTCGGCAACTGGATGCCGCTTCAGGAGGAAGCGCGCAAACCCTATATCGAGGGCAAAAAGGTCGAGCAGGCCGGTGTGAACCTTCAGGGCGCGAAGATCGGTCTTGCCGCCACGGGCAAGGATCTCGGCATCAAGAACTACGCCGACATAGCCAAATTCAAGGATCAGCTTGGCGGCAAGATCTATGGCATCGAGGCTGGCAGCAGCGCCAATGCCACGATCCAGTCGATGATCGAGAAGGACAAGTTCGGCCTGAAGGATTTCCAGCTGGCGGAATCGAGCGAGCAGGCCATGCTTTCGCAGGTCCAAAATGCGGTGCGCAAGGATGAGCCTGTCGTCTTCTTTGCCTGGACGCCGCATCCGATGAACATTCGCTACAAGCTGACCTATCTGCAAAATGGCGAAAACCTGTTTGGGCCGGAAGATGGCGCGGCCACCGTCGAGACCCTGACCCGCAAGGGGTATGCAACCGACTGCCCCAATGTCTCGCGCTTCCTGTCGAACCTGAAATTCAGCACGGAGATGGAAAGCACGATGATGAACATGATCCTGAACGACGGCATGGAAGCCAAGGATGCCGTCACGAAATGGATCAAGGACAACCCGGCGCAGCTCGACGCATGGCTCGACGGCGTGACCACTACCGACGGCAAGCCGGCGCTTGCTGCGGTGAAGTCGGGTCTCGGTCTGTAAGTCGTTTACTGCCTCAATTTGCTCGGCGACTGACCGAAATGCCGCTTGAAGGCGCGGGACAGCGAACTGATCGATGAAAAGCCGGTCTGTTCTGCTGTGTCGGCCATGGAAAGACGGGTGTCGAGGATCAGCCGCCGGGCAGCTTTCAGCCGGAGCGACAGATAGTAGTTGCCCGGTGACTGGCCGATCACATTGGCAAACAGCAATTCGAGACTGCGCGTCGAAAGGCCCAGCCTGCGCGCCACGCTCGACACAGGGATCGGGCGGTCTATGTGGGTTTCCATGATCTTTATGGCGTCGGCCAGTCGCGGCTCGCGATTGAGCAATCTACCGAGGGAGACCAGCGGCTGCGCATCCGAAGCCTGTTTCACCTCGTCATAGACGTAGAGGCTCGCGACATCGAGCGCGATGGAGTAACCGTGGCGTGCGCGAATGAGCGCCAGCATCATGTCGAGGGCCGGGGCCGCCCCCCCGGTCGTCAGAAGTGCCCCATCCCGCACCCAGCGATCCGATTGCATTTCGACTTCGGGAAAGCGCTGCGAAAATGCTTCCAGGTCTTCCCAATGCGTGGTTGCCTTGCGGCCGTTGAGCAATCCGGCTTTTGCCAGCACCCATGATCCGGCTTCCACGCCCACGATGAGCTTCGATTGCTTGGCAGCCTGCCGCAGCATGGCGAGAAGCTTCGGTGTCGCATGTTCCAATGCGTGAAAGGCGCTGACGATGATGAGAATGTCCTGCGCGCCGGCCTCGAATTTCCCGTCCGCCGAAACCTTGAGGCCGCTCGACGTGACCGGATCGCTGCCGTCTGGCGAGACCACGCGCCAGCGATAGAGCGAGCGTCCCGTCACGCGGTTGGCGCCGCGCATCGGGTCCAGCGTCGCGGCCAGCGACATCAGCGAACAATCTGGCAGGACCAGCAGCGTAACGGTCAGTTCTTCGTCCGACGGTTCAAAGATCATGCTTTTCGCTCTTCGCCAAATAGATTTCGTAAAATGATAATCCCGGCATTTCGGGACCTGTCAAGCTCGGTGAAAATTGAGGGAAACGAACATGCCTTTAAAGCCTGCCCGGGAAATATTCATCACCGCTGCCGTCACCGGCGCCGGAGCCACCACGCATCGCTCGAACAAGGTGCCGGTCACGCCGCGCCAGATCGCGGACGCGGCCATCGAAAGTGCCGAGGCGGGCGCCGCCGTCGCGCATATCCATGTTCGCGACCCCGAGACGGGCGAACCGTCGCGCAAGCTGGAACTGTTCCGCGAGGTGGTGGATCACATCCGGGCATCCGGTGTCGATATCGTGCTGAACCTGACCGCAGGCGTTGGCGGCGATCTGGTTCTGGGCTCCGCCGAAGCGCCATTGCCGCCGGATGCCGCCAAGACCGACATGGCGGGCGCGACGGAGCGGCTCGCCCATGTCGCTGAACTCCTGCCGGAAATCTGCACGCTCGACTGCGGCACGATGAATTTCGGCGAGGGCGATTATGTGATGACCAACACGCCCGCCATGCTCAAGGAAATGGCCGCGCAGATACAGCGGCTCGGCGTGCGCCCGGAGATCGAGATCTTCGATACCGGCCATCTGCCGCTTGCCCAATGGCTGCAGCAGCAGGGACTGCTTGACGATCCGGTTCTGGTACAATTGTGCATGGGCATCCCGTGGGCGCGCCCGACGATCTGGCGACGCTGGTTTCGATCCTCCACAACCTGCCGGACAACTGGATTTTCTCGGCATTCTCCATTGGCCGCAATCAGTTGCCCTATGCAGCGCTCGCCGTGCTGGCAGGCGGCAATATCCGGGTCGGACTGGAAGACAATATCTGGCTCGACAAGGGCGTTCTGGCGTCCAATGGCGATCTGGTCGAACGGGCCAAGACGATTGCCGTCAATATGGGAACCAGGGTCCTGACGCCTGCCGAAGTCCGCGAAAAACTCAAGCTTACGAAGCGCTGGTGATATCCATGAACAGCCATCCTCCCAAGATCGCCTGTATCGGCAGTGGTGTCATCGGCAGCGGCTGGGCCGCGCGCTTTCTGCTCAACGGTTTCGATGTTGCCGTCTACGATCCGTCGCCGGATGCGAAGGCGACGACCGAACATATTCTCGACAATGCGCGCATGGCGCTGGCGGCGCTGACAACCGTGCACCTTCCGCAGGAGGGGCGGCTGTCCTTTTCCGCTTCGCTGGCGGAGGCGGTTGAAGGGGCCGTGCTCATTCAGGAAAGCGTGCCCGAGCGCCTCGACCTGAAGCTTGCCGTAATGGCAGAGATCGAGGCTTCCTGTTCAGACGATGCGTTGATCGCATCCTCCACGTCCGGCTTCCTGCCGAGCAAGTTGCAGGCCGGGTTGCGGCATCCCGGGCGCCTGTTGATTGCGCATCCTTACAACCCCGTTTACCTGCTGCCGCTGGTGGAACTCGTTTCCGGCGAAAAGACCGCTGCCGCAACGATTGAAAGCGCTTCCGCACTCTATCGCCAGACCGGCATGGAGCCGGTCGTGCTCGAAAAGGAAATCGACGCTTTCGTCGGAGACCGGCTTCTGGAAGCGCTGTGGCGCGAGGCCCTGTGGCTCGTGCGCGACGGCATCGCCACGGTGGAGCAGATTGACGACATCATCCGCTATTCCTTCGGGCTTCGCTGGGCGCAGATGGGGCTGTTCCAGACCTATCGCATTGCCGGCGGCCCGGCAGGCATGCGGCACTTCCTCGCGCAATTCGGTCCTGCGCTGCAATGGCCATGGACGAAACTGACGGATGTGCCTGACCTTGATGACAGCCTGATCGACCGCATCGCCGATCAGTCGGACGCGCAGAATGAAGGGCTTTCCATTCGCGATCTGGAGCGGATTCGCGACGAAAACCTTGTTGCGATCATCCGGGCCCTGTCCCAACAGCAGCAGGGCAAGGGCTGGGGGGCGGGCGCGCTTCTCAACAACTATACCGCGCGGCTTGAAACGGCGGCGGACCGCCCCGATGCGGGTCCCGGCCCGCTTCGGCTTCTCGATGCACGTGTGATCCCCGAATGGATCGACTATAACGGACACATGACCGAGCATCGTTATCTGGACGTGTTCGGGCAGGCGACGGACAGGTTTCTGGCACATATCGGCGTAGATGACGCCTATCTGAAATCCGGTCACAGCTACTATACGGTCGAAACCCATATCATGCATCGCGGCGAGGCGAAGGCAGGCGACGAACTGCATGTCGAAACGCAATTGCTCTCCTTCGACGAGAAGCGCGCCCATGTCTTTCACAGCCTCCGGCGTGGCGATGCGGAAATTGCCAGTGCTGAACAGATGCTGCTGCACGTCGACAGCAAGGCGGGCAAAGCGGTGGCGGCAAAGCCCGGCATTCGGGAAGCCCTTGAGCGGTTGTTCCATTCCCATCAGGAGATGCCGACACCGATTGCCGTTGGTCGGCATGTCGGGATACGCGGCTGACGCGGCGTCGTTTGACAGCATTTCCGGCAAAAGTGCGTAGCGGTGCCACGATTCCTTGTGAAACGGAACTGCTCCTAGTCCCACCACCGGCTGGCGGGGGGCGGATTTTATTCCGCCGCTTGCCGCCGCGAACAACGGAAGCTTAGGCCCCCGAACAGGCTTTCGTTGTTCGCATTGCTTGACATTTAATCAATCGATTGATTGAATTACTACATGAGCAGATCGAAGAATATCGGGCAGGAGCAACCGCAGCCGTCGGTTGAACAGACGCGCGCCGCGCTTATCCATGCGGCCTTGCAGCTTTTCGGGTCGAAGGGCTTCGATGCCACATCGACGCGGGAGATTGCTGCGCTTGCCAAGGCGAATATCGGTTCCATCGCCTATCATTTCGGCGGCAAGGAAGGGCTTCGTCTGGCGGCGGCGGACTATATCGTGGAGACGATACAGGGTGTGGCCGGTCAGGCTCTCGGTCATTATGGGGTGATTGGCGCCTCCGTCGGGACCAGGGAAGAAGCGCGGCAAATGCTTGCCCTGGCGGTGGAGCGCATGGCGCAGTTCATCGTGGCACAGCCTGAATCCGGCGAGATCGTCCAGTTTCTTCTTCGTGAGCTTGCGCATCCGACGGCGGCGCTTGATCGCATCTATTCCGGCGTATTCGAGCCGACCCATAAAAGGCTCTGTGCCATCTGGGAAGTCGCAACGGGCGAGCCCGCCGAAAGCGAAGACACGCGGCTTCTCATCTTCACCTTGCTCGGTCAGGTCATCTATTTCCGTATTGGCCGCGAGGCGGTGAAACGGCGCATGGGTTGGTCCGCGATGGGTGCGGAAGAGGCCGGGGCGGTGGCGGCAGTTGTGCGGCAGAACCTGATGGCCATCCTTGCGGCGAAGGACGCTGCGAAAAACGGCGAGGTGTCGTCATGAGCCTTCTTTGTGTTCTCCCTTTTACCTCCTATCTTTTCGCCGCATGCAGCGCACAGCCTCTGGCTGTCGGCTATGTCGAGGGCGAGTTCGTGCAGCTTGCCCCGCTGGAAGTGGCGCAGGTTCAGTCCGTGGCCGTCAGGCGTGG
Organism: Brucella sp. RRSP16; assembly: GCF_052246815.1. Classification (NCBI taxonomy): domain Bacteria; kingdom Pseudomonadati; phylum Pseudomonadota; class Alphaproteobacteria; order Hyphomicrobiales; family Brucellaceae; genus Brucella; species Brucella sp. RRSP16. The sequence goes on from NZ_JBQQAM010000003.1 coordinate 222,277, forward strand.
TGATCGTGTCGAACGGGGCAAGCCGATGGCACAGACGGAGGACGCGGACGCAAAGATCGCTGTCGCGCAGGCCGAGGCGGCACTGGCTCAGGCACGCGCCCAACTGGCGGATTTGCAGGTCGGCAAGCGCCCCGACGAAATCGCCGTTCTCGAAGCGGCGGTCAGGACCGCCAAAGCGCAGGCCGACGATGCCCGGCGGACGCTGTTGCGCACGCAGGACCTGGCGAAGCGCGGGGTGATGACGCAGGCGCAGCTCGATGATGCCGCCACCAAGGTCGAGGTGGCCGAAGCGTCGATCAATCAGGCGACGGCCAATCTTGCAGTGGGTCGCTTGCCCGCCCGTCCGGAAACGATCAAGGCGGCGGAAAATGCCGTCAAAAGTGCCGAAGCGCAGCTTGATTCCGCCCGCTGGCATCTGGCCAAGCGGACGATCGAGGCCCCGGCGGCTGGGCGGATCACCGACGTCATTCGCAATCCGGGCGATATTGCCGGCCCGTCCGCACCGGTTTTGACCATGCTGCCCGACGGTGCGGTCAAGCTGAAGGTATACATACCGGAGGACAGGTTTTCCGCGATACGGGTTGGCGATATGCTGTCGGTGCGCTGCGATGGCTGCGCTCCGGGTTTGCAGGCCCGCGTCAGCTATGTTTCGCCCGACCCGGAATTCACGCCGCCGGTGATCTACTCGCTCGAAACGCGCCAGAAGCTTGTTTATCTGGTCGAGGCGCATCCCGTCGATCCCGCGTCGCCTCTCCAGCCCGGCCAGATCGTGGACGTCGATCTGGCCCCCCGGTAAGCGGAGGCGGCAATGTCGAACGCCATCGATGTCAAAGGTCTCGTCAAGCGTTTCGGCGACGCTACTGTCGTCGATCATGTGAGCATGTCGGTGGCTGAAGGTGAGATTGTCGGCTTTCTCGGGCCAAACGGTTCTGGAAAGACCACAACCATCCGCATGATGTGCGGGTTGCTGACGCCCGACGAGGGGGAGGGGCAGGTGCTTGGCTTCGATCTTCGGACGGACGGGCTGAAGATCAAGCGTGAAGTCGGCTACATGACGCAGCGCTTTTCCTTCTACGAAGACCTGACCATCGCCGAAAATCTCGAATTTGTCGCGCGTCTCTACCGGTTGAAGCCGGTAAAGGACCATGTGGCGCGGACACTTGAGGAACTGGGCCTGACATCACGCGGAAACCAGCTTGCGGGCACGCTTTCCGGCGGCTGGAAACAACGGCTGGCGCTGGCCGCCTGCATCATGCACAAGCCGAAGCTTCTGCTGCTGGATGAACCGACCGCCGGTGTCGATCCGAAGGCGCGACGCGATTTCTGGGATGAGATACATCGTCTGGCCGATGGCGGGCTGACCGTGCTTGTTTCAACCCACTATATGGACGAAGCCGAGCGCTGCCACCGCATCAGCTATATTTCCTATGGCAAGCTGTTGGCGACGGGAACGGTCCGCGATGTCATCGATAAGGCGGGGCTGACGACCTTCATCGTCAACGGTCCCCGGCTTGGAGACGTGGCACGCGAACTGGCTGGCGAACCAGGTGTCGAGCAGGTTGCGCCTTTTGGTGCGACGCTGCATGTCGTTGGGTCCGACAGGGCGAAGCTCGAGGCGGCTCTGGAAAAGATCAGGCACCGTGAGGGCATTAGCGTCGAGGCGGGCGAAACCAGCCTTGAAGATGTGTTCATCCAGTTCATGGCCAATGCGCAGGACAATATGTCGAAAGACAGGGCGTCCGGGAGCGGTGAGCAATGAACGGCTGGTTCTCCTTCGAGCGGCTTGGCGCGATGCTGGTGAAGGAATTCATCCAGATGCGGCGCGACCGCATCACCTTCGCCATGATGCTGGTCGTTCCGCTGATGCAACTGCTGCTTTTCGGCTTTGCCATCAACAACGATCCGAAGAGCCTGCCGAGCGCTCTGGTTGTGACAAGCCAGGACCATTACACGCGGGCCATGATTTCCGCTCTGGAAACAACGGGCTATTATCGCTTCGACCATGTTGTGCAGAGTGCGGCCGAAGCGGAAGCGCTGATAGCCAGCGGCGCGGTTTCCTTCGTGGTGACGATCCCGTCGGATTTCGCAAGGCGGGTCGATGCGGGCGAGCAGCCGCAGATCCTGATCGAGGCGGACGCGACCGATCCGTCAGTGGCAAGCGGCGCGATTTCAACGCTTGGAACCGTCGCGAGCCAGGCGCTTCTGCGTGAACAGGGCAAGCAAGCCGAAGCCGCCGATGCAGCGCGGGGGCAGCTACAGGTCGTCGTGCACCGCCGCTATAACCCGGAAGGCGTTTCGCAATACAATATCGTTCCCGGCCTGCTGGGTGTGATCCTGCAAATGACCATGGTGATGATGACCGCCATGGCGCTGACCCGCGAAACCGAGCGCGGCACGATGGAAAACCTGCTTGCGATGCCCGCCACGCCTGCCGAAATCATGCTGGGCAAGGTGCTGCCGTTTCTGGCCGTCGGCGGTGTTCAGGTCGTGGTGGTTCTGGCCGCAGCCAAGCTTCTGTTCGGGGTGCCCTTCGTGGGATCGCTGGCGCTTCTGCTGACCTGTGTCCTGATCTTCGTCCTGTCGCTCGTCCTGCTCGGCTATACGATTTCCACAGCATCGCGCACGCAGATGCAGGCCATGCAGCTTACCTTCTTCTTCTTCCTGCCGTCGCTGATGCTGTCCGGCTTCATGTTCCCGTTTCGGGGGATGCCTGATTGGGCGCAGGCGTTGGGGGAGATTTTTCCCCTCACGCACTTCCTGCGTACCGTCCGCGCCGTCATGCTGAAGGGCGCCCACCTTTCCGACATTGCCGGAGAGGTGAACGCCCTCTTGTTCTTCGTGGTGCTGTTTGCGTCGCTGGCGCTGTTACGGTTCCGGCGGACGCTGGATTAGCAGGCCGATGGAGCCAGCGCCGCTTTCGGACGGCGCGAGAGTGTGAACAGCAATCCGGCTGCCGCCAGCAGGCCACCTGCGACCGGAATGGCCGCATAGCCATAGCCTGCGCTGATGACGCCGCCGCCAAGGGCCGCGCCCACCGCATTGCCGAGGTTGAACGCGCCGATGTTGATCGACGATGCCAGCCCCGGCGCTTCCGATGCGGCCTGCATCACGCGGGTCTGAACCGGGGGAACGATGGCGAAGGCCGCAGCACCCCAGGCGAGCAGGCCGATTGCAGCGCCGATATGGCTGCCCAGCAGCAGCGGCAATGCCAGGCTTATGATGGCAAGTGCTGCGAGGAAAATCCGCGTCGCACCATTGAGCGACCAGTCGGCAAGACGTCCGCCGAGCGCGTTGCCAATCGTGAAGCCCACACCGATGAGGATGAGCGCCAGCGTCACGAAACCTTCCGAAGCGCCGGTGCGGTCGGCCAGTACAGGCGCTACATAGGTGTAGAGCGTGAACATGGCGCCAGCACCCATGACGGTGGTCGCGAGCGACATCAGCACGGTCGGGCGCATCAGCACGCCAAGCTCGCGGCGAATGTCGGGCATCTTGCCTGCTTCACCACGCGGCAGCGAAAGCCAGAGTGCCGAGATCGCCAGCAGGCCCAGAACGGCAGTGCCGGCGAACGACATGCGCCAGCCGATCTGCTGGCCGATCCAGGTTGCAGCCGGGACGCCGCCGATATTGGCTATCGTCAGGCCCATGAACATGGTGGCAACGGCGCTCGCCCGCTTTTCAGGCGGCACGACGCTGGCTGCAACAATGGAGCCGAGGCCGAAGAATGCGCCGTGATTGAGGCTTGTTACCAGACGCGCTGCAAGCAGCGTCCAGTAATCCGGCGCAAGGGCGGAAAGGATATTGCCAACCGTGAAGATGCCCATCAGCAGCATCAGCGCCGTGCGCTTTCCAAAGCGCCCGAAGGCAAGCGTCATGATCGGCGCTCCGACCATAACGCCGATGGCATAGGCGCTGACCAGAAGGCCCGCCGTCGGAATGGAAACGTCGACGCCATCGGCAATGACCGGCAGCAGGCCCATCGGCGCAAATTCCGTGGTGCCAATACCGAAGGCACCGATTGCAAGCGCCAGAAGCGGCCAGTTGAAACCGGCCGTGCTCGTTGCGCTCTCCTGTGCATTTGCAGCACTCATCTGAAATTCTCCGTTATTTCTTCAATTGTCCCAGACGGGCGCCAGTCCGGCAGGGCTGACCAGTCGTCCATCGGGACGGGCGAGTTTGGAAATCGCCGTCATGTCTTCAGCGCTGAGTTCAAAGTCGAATATGTCGAAATTTTCAGCGACACGTTCAGGCTTGGCCGTCTTGGAAAGCGCGATGAAGCCGCGTTCGATCAGCCAGCGCAGGCCTACCTGAGCGGCTGTCTTGCCGTATCGGGCGCCGATGGCCTGCAGGGCGGGATCGCGCGGCACTGCGCCGTCTGCCATGCCGTAATAGGCGGTGATGGCAACGCCTGCGGCTTTTGCGGCATCGGCCACGGCATTCTGGTCGAGATAGGGATGCACCTCGATCTGGTTGGTGACGATGGGTGCGACACTCCGTTCGATGGATTGGCGCATCTGGGCGACATTCTGGTTGCTCACGCCGATGAAGCGTGTCCGACCTGCCGCCTGCACCGCGTTCAGCATGTCGATCTGATCGGCGATAGCAACCTTCTCGGCGGGCCAGTGCAGAAGCAGGAGGTCCACCTGGTCGACCTTCAGCTTGTCGAGGCTCTCGTCGACGGACGCGCCGAATTTTTCCGGGCTGTAATTGTCTACCCAGACTTTCGTGGTTAGGAACAGGTCCTCGCGCCGTGCGCCCGCCTTTTCCAGCGCACGACCGAGGGCCGCTTCGTTCTGGTAGATCTGCGCCGTATCGAAATGGCGGAAGCCGGCTTCCAGCGCCGCCGGGACAACGCTTTCCACTTCGGCATCCGTCATGCGGAAAACGCCGAAGCCGAGCGCGGGTATGGCCGCGCCATGTGCGTTCACGATTTTCATGTCATCTCCTGTCGATTGGCCTTCGGCATATCGCGCCGGTTGCGCGAGCTTGGGAGGCTCATGCTTCGGGCCATGAATTTTCAGAGCCTTGTACCGGTCAGCTTTCGGTCAGGTCCTGATCTCGGCTGCACAGATAGGACAATCGCGCGGGGTTGAAAATCCGCTCGGAATCCACATTATCTGTGAAACGATTTCACAGATGGAGCGGGCGATGGACAATCGCATCGGCGAAATGCAGGTTTTTATGCGGGTCGTGGAAGCAGGCAGTTTCTCCGAGGCTGCCCGGCTCCTGCGCATGAACCCTTCGACCATCAGCAAGCTCATATCCCGTATCGAGGCGCGGCTCAGCGTGCGGCTTCTGGAACGTTCGTCCCGACGCCTGTCGCTGACGAGCGAGGGTCAGATTTACTACGAACGCAGCCAGGGATTGCTGCGCGATTTCGAGGAGGTCGAACGCGAGCTTTCGCAGGGTTCGGCAAGCACCGGCGGAACGGTGCGCGTCAATGCTTCGGTGGCGCTGGGAACGCTGGCGCTGGAGCCGCTATTGCCGGAATTTCTCTCTGCTTATCCGAATATCGTCATCGACCTCTCCCTGTCGGACGAACTGGTCGACCTTTATCTCGACCGTACCGATGTGGCTTTCCGCATCGGCACCCTGCCCAATTCCAGCATGATGGCGCGCAAGCTCGGCACGGCCCGGCGCAAGATCGTGGCGGCTCCCGCCTATCTCGAGCGCCGCGGCACGCCCATGACCGTCGATGACCTTGCCGAGCACAATTGCATCGGTTTCAATTTTCGCCGCGCCGCGCCCGTGTGGCCGCTGAAGGAAAGCGGACGCATCGTGGATCGTGCGGTCTATGGTTCTCTGCTGGCCAATAACGGGGAAACGGTCCGGCGCATGGCGGTCGCAGGTTTGGGGCTCGCCCGGATCGGCGACTATCACGCGCGAAACGACCTTGCTTCCGGCGCATTGGTGGAAGTTCTCTCGGAGGCTGTGGAAAACGACACGGAGGAAGTTCACGCGGTGTTTCTGGGCGGCGCCCGGCTGCCGCAACGGGTCCGCGTTTTCCTTGATTATGTCGTGCCGCGCCTGCAGGCCTATCTCGCGGCGCAATAGGCGCGTCTGTCGAATCACCAGCGGTGATCCTCGGGAAACGCCGGATTTCCGGGGCGAGATGGGCGCTTTTCCGAAATTATTTTGGTTTCCGATAGCTTAACGATTTCAGCTTGTTGCTATGGCGCGCCCGCGTGTTCACGACGAGGTGCTCCGCTTTTGTGTTGACTATTAACATTCCGTTAACCACAGTTTGTTGCAATATGTTACAAAGCGTTATCATCCTGTTGTCAGAACGAGGTGTGGATTGGACAAAATGCGGCAGACCAGACAGCTAACCTTGCAGGCAAGGGAGAGGTCTGCCGTAGCCGACATGACGTCGTTCTGGGGGCTGATGCGCGCCTACTGGGTCTCCGATCGCTGGAAGGAAGCCTGGGCTCTTACTCTCGCGATCTTTCTGATGACGGCTTTCGTGAGCAAGACCACCGTGTGGGTGGCCGAGGCTTCGGGCCTGCTCATGAATTCCATCGTCAATGTCAACACTGCGCCTGTGCAGCATCCTCTCATGACGATAGCCGCCAATGCGGGCATTCTTGTTCTGCTGATGCTGGCAAAGGACGTGATGCTGGTCGGCTCCCGCCATTTCCTGTCCACCACGCTGCATCGCAAATGGCGCAAATGGCTGAACGATCAGTTCTCCACCGCGCTGTTGAACGGCAGGCACACGCATTTCCATTTGCAGCAGGGCAGGGGCAAGGACCAGCCCGATAATATCGATCAGCGCCTGCAGGAATCGATCAAGGGCATGACCGGCGGCGCCATTGGCCTCGTCATGGGTATTGTCGGCGTGTTCCTGTCGGCTTTCTTCATCGGCCAGAAGCTGATCGAGATGTCCACTCATGTAGAGGGACTGGATTTCCTCGGCAGCTACGGCAGCGCCGTTCTGGCCTTTGCGGCAATCGTCGTCTATGTCCCGCTCGGCACGCTGGTCGCGATCAGGATCGGCAAGCGACTGGAGCGTCTCAATCTCGGCATCCAGAAAGCCGAAGGCTCCTATCGTGGTGAGTGGACGACGCTGCTGCGCCGCAGTTTCCAGATTTCTGCATCCGGCGGTGAGGCAGTGCAGCGCTCTGTCAACGACCGTCTCTACAAGGATGTCGACGGCACCTGGAACCGGCTCAACCGCTTCGATGCCGCCTATCTCGCCTTCTCGCAGGCCTATGGCTTTCTCTCGAACCGCATCGTTGCCTATATTCCGGGCCTTTTGCCCTATATGAGCGGCTCCGTCAGTTTCCGTAATTATGTAACCGGCGCTGAACTTGTCGCGGCGATGATCAATGACTGCTCATGGTTCATTCAGGTCATGCCTGCCATTGCCAATCTGCGCGCCAATGCGGGCCGTGTGACCGGTCTGGCGCAGGCCATCGAGAATGTTCAGGAGCCTGCGGAATTCTACAGCCGGTCGGGCATCAACCGTTTCGCCTTCGCGCAGCAGCATCCGCGCTTCGGCCTGTCCGTGCGCAATCTCACGCTTATGCAGGGGCCGGACAGTGAAGCACCGTTCCTGCGCTCCGGCGTGATCAATATTCGCGCGGGCGACTGGGTTTACATGCGCGGCGAATCCGGTTCCGGCAAAACTTCATTCATGAAGGCGCTCAACGGCCTTTGGCCCTATGGGACCGGCGATATCATCTATCCGCAGAACGCGACCTCGCTTTATGCGACGCAGGAGGCCAAGTTTCCTTCCGTAACGCTGAAACAGCTTGTCGCCCTGCCTGCCGATGAAGACCGGTTCAGCGACCTTGCTGTCGCGGCCGTCCTGCACGAGGCGGGACTGGGCGAATTCATCGAACGCATGAACGATGCGGACGCCGATGGCGCGCCGTGGGACATGATCCTCTCTGGCGGCCAGAAGCAAAAAATCGTGCTGGCGCGCATTCTCCTGCACAAGCCGTCGATCATCTTCCTCGATGAAGCGACCGGGGCGCTCGATCCGGCTGCGAAGACGCGGTTCCATGAGGCGCTGAAGACGCGCTGCCCGCAGGCCATCGTCATCAGCATCATGCATGAGTACAAGCTGCCGCTGCTGGAAAACGGCCAGAATGTCTATTCACACGTACTGGATATCCGCAACGGCTATGTCTCGCTGCGTCCCGTTCATTTCGATACGCTGCCGGAAATCGCTGCCGAAACCGCCCTCATCGCCGCCGAATAGAGCCTTTCGTTCCGGGCAAAACAGCGTAAGGTTGCATTAGTCCAAATTTGGACTATATTCTGATCTGGACGATCGGAGGCAATCATGGCGCGAAACAAGGCAGTGCTGGAAACCAAAATAGGCAAGGGACCGGATATTCTCGATGCGGCCCGCTTCGCTCCTCACTCGCGCAAGCGGTTGAGCGGGCCGGGCCTCCGCACCTTCCTGACCATCGCCGATTTGTGGGGGCTGGACGAACAGCAGCGGCTGATGGTGCTGGGCCTGCCTTCCCGGTCGACCTATTACAATTGGGTGAAGGCGGTACGCGAGCGCCGCGATATCACGCTCGATGTTGATGTGCTGATGCGCCTGTCCGCAGTGCTCGGCATCCATCAGGCGCTGGGGGTGCTTTATCCCGATGAAAGGGCCGGTATTCGCTGGCTGCACACACCCAACCAGGCTGGCGTCTTCGGCGGGCATCCACCGTTGCAACTGGTGACGAGCGGGCTTCAGGACGGGTTGCTGACGGTCCGCCGCTTTCTGGATGCGGCGCGCGGCGGGCTTTATATGGAGCCGAATGAACTGGATCGCGCGTTCAAACCCTATCGCGATGAAGACGTGGTGTTTTCGTGAAGCGCAGTCCCGTACCGCAGCCGAGCTATCGCCTGATCCCGTCGCGCTTTCCGCCGATCGGCCTCTTCGACACGGTTGCCACGGCTGCCGATCTGGAAGCGGTGATGGAACTGGCGGGTTGGACGAATGATCGCCTTCTGGCTGAGCGATTGCAGCGCCTTCCCCGCGAGGAGTGGGTGTTCGGCAGGCCCAATTCAAGCATCGTCATGGCGACTTTCCTCCATGTCGCGCCGGGCGGCATGCGCTTCAACGGGCCGGAGCTAGGCGCATGGTATGCGGCAGCGCGGCTTACCACATCCGTCATCGAGGTTGCGCATCACATGCGTCGCGAAGCGGTTGCGACACAGCAGGACGGTCTCGCCCGCACCTTCCGGGTCTATACTGCCAAACTGGAAGAGGAGTTCGTCGATATATGTGGTGAGCAGGCAGCGCTGCCTGCCGTCTACGACCCGGCAGATTATGCCGCGTCGCAGAAGTTCGGCGAGGAAATGCGCAAGGGCGGCGAGTTCGGGATTTTGTTCGACAGCCTGCGCCACCAAGGCGGCATCAATGCTGTTGCTTTTCGCCCGAGCAGGATCGCGGATGTTACGCAGAGCGATCACTATGAAATCACGGTCGAAAGGGCATCCAACCGCATTCTGGCGAAAAAACTGAGTGCCTGAGGAGGCAGGCGTCGCCTGCCTCGTTCGTCGCGCTATGACCAGCCATATTCCTCATCGAGTTCCTGAAACTTTTTCAGGTCAACGATATCGCAATATTGCTGATAGGTGATCATGTCGCCGCGCGGCCTTCGGCGTCCCGTCACGTTTCAGCACCGACAGCGTGTCGCTCACCGCCTTCACTGCCGAAAACAGCGTGGACAGCGCATAGAACACAACGTTGAAACCCATCTGTTCGAGATCGGCGGCTGTCAGGGCCACGGTTTCGTTGCCATCGACAATGCTGACGACCTTCGGTCCTTCGACGTGCCGGGCCACGGTTTCGATTTCCGCGATGGTCTTGATGCCATCGACGAAAACAAGATCGACACCCGTATCCTGATACATTTTCGCGCGGCGAATGGCTTCTTCCGCTCCGGCCGCAGGCATGGCGTCGGTGCGGGCGATGAGGAGAAGGTCCTTGTCGGCCCGCGCCGCGATGGCGCATTTGAGACGACGCACATTTTCTTCCGCCGGGATCAGCCGGATACCGGCAAGCTGGCCGCAGCGCTTCGGCGCCATCTGGTCTTCAAGATGAATGGCTGCCACACCGGACTGGATATATTCCTCCACCGTGCGAACGATATTGGCCGGGCCTCCATAGCCCGTATCCGCATCGGCGATGACGGGAATATCCACCACGCGGGTCATATCCCGTGCATGGGTCGTCATCTCGGTCTGGGTGAGAAGGCCAAGATCGGGCGTGCCGAGACGGCTTGCCGTCGCGCCGAACCCGGTCATGTAGATGGCAGGAAATCCCGCCTGCTGCACGAGGCGGGCGGTCAGCGGATCAGGCGCTCCCGGCGCCTGAACGATGCGGCCGGTTTCGATGAGGTTTTTCAGGGCCCTGGCCTGTGTCATCGTCGTCTCCTAGAACATTTCCAGCAAAAAATGAGAAACGGTTTTGCGCTGGATAATGCGACAAAAAAAATAGTGAGAGTGGCTCCGGCGATCCTGTTAAAACAGGAACCGCTCTATCGTCCGCCGGAAACATCGAGCACGACGCCGGTAATATAGGCCGCACCCGGCGACAGCAGCCAGATGGCCGCGTCGGCAACTTCATCGGCGGTTCCAAGCCGTTTCAGCGGAATGAGGTCCGCCATCTTTGCGATGCTGGCCGGATCTGCGAATACGTCTTTCTGGATTTCCGTGTCGATCACGCCGGGGGCGAGAGCGTTGACGCGGATTTCCGGCGCGAGTTCCTTGGCAAGCGCATAGGTATAGGACGCGATAGCGCCCTTGGTCGTGGCGTAGGCGATATTGCCGACCATGCCGCCGGTGCGCCCGGCGATGGAAGAAAGGCCCACCACGGATTTGTTCGGCTTGGCTCCCGGATTGTTGAGGAAAGCACTGGAAACGTAGAACACGCTTTTCAGGTTGACGGCCAGAACCCTTTCCAGCTCGTCCGCATCGAAATTCTTCACGGTCATGCGCTGGCCGATGATGCCTGCATTATTGACCAGATGGTCGATGCCGCCCCATCTGGTGGCGATGTCTTGCGCTGCGCGGTCAACTGCGGCCTTGTCCGAAACATCCACAAGGGCTGTCAGAGCCTGCTCACCATGCCTTTCCGCCATTTCCTCAAGGCGCGCGCCGTTCACGTCCCAAAGCACGACCCGCGCCTTGAGCGCGATGAGCTTTTCGGCAATCGCCTTTCCGATGCCGGATGCGCCGCCGGTGACGAGCACCACGCGGTCCACGAAGAAATCGGTCGGGAACGCTGGCGGGGCGTTGTTTGCGGTCATGAATTATCTCCTCCTCGAAAACGAACGCCGCAGCGCGCTCATGGATCGCCGATGAGAATCCCTGGGACTCGACCATATGGCGACGGTGACTTTAAAAGCCATGTGAGCGGCAATCTGTCAATCTGAGGTACAAGATTTTGTATGCTACTTGTAAAGTGATTGTTGCCGGGCTAATCATTGCAATGGAGCGAGGCGACAATGACCGGAATTGCGCCGATGGACATCCGTGCGGGGTTGTCCGTTCGGGAAACCCTGTCAACTGGTCTTGGCTGGTTGCCGCCGAAGCTCCAAACGGGAGGCGCGCACTACCGCGTGACAGCTTCCGCAACGATTATTGCATGCCGTTCATGCTGGGACATGGGCGGAGATCTGGGAGGATATCGTGGTCAATTCCACTGTGAGCGCGGTCGGCGCAACGCCCGACCTGCGCGACAGCACCATTCGCAAGCTCAATCTGCGGATCGTTCTGTTCTGCTTCATCTGCTTCATCGTCAACTATCTCGATCGGGTGAATATCGGCTATGCCGCGCTTCACATGAACAACGATATCGGCCTGACACCCTATATGTTCGGCGTCGGCGCGGGCATCTTCTTCATCGGCTACATGCTGTTCGAAGTGCCGAGCAACATGATGCTCCACAAGCTCGGCTCGCGCGTCTGGATAGCGCGCATCATGGTCACGTGGGGGCTCGTGTCCTGCGCCATGGCTTTCGTGCAGGGGCCGGTTTCGTTCTACATCCTGCGCTTCCTGCTGGGCGTTGCGGAAGCCGGCTTCGCGCCGGGCGTTCTGCTTTATCTCACCTATTGGTTCCCGGCCAAGGAACGCGGCCGTGCAACGGCGCTGTTCATGACGGCAACCGTGCTTTCCATCGTCGTCGGCGCGCCATTCTCCGGCTGGCTGATGGATGCCGGCGAGGGGCTTTTCGGCCTGCATGGCTGGCAGGCAATGTTCATCCTTGAAGGGCTTCCCGCCGTGATCCTCGGCGTCGTGACGTTCTTCTATCTGGTCGATAGTCCGGAAAAGGACAAGCACTGGCTGAACCCGGACGAACGCGCCTGGCTGATGGCTGAACTTGCCAGGGAAAATCAGGGCAAGCAGCCCGATACACGTCATTCGCTGAAGGAAGTTTTCAGCGACTATCGCGTATGGCTTCTGACGCTCGTCTATATGTTCAACGGCATTGCTGTTTATGGCGTCATCATGTGGCTGCCGCAGATCGTCAAGAGCCTTGGCGATTACAGCGCAGCCCAGACGGGGCTTATTTCGGCCATTCCGTTCGTGTTCGCAGCCATCGGGCTTGTGGTGATCTCGCGCAGTTCGGACCGTACCGGTGAGCGCAAGATACACACGGCGATTGCGGGTCTGTTCGGCGGCGTGTTCCTTGCCACCAGCGCGCTGTCTCCATCGCCGGTCCTGAGCCTCGTGCTTCTGTCGGTCTGCGCCTTCTTCCTCTGGTCCTATCTGGGCGTGTTCTGGACGCTGCCGACCCAGTTCCTGTCGGGCGCGGCTGCCGCAGGCGGGCTTGCCGCCATCAATGGCTTCGCGCAGCTTGGAGGCTTCACCGGGCCTTATCTCGTCGGCTGGGTCAAATCCACGACCGACAGCTTTTCGCTGTCGCTGCTGGCCCTGTCCATATTCCCGATAATCGGCTTCTTCCTCTGCATGAGCCTGAAAGCCAAACGGGACTGATCCGGGTGACGGGCCTGTTCTTCGATCAGGCCCGTTATCGTCACGAGTGTAATTCGAGTGCGGTTTCAACCGCTCTATACGTCGCAAGAAGGCGTCTGTAAGATTCGGACATGAGAGAGATTCGAGGCAAGAGCAAGAAGTCGCTGGCAAGCAGCATCGCGGAACGGATTCGCGGTGCGATCGTCGATGCGGAGTTTCTATTCGGTGAAAACCTTTCCGAAGACATGCTCGCTGCGGCTTTCGATGTCAGCCGCACGCCGGTGCGCGAGGCGCTCAACATTTTGCAGATGCAGGAACTGGTCCACATCGTTCCCAAGTCCGGCACCTATGTTTTCACACCCACGCAGGAAGACATCGCCGAACTGTGTGATTTTCGCGTCGGCCTCGAAGATCAGGCCATGCGTCTGGCCCTGGTCTGCAATCGCAAGAAACTCGTTTCACAATTGAAGAAGCAGTACGATCTCATGCGTGCGGCCATAGACGAGGACGATCTGCGCGCCTATGGGCGCTGTGACACCGAGTTCCATCTGGCGTTCTTCCGGGTCTGCGGCAATCGTTATCTCGCGCGCGCCTATGACAGCATTCTGGGACGTGTCGCAGCCTTGCGGACACATCTGGCAATCGGGGTCGAAGGCGAGCCCGCCCGCTCCTTTGCTGACCACGCCGTCATTATCGAACTCGCCGAGGCCGACAAGCCCGGAGAACTGAGGGAAATACTGGAAGCGCATATCATGCGCACCAAGACCAATTACCTGAATGCCTTTAGCCGGTTGCCTCGCCAGCCGGGCGACAGCCGCACGATGCGGCTGCGCCGACAATTGTCGCTGACGAACGAATAAGGTTCCCGGTCAGTCTGCCCATTCCACATCGGTGGTGAAAGCGATGGTCAGCCACCGGTCCGGCCCTTCGCCGCCTAGCGCATCGCCGATTTCATCACGCAATGCATCCCATTCCTCGAGTTTGCGCGGCGGAAGATTGGGCGGAACGATGAAATAGAGTTCGATCTGCTTGCCGCGGCCGACCTTGGCGACATAAGCGCGGTATGAGAGAAAGCCGTGCTGCCTGACGAACTGTTCCGCAATTCCATCGACGTGCTTTTTGAGGTCCAGAGGCGTCACGAGGAATATGTCAGCCAATGCCTGTCTGATCGTCCCGATCGGCATCGGAATGATGACAAGACAGACGACCGCCAGAACTGCGGGATCGATATAGGGCGTCAGCCAGCCGAGTTCTGTTCCTTCGATGGCATAGCCGACCGAAAAGGCGATCAAAAGCGCTGCCGTAATGCCGCCCGACATGATCCAGGCTTTGGCGTCGAGCGCGACGAAATCCGATTTCAGGGTCCGGTTTGCGCGTGTTTCCAGCAAGGCCATGCCGAGGCAGGCGATCAGCGCGACGACAGCATAGAAGATCGCATAGCTGAATTCGAGGTCGCGTCCGCCATCCATCAGGCTGCCGACAGCGTTTATGAGGGCGTAGATTGCGACGCCGGTCAGCATCATGCCGTTGAGGCCAAGCACCATTGGTTCCAGATGCCAGAAACCCATCGTGAAGCGATCGCGCAGTTTTCCGCGTGGTTGTTCCGGCAGGGCCGAGAGTGCGATGAGACGCGAGACGAGAAGGGCAAGTCCGCTCATGGCCGCGTCGGCAAGCATGTAAACGCCGTCGAACACTATAGAAAATGAGCCGGATAACAGGCCGAAGACGACGCCGAAACCAGCAACCAGAATAGTAACCGCTATTGATATTTGAAGAATAGATTGTTCACTGCGCAATTTGTACTCCGATTTAAACCACATGCAACGCGGTTTGGCTTCGGAATGCGCTTCTTCAAGCGCCGAGCCAATTCCGCGTTGCACGGCAAATCTACACCGGCAGCGTGAAACTGGCAAATCATGTCAGCTATTCGATATTTTCAGGCCCATTCCGGCACGCGGGTGGCGGATTCCCGCAGGATGAGCTCGACCGGCCATAATTCATGGATATCGGATGCGGCGCGTCCGTCGAGTATGTCCATCAGGAGGTCGGCGCAACGTTTGCCGGCTGCACGCATGGACGAGCGTGTCGCGGTCAGCGAGGGGACCATATTGTCGGCGCTCAGAAACGAGATGACGTCATCGTGGGCGATGACGGAAATATCCTTGCCGATGGTCAGGCCGAAGGAGCGCGCCGCCCGGTATATGCCAAGCGCGGTCATCATGGAGCCGGCAACGAATGCCGTTGGGCGTGGCTCGCGCTCCAACAGCTTGCGGGCGAGGCGATAGCCGATTTCATCGGTGAAATCGCCGTGCTGGACGAGATCGGGATCGAAAGCGATGCCTCTGCTTTCGAGGGCTTTGCGGTAGCCTTCGTCACGGTGGAGCGAGAAGGTGAAGCCGTAGCGGCCATTGATCATGGCGATGCGCCGATGGCCGAGATCGAGCAGATGGGCAGTCGAGCGATAGACCGCCCCTTCATTGTCGATGTCGAGCCAGGCGTGCGGAATGCCGGTTTCGGAACGCCCGTGCACGAGAAAAGGCATGCCCAATTCATGCAGCATGCGGATGCGCTCGTCGTTTGGCTTTGGAGAGGTCACGATGATAGCATCGACGCGATGACTGGTGGCGAGCCGCCTGCACAGTTGCACTTCGTCATCGGTTCCGTTGTTGGCAATCGGGCTGACAAGAATATCGACTTCGTCCTGGCAAAGCCGTTCCGCCATGCCGCGCATGAACTCGGCGAAATGAAACTCGCTGTTGCGTCCCATCACGACACCGATTGCACCGGCGCGACCGGTCACCAGCCTGACCGCGTTGACGTTGGGGCGGTAACCAAGGCGCACAGCCTCGTCCATCACCCGCTTGCGCGTGCTTTCCGCCACTTCGGGATAGCCGCTCAACGCCCGGCTGACGGTCGTGGCCGAAAGGCCCAGATGTTTGGCGAATTCACGGAGCTTCATTTGGCTTTCGAATTATACAGGCAGGCAAGGCGGCGGATTATAGCCGCTTCCCTGCGATTAACAATTGGTCGGCTGAGTTCTTTGATACGCTGCAAGATATAGGGTGCACGAAAACCAAACCGATTTCAAGTTTGTTTGAATTCTTACTCTTGCATGCTGCAACGAAACCGAGCCCCAAATGCTGATCAACAACGAAATGAATCCATAACCCCTTGAATTATGGTACTCATACGTTCGGAAATGCGTAAATAGGGTCCGCTCGGGATTCTGCTGCTTGACAGAAATGCGGTCCTCTGCAACCTTTTCGTCATCCAAACCGTTTTCGATTTTATCAAACCGCTTACAGAATGGATGGGAGGAGGGAACTATGAAGGTTTTTCAAGGTGTGCTCGCAGCGGGCGTGGCGTTTGGTCTGGCGACGGTGAGCGCCCATGCGGTGGAGATTTCCATCGCCGCCAATTCGACGGGCAACAACATCAAGTTTCTGCAGGAGCAGATCGTCAAGTTCGAGAAAGATACCGGCAACAAGGTCAATATCGTCTCGATGCCGCCGTCGAGCAGCGAGCAGTTCAGCCAGTATCGCCTTTGGCTGGCCGCCGGTAACGCTGATATCGACGTTTACCAGACCGACGTGGTCTGGGCGCCGCAACTGTCGGACCAGTTTCTCGATCTGACAGAGGCGACCAAGGACGTGACGGGCGCTCACTTTCCTTCCATCATCGCCTCGCAGACGGTGAACGGCAAGCTGGTTGCGCTGCCATTCTATACCGACGCGCCAGCGCTTTTCTATCGCAAGGATCTGCTCGAAAAATACAACAAACAGGTTCCAAAGACCTGGGACGAAATGACGGCCACCGCCAAGGAAATCATGGACAAGGAGCGAGCGGAAGGAAAGTCCGACCTCTGGGGCTTTGTATTTCAGGGCAATGCCTATGAAGGACTGACCTGCAACGCGCTCGAGTGGGTCAAGTCGTCGGGCGGCGGTCAGATTGTCGAAGCCGATGGCACCATTTCCATCAACAATGAAAAGGCGGTTTCAGCCATCGATCGCGCCAAGGGCTGGATCGGCTCCATTTCGCCGCAGGGCGCACTTGCCTATCAGGAAGAGGAATCGCGCGGTGTCTGGCAGACCGGCAATGCCGTGTTCATGCGCAACTGGCCTTATGCCTATGCGCTCGGCAACAGTGCCGATAGCGGCGTGAAGGGCAAGTTCGACGTGGCGCCATTGCCTGCCGGGGCGGAGGGCGATGCACCTTCCTCGACGCTGGGCGGCTGGAACCTTGCCGTTTCAAAATATTCCACCAAGCAGGACGCAGCCATCGCGCTGGTCAAATATCTGGCCTCGCCGGAAGTGCAGAAGGTGCAGGCGATAGAAATTTCGCGCCTGCCGACCATCGAAGCGCTTTATGATGACAAGGATGTCATTGCAGCCCAGCCTTTCATGGCCCACTGGAAGCCGATTTTCCAGAATGCCGTGCCGCGCCCGTCTGCTGCGACAAAAGTAAAATACAATGAAGTCTCATCGAAATTCTGGACGGCGGTGCACAAGACGCTTTCGGGCAACGGCACGGCCGCGGAGAATCTCGAAATGCTTGAGGTCGAGCTGACCGAGCTGGAAGGCTCCGGCTGGTAGCCCCATCAAGCCGCGTTCGGGCGGCCTCCCAAGCCCCTTTAGGGCAGTCCGAACGCTCCAATCTCCCTGAGCACGACCAAGAGTGGGATCATGACGGAGACTTCTCTCGATATTTCGGGGAATTCGGCCACGAACAGCCGGGTTCATTCCGATCTGCGCGCGCAGCGTATCCGGTCAGCCTGGCTGTTTCTTGCGCCCACGCTGGCGGTGCTGGCGCTGGTGGCAGGCTGGCCGCTGCTTCGGACTGTCTATTTCAGTTTCACCAATGCATCCCTGACGAGCCTTGGCACGGCGGAATTCGTCGGCTTCAACAATTATCTGTCATGGGTGACGCTGAAGAGCGGGCGCACCGTCTATCGTGGTCTGCTGGCTGACCCCGCCTGGTGGGGCGCGGTCTGGAATACGATCCGGTTCACCGTTCTGTCGGTCAGTCTGGAAACTGTCTTCGGATTGATCGTGGCACTGGTGCTCAACGCGAATTTCCGGGGGCGCGGGCTTGTGCGCGCCGCCATCCTGATCCCCTGGGCCATCCCGACCATCGTTTCGGCCAAGATCTGGCACTGGATGCTCAACGACCAGTTCGGCATTCTCAATCATATTCTGCTCAATCTTGGGCTTATAAGCCAGAAGATCGCATGGACCGCAAATCCGGACACGGCGATGATTGCGGTTCTGATCGTCGATGTCTGGAAGACGACGCCCTTCATGGCACTGCTCATTCTGGCCGGTTTACAGATGGTGCCAACGGATATCTACGAGGCAGCCAGGATAGATGGCGTGCACCCGCTGAAGGTGTTCTGGCGGGTGACGCTGCCGCTGATCCGTCCGGCGCTGATGGTGGCCATCATCTTCCGGATGCTGGATGCCCTGCGCATATTCGATCTCATCTATGTGCTGACGCCCAACAATGCGCAGACGAAAACCATGTCGGTCTTCGCGCGCGAAAATCTCTTCGATTTCGACAAGTTCGCCTATGGTGCGGCGGCATCGACGATGTTGTTCCTCATCATCGCGACCATCACCGTGCTCTACATGTTCTTCGGGCGCGTCAATGTCGGCAGGGGGGACTAGCAGGATGCATTATATAAAAACCCTCGGCTTTTATCTGCTGGTGGCACTCATCATCCTGATCGCAGTGTTCCCGTTCTACTACGCGATCATCACCAGTGTGAAATCCGGAACGGCGCTGTTTCAGGTCGACTACTGGCCGACCGGTTTCTCGATTGAAAACTATGCCAGCGTGCTGACCCAGGGCAGCTTTCTGCGCAGCCTCGGCAACTCGCTTATGGTGGCGACCGTGGTGGTGGCAATCTCGCTGCTGCTGGCGGTGACAGCGGCCTATGCACTGGCGCGTGTGAGTTTTCGCGGGCGCGGGCTCCTGCTTCTTACCATTCTTTCGGTGTCCATGTTCCCGCAGATCGCCGTTCTGGCAGGGCTGTTCGAGCTGATCCGCTTCCTCGGCATCTTCAACACGCCGCTGGCGCTGATCTTCTCCTACATGATCTTCACGCTGCCGTTCACGGTCTGGGTTCTCACCACCTTCATGCGCGACCTGCCGGTCGAGATCGAAGAAGCCGCCATCGTGGACGGCGCCTCCCCATGGGTCATCATCACGCGGGTTTTCATGCCGCTCATGTGGCCCGCGCTGGTGACGACCGGGCTGCTCGCCTTCATCTCGGCGTGGAACGAGTTCCTGTTTGCGCTCACCTTCACCTCCTCGGGCAGCCAGCGCACCGTGCCGGTGGCCATCGCGCTTCTGTCCGGCGGCAGTCAATTTGAAATCCCATGGGGAAACATCATGGCGGCTTCCGTCATCGTGACGGTTCCCCTCGTCATCCTCGTGCTCATCTTCCAGCGGCGGATCGTGTCCGGTCTGACGGCAGGCGGCGTAAAGGGTTAGGTACAACCATGGCAGAGCTTCAATTGCGCGATGTGCGCAAATCTTTCGGCAATTTCGAGGTCATCCGGGGCGTGGACATGGATATCCGGCCCGGCGAGTTCATGGTTTTCGTCGGCCCTTCCGGCTGCGGCAAGTCCACACTGCTGCGCCTCATTGCCGGGCTGGAGGAAATCTCGTCGGGCAGTCTTTCCATCGACGGAACGGTGGTCAACAGCTTCGCGCCGTCGAAGCGCGGTATCGCCATGGTGTTCCAGTCCTATGCGCTTTATCCGCATATGACGGTCTATGAGAACATGGCCTTCGGAATGCAGCTTGCGGGCAAGGACAAGCAGGAATGCAAGGCCCGCATTCATGCAGCCGCGGAGATGCTGCAACTCATACCTTATCTGGAGCGCCTGCCGCGTCAGCTTTCGGGCGGGCAGCGCCAGCGTGTCGCGATTGGCCGCGCCATTGTGCGCGACCCGAAGGTTTTCCTGTTCGACGAACCCTTGTCCAACCTCGATGCGGCACTACGTGTGGCTACAAGGCTTGAGATCGCTAAGCTCCACGAGAGCATGGAAGACACCACCATGATCTATGTGACACACGATCAGGTGGAGGCGATGACCCTGGCCGACCGCATCTGCGTGCTGCGCGATGGACGCGTGGAGCAGATCGGAACGCCGCTTGAGCTTTACGAAAAGCCGAATTCGCTTTTCGTCGCCGGGTTCATCGGATCGCCGAAGATGAACTTCCTGACCGGCAGCTATAGTGAGCCTTTCGGCGCGCATACGGTGGGTCTGCGCCCCGAACACCTCGCCATCGTTGCCGAGGGAGGCCACTGGACCGGTCGGGTGATTCACAGCGAAATCCTCGGTTCCGATACCTATGTCTATATCGATCTCGGCCTGGAGGAGCCGCTGGTGGTCCGCGAAAGCGGCGTGGCAGCGCGTAGATCAGGCGAGACGCTCTCGGTTTCCCCATGGGGGACAATATTCATCGCTTCGATGAAAAGGGCCGCGCCGTCTGACGCCGACCTCCCAAGCTCAACGACACATGAGACAAATGGGCCGTGATGCCCGCAGCAAGGAGAATATTCGTGCCTATTCGTACAATCGTCTGGGGTGAAAACATTCACGAGCAGATCAATGAAACCGTGCGTTCGGTTTATCCGGACGGCATGCACAATACGATCGCGAAGGCACTGAATGAGGACAGTGCCATCGAAGCGACGACCGCCACCTTGCAGGAGCCGGAGCATGGCCTGACCGAAGAGCGTCTTGCGGGAACGGATGTACTGGTCTGGTGGGGACACAAGGACCATGGCGGCGTCAGCGACGAGGTTGTGGAGCGCGTGGCAAGGCGCGTCTTTGAAGGCATGGGGCTGATCGTGCTCCATTCAGGGCATTTCTCCAAGATATTCAAGCGGCTGATGGGAACGCCCTGCGCGCTGAAATGGCGCGAGGCGGGGGAGCGCGAGCGGCTCTGGGTAGTCAATCGCGGCCATCCGATCACGCAGGGGCTGGACGAGAATTTCGTGCTGGAGAACGAGGAAATGTACGGGGAGCAGTTCTCCGTGCCGGAACCGCTCGAAACGGTTTTCATCTCTTGGTTCGCCGGCGGTGAAGTCTTCCGGTCGGGGATGACCTGGCGGCGCGGTGCAGGCAATGTGTTCTATTTCCGTCCCGGTCACGAGACCTATCCTACCTATCACGATGCGAATGTGCGGACAGTCCTGCGCAATTCGGTGAAATGGGCCTATAATCCGCAACCGGCATGGGCGGGCATCCATACCGCGCCGAATGTCCCGGTGGATCAGGCGCCGGAGCCGATCGTGGAGCGTGGTCCGAAATTGCACAAGCCGGGCGAAGCCGGCTATCGCTGAGGTGCATCATGCGTCTTCTTATTCTTGGAACGGGCGGCATGGCGAAGAACCATGTCGAAGCCTTCAAGGCCATCAATGGTGTGGAGGTTGTCGCGGCTTGCGATGTTTCGGCGGTGCGTGTCGATGCGTTTTCGGAAAACCATGGCATTCACAACCGCTTCACGCGGCTTGAGGATGCGCTGGAATGGAACCGCTTCGACGCGGTTGCCAATGTGACGCCGGACGCCATTCACCACCCGACCACGCTTGCGCTGGTCGGGGCAGGCAAGCATGTCTTCTGCGAAAAGCCGCTGGCCGAAAGCTACGAGAAAGCCGCCGAAATGGCCGACGCCGCCGAGCAGGCGGGCGTCGTCAACATGGTCAACCTCACCTATCGCAATGTAGCGCCGCTGCAGAAGGCGCGCGAAATGGTGCTGGCGGGCGAGATCGGACAGGTGCGCCACTTCGAGGCGTCCTATCTGCAAAGCTGGCTGGTCTCCAAGGCCTGGGGGGACTGGAAAACCGAGAGCAAGTGGCTCTGGCGGCTTTCAACCCGGCACGGTTCCAACGGCGTTCTAGGCGATGTCGGCATTCATATTCTCGACTTCGCGACCTATGCGATCGGCAGCGATGTGGAGCGGGCTTCGGCGCGTCTCAAGACTTTCGAGAAGGCGGACAACAACCATATCGGCGAATATGTGCTGGATGCCAATGACAGCTTCGTCATGATGGCCGAATATGCCAATGGCGCGCTGGGTGTCATTCACGCCAGCCGCTGGGCTACAGGTCACCTCAATGAGTTGCGGTTGCGTATCCACGGAGACAAGGGCGCGCTGGAAATTCTTCACACACCGACTGGCTCGAGCCTGCGTGGTTCCATCGGCGAGGATATCGAAACGCCGGTATGGCGGGACATCGATGCCGGAACGGTGGAGACGAATTATCAGCGGTTTGCCCGCGCGGTGGCCGACGGGGCGCAACTGGAACCGGGTTTCCGCCATGCGGCCAATCTGCAACGTGTGCTCGATCATGCGATGATCGTGGACAGGCCGTTGCCGGAGGTTGTTGCCGGTTAACATCTCCAGAAAATGAAACCCTCCCGCAAGATGCGGGAGGGTTTATGCATCAGTACTGCTGGTCCTTCACGAAGGTTTGGTCCACTTCGCCACGGAAGAATTCGCGGCCATAGATCAGCAGGCAGAGAATGACTCCGGTGGCGAAAGCCCATCCGGCACCGCGCGTTGCCAGTACCGCGCCTGTAATGCCTGCGATGCCGAGGTCGCGCTGCGAGCGGGCTTCCATGACACCGATACGCACCGAGACATAGCCCTGGATCAGCAGAGTGAGCGTCAGCGCCACGCCGAGGATCGGCTGGACCAGTGTCACGATCGGCATCAGGAACAGGCCGGTATTGGTGCCCCAGCGGAACGAACCCGCGCCGCCGAAGATCGAGTGCATCGACTTCTTGCCCTTAGAAAAGCGCTCGCAGATAACCACCTGCATTGCCGCCCATACCGGGCCGCACATGGTCACATCGGGGCCGAGGATCGACATTCCCGTATTGCGCATGCCGAAAACGAGGTGCGCGCGGTTTGGATTGTAGTCGATCTTCTCGTCAGGACGGTGCTGCTGGGCTTCCCCGATGATCGACTTGGTTTTCAGAACATCGCCGAACAGGACAATATAGGTCGCAAGCACCGTTGGCAGAGCCGTGAGGAACATGGAAAGCGGCGGCATGCCGAGGCCGAAGATCGTATATTCGCGCCACAGTGTCGCGAAATCCGGAGACGAGATCGTCCACTGGAATTCCGGCCACTTGGCCTCCCCGAAGAGCGGGGCAATCACCACGGCAAGCAGGATGCAAGGCAATACGCCGAGCTTTCCGATAAGGCCGAAAAAGCCGCCATTGCGAGAAAGGCGGTTAAACTGCGGCGAGAACATCAGGTAAAAGCAAAGGCCGATGGCAATCGAGATCGTGAACGGAAACGTGTCGAAATTTCCGCCGATCTTGAATACCGAAATGACAGCCGAAAAACCGGCGCCGATGATGATGCCTGATTTGATCGCTTGCGGGATCGCGGCGATCACCCGATTTGCGATGCCGGTCGCGCCGATGAAGATGGATAAGAGCCCTAGCATCATCTGGAAGGAGACAAGCGCGTGTATGCGTTCCGGGCCTTCAGGAAAGGTCGAGCAATAGGCCATGATGAGGGGGACGGCAGGCGTGATCCAGCCGGGAACGACCGGGTCGCCGAGCAGATGGTGGGTGAGATAGAAAAGCCCGTTCAGCACCACCACGGCAAGCGCGACTTCGAAGGGCATTCCAAGAAGCTCCGCCATGAGCGGGATCGCCGACAGGTCGACGGCGCACATGAGAAGCCCCTGGCAATAGTCAGGCCACTCGAATTTGTAATGGACAAAAGGCAAGCGAATTTTGAACGGTCCGGCAGGCCAATAGGGCTGCTCCTGACCGTCGATGCGTTCAGTGCTCAATTTATTCTCCGGGACATAGAAAAGGCTGCGCGGAAGCGGCTATCAGCACGCTTCTGCGGTCCTCAACCTTCAGGTCGTTGTGGCAGAGCGGTTCCGGTTAAAGCAGAGCTGTCGGAACCGCACTAAAGATTTGCTGTGTCGCATTTCCAGAAAAAAGCGCTTCGCATTTTTGCTGGAAATGCTCGCGCTCAGAAAGCTTCGCGGTAAAGCGCCAGGGCGTCGGCCTCGGTCACATCGACCGGGTTGTTGCCCAGAAGCCGTGTCTGCAGCATCGCATCGCGTGCCAGCGTTTCGAGGCTGTCTTCCGTCACGCCGACATCACGCAGGCGGCGCGGCGCACCCGACTTGTTCATCAGCTCTTCCATATAGATGACGAAAGCCGCTGAACGCTCTTCGGTCGTGCCTTCGGATTTCTCCAGCAGCAGATCGGCAAGTTCGGCGTAAAGCGCGGCTGCGCCTGCCATATTGTAGCGCAGGACAGGCCCCAGCATCAGCGCATTGGAAAGGCCGTGCGGCACATGGTAGTGGCCGCCGAGCGGGTAAGCCAGCGCGTGAACAGCGCCGACAGGCGAGTTGGAAAAGGCCTGACCGGCATAGTTGGCGCCGAGCAGCATAGCCTCGCGGGCATGACGATCATTGCCATCTTCGCAGGCCGCAATCAGGTTCGCTGAAAGAAGCTTCAGCGCCTCGCGGGCGAACGCATCCGAGAGCGGGTTCTTCTTGATCCGGCTCGTATAGGCTTCGATCGCATGAACCATGGCATCAATGCCGGTCGCAGCCGTATGAAGCGCGGGAAGACCGCAGGTCAGTTCTGCATCGAGGATTACGAAATCAGCGTAAAGCTGGCGGGCGACGACGCCCATCTTCGTGGTTTCGCCCGTCGTCAGAATGGTGATGTTCGTGACCTCCGAGCCCGTTCCGGCGGTGGTCGGAATCTGGATCAGCGGCAGACGTCCGCCCTGTACCTTGCCGATACCGTAAAGCTCGGAAAGTTCCTGTTCGGAAACAATCAGCACGGCGGCGAGCTTGGCGATATCCATGGAGGAACCGCCGCCCAGACCAAGCACGATATCGCAACCGGCAGCCTTTGCCTGCTCGACGCAGGCAAACAATACGGATTCCGGCGGATCGGCTACCACGTCGTCGAACACGCTGATACCGAATCCCGCCTTTTCGAGCGAGGCAAGCGCATGGTTGAGGACGCCGGCCTTGTGCAGGCCCTTGTCCGTCACGATCAGAATCCTGCGTTCCGAAAACCGTTCGCCGAGGATTTCGCCGAGGCGCTTCGCAGCGCTCCATTCGACGAGCATCGAGCCGACGGTATCGAACGAAAATGGCTTGATCTCTGTTGTCATCATTCCACCCTTTTCACTTTCACCAGCGCCGAGGTCTCTCATTTCCTCACCGGCGCACAACGCTGGGCTATCCCGGAAACGCTCCTGTCTTGGGAAGGAAGCGTCCGGTAATTCTCCGATGCAGCCGATGCACCGGCAGTTCTGAAAGAAAAGCCTTGGGAGAAACTCTTCGTTTGTTCAATATACTGAACAATGTTCAAAACTGAATGATCGATACAGGATAAGAAGCCGGACTGTCAATTTCTCCCTTCGCCCAAGACGCTGAAATCCATGCCGGAAAGCTCATGGGTGAATGACGCCGGAGCAAAAAACGATTGAAAATGTTCTCGTTCTTGGCGAGTACCATCAGGCCGTTCTGTGAATATTTCACTCGAAATAACTTGCGGGGCTTCGTCCGAGGCTGCGCTTGAACGTTGCGGCGAAAGCGCTTGCGCTTTGGTATCCGCAATCAAGCGCCACCGTCACGACCGGCACGCCTGCGGCAAGCGCAGGCAATGCAGCTAGCAAGCGGGCCTGCTGGCGCCAGCGACCGTAGGTCATGCCGGTTTCACGCTCGAAATGACGCATGAAACTGCGCCTGCTCATGCCAGTCCGCGAGGCGGCAGCATCGAGCGATAACTCCGTATCCGGCTCCGCTTGCAGCGTCTGGCAAAGGGTGCGGAGCCGCTGATCCGATGGCATGGACAGACTGAGGGGTTCGGCGGGCAGAAAAGTGAGTTCCTCCAACAGCAATTCGCCGACGCGTTGAGCGAAGGGTGTAGCTGGCCGGTCCTGCAATTCCACAAGACGCAGGATCAGTTCGCGCAGCAAGGAAGAAACTTCCACCACGCCGCAGGATGAGGGGAGGGGTCGGGCGGCATCCGGATGGATAAAGATCGTACGAAACTGAACAGGTCCGTGGCTGCGGGTTGCGTGCTCCACCATCGGCGGCACCCACACGGCGCGATTGGGAGGAACGACCCAGCTCCCGTTTTCGGTTGCAACGGTTACCACGCCGGACCGCGCATAGATCAATTGCGCATCGCGGTGACGGTGCGGCGGCCCTGCAAAGGATGCATCGTCCTGCGCGATGGCGGATATGGCGAGTGCAAGGGGTGGTGGATAATTCAGTGACATGGATTGACCCTTTTGCGCTCAATAATGGCCTTAAAGCGCAGGAATGCCAATATCCATTGACATATGATGGAGTGGAGAAGCCATTTTTAAGAAAGCCCCGCAGTGTCCGCTTGCGCCAGCCACAAGACATTTGTTTCAACGGAGTTGAACGCTCCGGCTGGCTGCGCACGCCTGGCTTTTTCGCTTTTTCTCCTTCGACTTACCGGCGACCGTTGGGCTTGATGGCATCCCGGCGGTCGTAATCTGCCGTCAATCCCATTTCCAAATTGTCGAAGCCGCTGCTCTTGGAGCCGAAGGAACTATTGTCATGATGCAAAACCCGGATAGCAAATATCGTCCTTTCATATCTCCGATCGAATTGCCGGATCGCCAGTGGCCGAACCGGCGGCTGACGCAGCCGCCGCGCTGGGTCTCGACGGACCTGCGCGACGGCAATCAGGCGCTCGCCGACCCGATGGACGGCGAAAAGAAGATGCGTTTCTATCGCATGCTTCTGGAAATCGGTTTCAAGGAAATCGAGGTTGCGTTTCCTTCCGCTTCGCAGACGGAGTTCAACTTTGTTCGTCGGCTGATCGAAGAGGAACTGATACCTGACGATGTGACCATTCAGGTGCTCACCCAGTCGCGCGCTGACCTTATCGCACGCACTTTCGAATCCCTGCGCGGTGCACGTCAGGCCATCGTTCATCTTTATAATGCAACCGCGCCGCTGTTTCGTCGCGTGGTGTTTAAAATGGAAAAGGACGAGATCATCGATCTGGCGGTCAGTGGGGTAACCACCATGCTGGAAGAAAGCCGGAAACAACCAGAGACACGCTGGACTTTCGAATATTCGCCGGAAACCTTCTGTTTTACCGAGCCTGATTTCGCGCTGGGAATCTGCGAACGTGTTCTGGATGTCTGGCAGCCAACGCCAGAAAACAAGGCGATCCTCAACCTGCCTGCTACGGTCGAGGTGGCAATGCCGAATGTCTATGCAGACCAGATCGAATGGTTCTGCCGCAATCTGTCGCGCCGTGACAGCGTCATTATAAGCGTGCATCCGCACAATGACCGGGGAACGGCGGTGGCCGCCACGGAACAGGCCTTGCTGGCAGGCGCTGATCGTGTCGAGGGTTGCCTGTTCGGCAATGGCGAGCGCACCGGCAATGTCGATCTCGTTACGCTGGCGCTCAATTTCTATACGCAGGGCATCGACCCGAAGCTTTATTTCCCGGAGATGCGCTCCGTCGTACGAACGGTCGAACATTGCAATGACTTGCCGGTTCATCCGCGCCACCCCTATGCTGGCGAGCTGGTCCATACAGCTTTTTCCGGCTCGCATCAGGATGCGATCCGCAAGGGTTTTGCCGCGCATCAAAGCCGCAATGACGGCATATGGGAAATGCCCTATCTGCCCATTGATCCGAAGGATATCGGTGAAAGCTATGAAGCCGTCATCCGCGTAAACAGCCAGTCGGGCAAGGGCGGCGTGGCATGGGTTCTGGAGCAGGACCGGGGGCTGAAACTGCCGCGCCCGCTGCAAATCGATTTCAGCCGTCGCGTGCAGGCATACGCCGATGATACCGGCAAGGAAACCACCGCCGAAATGATCTGGTCGCTGTTCCGCGATGTCTATCATCTGGAAGAGAATGCCGATTTCGAGCTGCTGAACTACAAGGAAAGCAGGCCCGCACGGAGCGGAGAGGCGCGCGTCTTCGCCGGGCGCATTCGGCATCGCGGGCAGGAAATCGCCATAACCGGGCGCGGCAATGGTTTGATATCAAGTGCGGTCGCGGCATTGCAGGCCGGTTGCGATATCGATCTGGAAATCGTCGACTATCACGAACATTCATTGAAAAAAGGCACTTACGCGAAGGCTGCGGCTTATATCGAATGCCGTACGCATAATGGAAGGAAAGTTTTCGGCGTCGGGATCGACGACGATATCGCAACCGCGTCGATACGGGCTGTGTTGAGCGCTGCCGCGAATTTTTCCACGAGCGGTGTCTAAAAAATGAGGAAGCAGACGAGATTTGCTCTTGACCTCAACCAAGGTTGAGGAACTAGAGAAGCATGGCCGATCATCTGGAGTATCGTCCATGCGCTTGTCGCTTCTTCTTGTTCCCCTTGCTTTTTCCACTGTCCTTCTTGTTTCGACAGCTGCCTCTGGTGAAGGGGCAGATGCTGCGGCCGGGGAAAAACTCTTCAAGCGATGCTCCGTCTGCCACACGGCGGATGCCGACGAAAGCAAACGCGGCCCATCACTGAAAGGCGTGGTGGGCCGCAAGGCCGCCTCCTATCCGGGCTATCCCTATTCGGATGCGATGCGCAAGGCGGCTGCCGAGGGGGTGGTCTGGAACGACGAGGAGTTGAAGGCTTTTCTCAGGAAGCCGCAGGCCGTGGTGAAGGGCACCTGGATGGCTTTTGCCGGACTGACCAGAGAGAAAGACCTCGAAAACATGATCGCCTATCTGAAACAGCATTCCGAATAGCTGTTTGGCACCGATATGGCCGAACGGACATCCCGACGTGAGGCCATGGCCGGTCGGAAGCGCTGCGGGGCGTTTTCCGACCGGCGCCAACAGGGACAGAAGCCGAAGGTTGCCTGACATGATGAACAGAAACGTGCTGCATATAGACCGCGACGCAATCGGCGCCGTTTCGAAGCGAGAGTTCGCGGATGCGATGTCGCGGATGGCCGCAACAGTGTCCGTGGTGACCGCATGCGATGCCGGTGAAGCCCACGGTCGCACGGTGACAGCGGTGTTGTCACTTTCCGCCGAGCCGCCCATGGTTTTGGTTTCGGTGAAAAGCGACAGCGCGCTCGCAACGGCGATCCTCTCTGATGGCGGCTTCTCGCTCGCCATGCTCGCGGAAGGCCAGGAGATGATCGGCGATGCCTTCGCGGGCAAGGTTCCCCACGCGCAGAGATTTCTCATTGGTGTGTGGGGCGAATGGCCGTCTGCCAGGCCGCGTCTTTTCGGGGCTTCGGCCGCCATTGACTGCGAACTGGCGGGCAGCGTTCCAATGGCGGATCACACGCTTTTTGCCGGGCTGGTAACGAATACCGATCTGCCGCTGCATTCGCGCCCGTTGTTATGGGCACGCCGCAATTATCGCGCGTTGAGACATGACGCGGATTTATGACGCGTCTTGCAATTGTGCGGGGCTGCGGCCTACACATTCGGCATGATCGAGTTTGACGATATGGAACATTCAGGTCCCAAGAAAAGCCTGACGGTTGGTGACGTTTCCCGCGCGCCGGGGTGGCGGTATCTACGGTCCATTTCTATGAAACCAAGGGGCTCATCGAGGGCTGGCGCACAGAGGGCAACCAGCGCCGCTATCACCGTGCTGTGCTGCGCCGCATTGCCATTATCAAGATCGCGCAACGCGCGGGCATTCCGCTTGCGATCATTCGTGAAGCGCTGGAAGACCTTCCCCACGACCACGTACCGACGGCAGAGGACTGGAGACGTTTTTCGGAAGCCTGGAAAGACATGCTTCAGGAACGCATCGACAGTCTGATGCAGCTTCGTGACCAGATAACGAGTTGCATCGGCTGCGGTTGTCTCTCGCTGTCCGAATGCCCGTTGCGAAATCCGGACGACATCCTCGGTCAGCAAGGCGCTGGTCCCCGAAGATTGATGGTCAAGCCGGGCAATCTCATCTGACCTCCATGCATCTGGGACGAACCTTTCCGACGCTGCTGCGCTCATTCGCGGCGGCGATCTTGCTGTGTTCGACGCCACATTTTGCACCAGTCAAATGCCTTCGTTTCCAGTGGAAATAGCCTATTGACCTCAACCAAAGTTGAGGTTCTATAAACCTGTCGGCAACAATTCAGTTCACGGAGGCCGACAGTGCAAAGTTCGATCGAAGAAACAACACCAGCGGGGATTGCGGGACATGCGCCTGCTGGCTGGGGGGAGCTTCTAAGCGGTAAAAATGGCCTCTATGCCCTGGCTTTGGCCGGAGGTGTCACTCTCCATGCGGTCAATATGTATATCGCGACTACAGTCATGCCGAGCGTGGTGCAGGACATTGGCGGCATGGATTTCTATGCCTGGGCGACGACCTTGTTCGTCGTTGCCTCCATTCTGGGGGCTGCACTCACCGCGCGGCTGCTGAAAAGTGCCGGTCCAAGAGGCGCCTATGTCGTAGCGACCCTGCTCTTCGCAGCCGGCACACTGATCTCATCTCTGGCCATCAACATGCCGGTCATGCTGGCGGGGCGAAGCGTGCAAGGCCTCGGCGGCGGATTTCTTTATGCGCTCGCCTATGGTCTCACCCGTGTCGTATTGCCGGAGCGCCTGTGGGGCCGAGCCATCGGTCTTATTTCCGCTATGTTCGGCGTGGCGACGCTGATCGGCCCGGCGATTGGCGGCATCTTTGCCGAATATGGCGCATGGCGTGCTGCTTTCTGGTCCTTGTTGCCGGTATCGGGTCTTTTCGCTGTGGTGGCATTCGCGACTTTGCCGCGCTCGAGCTGGGATAGAAACGAGCGCGTTTCCATTCCGGTTCTTCAACTCATCCTCCTCACCGGCGCTGTTCTTGCGGTTTCGGCGGGGAGCCTGTCACAGGAAACGCTATGGAAGATCGTTGGTCTGGGGGCTGCGATATTCATGATCGCCATCATCGCAGTCGTGGACCGCGACGCCAAGGCACGCCTCCTGCCGCGCCGCTCGTTCAGCCTGTCGACGCCCCTCGGGGCTCTTTACCTTACGATCGCGCTTCTGATGCTCAGCATGCAGCCCGAAATATACGTGCCTTATCTGCTGCAGCACCTGCATGGCCAGTCTCCTCTCTGGGCGGGATATCTGGCGGCACTTATGGCAATCGGCTGGACGGTGGCATCCTTCCTCAGTTCCAGATGGCAGGAGAAAGGTGGCGACAGGCTTGTCGTTGCCGGACCTGTTCTCGCGCTTGCCGGTCTTGTCCTGCTCGCCATATTTCTCCCGATCCATGGCAACGGCAACTGGTCGCTGCTCGCGCCCGTCTGCCTTGGGCTCATCCTGATCGGTTTCGGGATCGGCCTTGCCTGGCCCAGCCTCGTTACCCGCGTCTATCAGAGCGCTCCCTCGACCGAGCAGGATCTCGCAGCGGGTGGAATGACGACCGTACAGCTCTTCGCCATAGCCTTCGGGACGGCATGCGCGGGGATGGTTGCCAATTTCGCCGGTATTGCCGTGCCGGGAGGTGTGGAGGGCGCGGCAAATGCCTCGCTCTGGCTGTCGGTGATATTCGCGCTCGCGCCAGCAATTGCCGTGGCAGTCGCATTCAAGGTTATCCGTATCACGGGCGGAAAGGGCTGATCAATGCCGCGTTTCATCGCCAACATCCTCGATTCCCGTGCCAGCCTTTTGCTGGCGCGGGTGGTCCTTACCTTCGTTTTCTGGTCGAGTGGGCTGGCCAAGCTCTTCGACTTCGGCGCCAATGCTGCGGAAATGGAAAGCTTTGGTCTTCATCCGGGCTGGCTGTTCAACAGCGCAACCCTGCTTTTGCAGATTGGCGGATCGCTGATGATCATCTTCAATCGCGGAACCTGGCTGGCTTGTGGTGCTCTTGCCGTCTTTACGATCCTGACCATTCCCGTTGCGCACCCGTTCTGGGCAAAGGAAGGAGAAGAAGCTTTCCGGGATATGACGGTGGCGCTGGAGCACATATCGCTGATCGGCGGTCTCGCTCTCGCTGCAATTCTATCGCGCAAGGTCTAAACCACTGGACGCACTGATTGCCCTGCCTGTACCTTGCCTGTCGTCGGATCGATAGGCAGGGGAGGGCCTGGCATGGACGTGACGCTCATAACGGGAGCATCAGATGGTATAGGCGCTGAAACCGCGCGGCAGATCGCCCAGCGCGACCGCGCCACTGCTGCTCTGGTGCTTGCTGCGCGCAATGTGGACAAGCTGGAGAGGCTTGCCGCCGAATTGCGGCAACTGGGCAGCTCGGCCCTTGTGATACCCACCGACGTTAAGGATCGCGCTGCCTGCATCGCCTTGATCGACAAGGCGGTTTCCGCATATGGCCGCATCGATACGCTGATCGTGAATGCGGGCATGTCGGCCCATGCCAATTTCGCCGAAATCAAGCCGGATGATCTCGATTGGATGCATGACCTGATGGAGTTGAACTATTGGGGCAGCGTCTGGCCTATCCATGCCGCACTTCCATATCTCGCTGCCAGCAGGGGGCGGATCGTTGCTGTCTCATCCGTGGCCGGATTGATCGGCGTGCCAGGGCGTACCGCCTATAGCGGAACGAAGTTCGCCCTCTCAGGCTTCTGCGAGGCGCTTCGCGCGGAACTGACCCCCAGCGGCATTTCCGTGACAATCGTCTATCCGGGTGTCGTCAAAACCGACATTCGCAAAGTAGGCTATGGCGCAAGCGGTGCCGCTCTTGGAACGAGCGGCGTGCGCGAGGATGACATGATGCCGGTCGAGGAAGCCGTGCGGCTGATGTTGGCAGGCGTTCAGGCGCGCAAACGCGAAGTGTTGATGACCCGGCAGATGCGGTTGGGGCGCTGGTTGAAGCTTATAGCTCCCGCTCTGGTGGACCGCATGGCGCTCAGGGCTATCAAGTCGGAATTCAGGCCGAAACCGATCACGCCCGCTAAATAGGCAGCGACAATGCCCACTATTGATGGGCGCGCTCGAACGATGCCGCTAATTTTCATGCCTTGCCGCCAACTATCTGTTGACGAGTTTTTAACTTCGACTACTATATATAGTGTTCTAGGTTCTTTCGATTCGTCGGATCGAAAGCTAAGACGGGAATCCGGTGCGTTTCATCCATGATGGATGCGACAATGCCGGAGCTGCCCCCGCAACTGTAAGCGGAGAGTTCTGTCCATCACGTCACTGGCTCAGGCTGGGAAGGCGGGCAGAATGTTGATCCGTGAGCCAGGAGACCTGCCTTGAACGAGTACGTCCACGGGCGGGGTGTCCGGTTGGCGCGCAATCTTGTATGGCAAGCTTTGCCTTGCCGGTTGCTGCCTCGAACTTCCCGCTTTGTTTTTACGCATTCCCCGGCAAAACCGCTTTGCACTTTTGCTGGGATTTAGCTTCGGGGTGAAGTCCATGTTCAGTCTATTCAGTTTCAGTTCCGGTCCTCCCTTCCAGGGATAGTTTGTGCGGTCAGGCTGCTTGTTGGTGCGGCTGGCCTTTCCCCTGTCATGTGCCTTTCAACGCGCATTTTGCGATGCGCGAACGGCTTTTTGCGTCTTTCCAGGGCATTCCCTCTTTTTTCATGAACCGTTGGAAATGCTCTGTCTGTTTGTCTTGTCGCGCATCTCATCCGAAACGGGTTCCCACTTTTCGGGATGCGCTCTAACCAGCGAGAAAAAAATGAACGTCACCGTTTACAGCAAGCCCGCCTGCGTCCAGTGCACCGCCACCACGCGCGCCCTGGATCGCCAGGGCATCGAATATGAAGTCATCGATATTTCTGCCGATGCGGACGCCTTCGATCTTGTGAAGGGCATGGGCTACCGCCAGGTGCCGGTGGTTGTGGCAGGCGCATCCCATTGGGCGGGCTTCCGGCCCGATATGATCAGCTCTCTAGCCTGAGGGCTGAGGTCACATGAGCCTGATCGTCTATTTCTCCAGCCGGTCGGAAAATACGCACCGGTTCGTTGAACGGCTTGGAATGCGAAAGAGCCGCATTCCAATGGACGGTTCGGGCGGATTGCAGGTGCGCGAGCCCTTTGTGCTCGTCACGCCCACATATGGCGGCGGCGGCTCCAAGGGCGCTGTCCCCAAGCCTGTGATCCGCTTTCTCAATGACGAGAGCAATCGCTCTTTCATCCGCGGCGTGATCGCCGCGGGAAACAGCAATTTCGGCGAGGCTTTCTGTATCGCTGGCAACATTATCTCCGCCAAATGTCAGGTTCCCTACCTGTACCGCTTCGAGCTTCTGGGAACCGACGAGGACATTGGCAATGTCAAAAACGGGATGGAACGATTTTGGACACGGCAGACACAACCCTGATACGGGAGCGAGAAGCACGGCCAGTAGTGCAGGATGCACCGCAAATGGCGGGCTCCAGCAGCAAACCGTCAAAATCCACCGACGGGCTGGATTATCATGCGCTCAATGCAATGCTGAATCTTTATGACGACGAGGGAAAAATCCAGCTTGACCGCGACCGGCAGGCGGCGCGGCAATATTTCCTCCAGCACGTGAACCAGAACACGGTCTTTTTCCATAACCTTCGGGAAAAGCTCGATTATCTGGTAAGCGAAGGCTATTATGAGCAGGAAGTGTTGGATCAGTATTCCTTCAACTTTGTGCGCGATCTTTTCGACGAAGCCTATGCGAAGAAATTTCGCTTCCCGACATTTCTCGGCGCGTTCAAATATTACACCAGCTACACGCTGAAAACATTCGACGGGAAGCGATATCTGGAGCGTTATGAAGACCGCGTCTGCATGGTGGCGCTGGCGCTGGCGCGCGGCAATGAGCAACTCGCACGCGATCTGATGGAGGAGATTATCTCGGGCCGCTACCAGCCTGCGACGCCGACTTTTCTCAATGCGGGCAAGAAGCAGCGCGGCGAACTGGTTTCCTGTTTTCTGCTGCGGGTCGAGGACAATATGGAGTCCATCGGCCGCTCGATCAATTCGGCGCTGCAACTGTCGAAGCGGGGCGGGGGAGTGGCCTTGAGCCTGACCAATATTCGCGAGGCGGGCGCACCCATCAAGCAGATCCAGAACCAGTCATCCGGCATCATTCCGGTGATGAAGCTTCTCGAAGATTCCTTTTCCTACGCCAACCAGCTTGGCGCGCGGCAGGGCGCGGGCGCGGTCTATCTGCATGCGCATCACCCGGACATCATGCGGTTTCTCGATACGAAGCGCGAAAATGCCGACGAGAAAATCCGCATCAAAACACTGTCGCTTGGCGTCGTCATTCCCGACATCACCTTCGAACTGGCGAAGAACAACGAGGATATGTACCTCTTCTCGCCTTATGATGTTGAGCGGGTTTACGGCATGCCGCTGACTGAGATTTCGGTCAGCGAAAAATACCGTGAAATGGTCGATGATGCACGCATTGCCAAGAAGAAGATCAATGCCCGCGAGTTCTTTCAGGTGCTGGCGGAAATCCAGTTCGAATCCGGCTATCCCTATATCATGTTCGAGGACACGGTGAACCGCGCCAACCCGATCGACGGGCGTATCACCATGAGCAATCTATGCTCGGAAATCCTTCAGGTGAGCGAGGCGAGCGTTTTCCGCGAAGACCTGTCCTATGATTACCTCGGCAAGGATATTTCGTGTAATCTCGGTTCGCTCAACATTGCAGCAGCAATGGACTCGTCCGATTTCGGCAAGACCATCGAGACTTCCATCCGAGCCCTGACTGCCGTTTCCGATATGAGCCATATCGGTTCCGTGCCGTCGGTCGCCCGCGGCAATGATGAAAGCCATGCCATCGGCCTCGGCCAGATGAACCTGCACGGTTATCTCGCCCGCGAGCGGATTTATTACGGCTCGGAGGAAGGCGTCGATTTCACCAATATCTATTTCTATACCGTGACATATCACGCGATCCGCGCATCGAACCTGATCGCAGTTGAGGCGGGCAAGTCGTTCAAAGGGTTTGAAAAATCCAAATATGCATCGGGTGAATATTTCGACAAATATACCGAGGAGCTTTGGGAACCGGCGACGGAAAGGGTGCGCGAAATCTTTGACAAGGCGGGCATTGCCATCCCTACACAGGATGACTGGCGTGACCTGAAGAAAGCGGTGATGGAGGGCGGACTTTATAACCAGAACCTTCAGGCTGTGCCGCCGACAGGCTCGATCTCCTACATCAACCATTCGACCTCATCGATCCATCCGATCGTATCGAAGATTGAAATCCGAAAAGAAGGCAAGATCGGTCGCGTCTATTATCCGGCAGCCTTCATGACCAACGGCAATCTCGATTATTATCAGGATGCCTATGAGATCGGGCCGGAGAAGATCATCGATACCTATGCGGCGGCGACGCAGCACGTCGATCAGGGCCTGTCTTTGACGCTCTTCTTCCGTGATACCGCAACCACCCGCGACATCAACCGTGCGCAGATTTACGCATGGAAGAAGGGCATCAAGACCATCTACTACATCCGCCTGCGCCAGATGGCGCTTTCCGGCACGGAAGTGCAGGGCTGTGTTTCCTGCGCCCTTTGATCCTGGTGACGACGAATGAATATCCAAGTGAAAACCAAGACCCCGAAGCCCGCCGCAGTGCGCGCGATCAACTGGAACCGGATTGAGGATGAAAAAGACCTTGAGGTCTGGAACCGTCTGACCGGAAATTTCTGGCTCCCGGAAAAAGTGCCGCTTTCCAATGACATCCAGTCATGGGAAACGCTGAAGCCGCAGGAAAAGCAGCTGACGATCCGCGTCTTCACCGGGCTGACGCTTCTCGATACGATCCAGAATGCAGTCGGTACAGTGAAGCTGATGGATGATGCTGTGACACCGCATGAAGAAGCGGTGCTATCCAACATCTCCTTCATGGAAGCGGTTCATGCGCGGTCCTATTCGTCGATCTTCTCCACACTATGCCTGACGCCGGATGTCGATGATGCTTATCGCTGGTCCGAGGAAAACGAGTTTTTGCAGCGCAAGTCCGTCCTCATTCTCGATCAGTATAGGGCAGACGACCCGCTGAAAAAGAAGATTGCCAGCGTCTTTCTGGAAAGTTTTCTGTTCTATTCGGGCTTCTATCTGCCGATGTACTGGTCGAGCCGCGCAAAACTGACCAACACGGCCGACCTCATCCGGCTTATCATCCGCGATGAGGCGGTGCATGGCTATTATATCGGTTACAAATTCCAGCGCGGGCTGGAACGTTTGAACGAAGAACAGAAGCAGGAAATCAAGGATTTTGCCTTCGAGCTTCTTCTTGAACTTTACGATAATGAAGTTCGCTACACGGAAGCGCTCTATGACGGCGTGGGACTGACAGAAGATGTCAAGAAATTCCTGCATTACAACGCCAACAAGGCCCTGATGAACCTCGGCTATGAGGCGCTGTTCCCGGCTGATGCGTGCAAGGTCAATCCGGCGATCCTGTCCGCGCTTTCGCCCAATGCGGACGAGAACCACGACTTTTTCTCCGGTTCCGGCTCGTCCTATGTCATTGGCAAGGCGGTGGCGACCGAGGATGAGGACTGGAGTTTCTGACGAGGCCTTGGGCGAGTTTGCAGCGGGAGCGTGGTGCGCCCTTCCGGGGTGCGCGGCGCTCCACGCTCAAAAGGCGAGTTTAGCGCAATCTGCATCGAAAAAGTTCATTTTTTATTTGGCTTCTGTCGCGGTCCCGTTACAAGAGAGGCTTGGGCGGTAAAGGGCTAAAAATGGACACGCGGGGGCAGAACAACAAGGATGTGCCGCTTGCAGTCGATCTGGATGGAACTCTGGTTTCGACCGATCTGCTGTGGGAGGGAATTTTTCTTCTTCTGAAGAAGAACATTCTTTTCGTCTT
Organism: Brucella sp. RRSP16; assembly: GCF_052246815.1. NCBI lineage: Bacteria > Pseudomonadati > Pseudomonadota > Alphaproteobacteria > Hyphomicrobiales > Brucellaceae > Brucella > Brucella sp. RRSP16. The sequence continues at coordinate 259,969 of NZ_JBQQAM010000003.1, forward strand.
CATGTTGCCGGTCTGGCTGTTCTCCGGCAAGGCATATCTCAAGCAACAGGTGGCGGACCGCGTAGCCCTCGATATCTCGCGGCTTCCTTATCGAGCCGAATTTCTGGATTTTCTGCGTCGAGAACATGCATCGGGCCGAATATTGGTCCTGATCACCACAGCCATTGAACCGATAGCCCGGGCTGTGGCGACGGAGCTGGGTATTTTTAGCGCTGTCTATTCGACAACTGCAGCGAAGAATCTCTCAGCAGCAAGCAAGGCCGATCTGCTGGTGGAGCGCTATGGGCGTCACAGGTTCGATTATGCCGGAAGTGATCGCGACGATCTGCCGGTTTTCGATGCGGCCCGACAGGTGATCCTGGTCGCGCCTGATCGTGCGGCGGCGCAGTTCCAGAAACGAACGGACTGCCAGATTTTCCATGCCGAAAAGCCGACCATTCGAACATACGCCCGGATGCTGCGTGTCCATCAATGGCTGAAGAACCTGCTGGTCTTTGTTCCTGCTGCTCTGGCTCATGATATAGTGAAGCCCGACGTGTTCATTGCGGTTTGTCTGGCATTCGTCGCTTTTTCCGCGACGGCATCTGCAATCTATATCGTCAATGACATTATCGACCTTCCGGTTGACCGGAGACACGTGCGAAAAAATCAGCGGCCCTTCGCGAGCGGCCAGATATCCATTCCTGTCGGCCTCGGTGTCGCGGCTCTGCTGCTGCTGTTGACGGCCTTCGTCTGTTTCTTCCTGCCATCCGCTTTCACGCTTGCGATCGTCACCTATCTGGTTTTCACCACCGCCTATACATTTGCCCTGAAGCGCATGTTGCTGGGCGACGTGATTTGTCTCGCGGGGCTTTACAGCTTGCGTCTTTTGGGTGGGTCGGCTGCCTCCCATGTTCCGCCGTCTTTCTGGCTGATGGCTTTTGCCATGTTTTTCTTCCTCTCGCTGGCATTGGCGAAGCGCTATGTGGAATTACAGGGCGCGATGGCGACGGAGAAGGACAAGATTGCCGGGCGAGGCTACCGCCCTGAAGACCGTGATATCGTCGGTCAGTGCGGGGTCGCCGCCGCATTTACCGCGGCACTGGTTCTGGCCCTTTATATCAACAGCGATGCGGTCAAGACGCTCTACACCTATCCCTGGCTGATATGGCCGCTCGGCCCGATGGTGCTCTACATGAACGTCCGCATATGGATATTGGCGCACCGGGGGGACATGGATGACGATCCGGTTCTCTTCATGGCCAAGGACTGGCGCAGTCAGGTCGTCATCGCGTTTGGTGCTGCACTGCTACTTGTGGCTGGGCTGCGCTGATGGAACAGTCTTTCGACAGTTTCGGGCGTGTTGACCGGCGGCAGCGGCGCTTTCTACCGCTGGATCTGCTGGAGGCCGATTTCGCCGGTGCCTTGCCCGAAGGGGCGAGCCTGCTGCCGTTTGGAAATGGTCGTTCCTATGGTGACAGCTGTCACAACGATGCGGGCTTCCTCGCGCCCATGCGGGCCCGAAGGAGGATACTGCAATTCGATCCCGATACGGGATTGCTGTCGGCTGAAAGCGGCACGCTTCTGAGCGATATCATCGCGCATGTCGCGCCGCAGGGTTATTTCCTGCCCGTCACGCCCGGCACCCAGTTCGTCACATTGGGCGGGGCCATCGCCAATGACGTGCATGGCAAGAACCACCATCTGCGGGGAACTTTCGGGTGTCACATCGAAGGGCTGGATCTGCTTCGCTCTGACGGTGTTCGTTACAAATGCTCCGACGCCGAAAACATCGACCTGTTCCGGGCCACGATCGGCGGAATGGGGCTGACCGGAGTGATACTGCGTGCAACGATCCGGCTCATGCGGGCCGGCGGCCTCGATATTGAGGAAAAGGTCCTGCCATTCGGTAGCCTCGATGCATATTTCGATATGGCAGAGGTTGCGGACCGGGAGAATGAATATGCCGTTGCCTGGGTCGATCAGCTTTCCGATGGGCGGGGCCTGCTGATGGTCGGCAATCATGTCGGGGAGGCAGGCGGCCCGCAGCCATCGAGAGTGGGGCGGTTTGGCGTGCCTTTTGAACTGCCGTTCTCCGCACTGAACAGGACAAGCCTGTCATTGTTCAACGCGGCCTATTTTCGGCGCAAGGGACGGATCGGAACCGCACACAGGGTGCCATATCGAAATTTTTTCTATCCGCTCGACAGCATCAGAAACTGGAACCGGCTCTATGGCCCAAGGGGGCTTTATCAGCATCAAAGCGTCGTTCCGTTCGATGCGGCGCGAAAGGTCATTCCCGCAATGCTGGAAGCAAGCCGCGCCGCCGGGCAGGTCTCGTTCCTGACGGTGCTCAAACGTTTCGGGTCGGTGAAGTCTCCCGGTCTCATGTCCTTTCCGATGCCTGGATATACGCTGACAATGGATTTCCCCAATCGGGGCGGCAAGACGCTGGAATTGTTGGATCGTCTGGACCAGATGGTCGTGGGCGTCGTGGGCCGGGTCAATCCGTACAAGGACCAGCGGATGAGCGCGGAGGTTTTCGCTGCAAGCTTTCCAGGCTGGCGCGACTTCGAGGTTTTTCGCGACAAGGCGTTCAATTCCAATTTCTGGCGCCGCACGGCATTGACGCTGGGTGCGGCAGTTTAGGAAACGTGATGAAATATATTCCCTTCATCCTGTTCACAGTCATGACCAACGCTGCCGCGCAGTTGATATTGAAATATGGCATGCTGTCGCTCGGCCCGATCAGTTTTTCCGCTGAAACAATGATCCAGCGCATATTCCAGATCGTGTTCAACCCTTGGGTCTTTGCGGGTCTGTTGACTTTTGTGATCTCGATGGCGTCGCATCTTTACGTGCTGTCGAAGGTGGACCTTTCCTTCGCCTATCCATTCCTCAGTCTTGCATATGTGGCGGTCGCGCTGTTCGCCTGGCTTTTGTTCAAGGAGGAACTAGGCGCATACAAGATCGCGGGTATCGCATTCATCTGCATCGGGACGGTGCTGATCGCGCAAAGCGGCAAATCGCCCGAACCGCAGGAGGATACGGGTGTGAGCCGGCAGACGCAAGGCTGAAGGGGCGGTATGATGAGACACGTAATTTTCGGTGGAGATGGATTTGTCGGTCGGTATCTCGCGCCCAAACTGCTCGCCGATGGTCATGAGGTCATTGTCGCAGATATCGTGAAAAGCGATCTGCCGCATTATGCTGACGCCGCTTTTGTCGCGACCGATGTAACCGACCCGGCAGCAATCCGCAGACTGGGCATCCGCGCTGACGACGTGGTTTACAATCTCTCGGCCAAGATGCTCTCGCCGATACAGGTTCGCGCGAAGCGGCATGATTTCTTCTTTCCCGTCAATTATTACGGGACGGAGAACATCATCAAGGCGATGGATGCTGCCGGTGCGAGCAAGCTGATCCACTTCACCACCGACATGGTGTATGGCCACACTTATGTCTGGCCGCAGAAGGAAGACCATCCGTGCAAGCCGCTCGGCGAGTATGGGCTTTCCAAGTTGAGAACCGAAGAACTCGCCGCTGAATGGCGCGAACGTGGAATGCATATATCCCTGTTTCGTCCTCGCCTTATCATCGGTCCCGGCCGTCTCGGCATTCTGCAAAAGCTGTTCAAGCTGATAGATAAAAATCTGCCGGTGCCGATGATCGGCTCGGGCAGAAACCCGTACCAGTTCGTTTCGGTGTTCGATTGTGCGGAGGCGGCACGCGCCGCTTTCAATGCGGGTATCCCCAACGAGGCCTACAATCTCGGATCACTCAACCCGCCTCCCGTCCGCAAACTGCTCGGTGATCTCATCCGTCATGCAGGATCGAAATCCATGCTGTTGCCGACGCCCGCCTGGGCGGTAAAGCTGACACTGGATCTGCTCGACTGGATGAACATGCCGATCATGGACCCGGAGCAATATCTGATCGCCGATGAAATGTGTGTTCTGGATGTTTCAAAGGGCGAGCGCGAGCTTGGCTGGGTGCCGCAATATCGGGACGAGGACATGTTGATCGCAGCCTATAGCGAATATCGCAGGAAAATCGGCGCGGCATCCTCGGGTGTACAGGCTTCTGAAACGGCATAGGGGCAGAAATGACCAGGACCAACGCAACGCCAAAGCCGAAACTGCTGACCGTAAGCGAGGCGAAGGCGCTCGATCTGCCACGCATGACCGAGCTGTTCACAACCCACCTTAATCCGGGACAGCTCCATTTCATGAAACTGCTCGGCTTTCACAAGGTGAAGATCGAACGAGCAGAAGGCATGTATTATTACGATCAGGACGGGCGCCCGATTCTCGATTTCTTCGGCGGTTTCGGGTCACTTGCTTTTGGTCACAACCATCCGCGTATTCTCGAAGCACGTCGCCAATTCCAGGAAGAGATGCGCCACGAGATCGCGATCGCCTTCATGTCGCAATATGCAACTGCCCTTGCTTATGACATTGCGGCGTGCTCGCCGGGCGATCTGGACATGGTGTTTCTGGGGTCCTCCGGTTCCGAGGCGATGGAAGCGGCGATCAAGGTTGCCGAGCGCGCTGCCGGTCCGGAAAAGCCGAAAATCGTCTATGCGGAAAACTCATTTCACGGGAAGACCAAGGGCGTTCTGTCCATCACGGATGGCGGGCTTTATCGCGGCGAATTCAAGCTTGTCGACAACACCGTTCGGGTTTCCTTCGGTGACATTGCTGTCGTTGAAAACGCGTTTCGTTCGGACCCGGAAATCGGGGTGATCGTGCTGGAGACGGTGCAGGGCGGCGGCGGTATCATTCAGGCGGACGCAGAGTTCTGGCAGAAGCTGCGTCGCCTTTGTGACCAGTATGGTGTGATCTGGGTTGCCGATGAAGTGCAGTGCGGATTGGGCAGGACCGGGAAATTCTATGCTTTCGAGCATTATGGCGTCATACCGGACGTCACCGCGCTGGCGAAATCGCTGGGCGGGGGAAAGACGGCTATGGCCGCGATGATCGCCCGCCGTGACATCTATATGAAAGCCTATGGCACGCCGAAGACTGCGATGATCCATGCAATGGCGACCTTCGGCGGGATTGGCGAAGCCTGCATCACGTCAATTGAAGCCTTGAATGTTCTCTACGATGAACACCTGATCGATAACGCTGCCGATGTCGGGAATTATCTTCTAGAGAGGCTGCGCGAGTTGCAGAGCCGTTATCCAGCTCTTGTGAAAGATGTGCGCGGGCAGGGGATGATGGTGGGACTGGAGTTCCATGATTTTTCCCAGACCATGCCTGCTGTGTTGCGGCCGGTTCTGGGGATGCTGGATGAGAAGCTGAAAGGCTCGCTCCCCGGCTTCATCGGCAGCCATCTGCTGCGCGATCATGGGGTTCTGGTCGCCTTTACCGAATACAATCGAAATGTCATTCGTCTTGAGCCGCCACTGATCTGCGGGCGCGAGCATGTGGATGCGTTCATCCAGGCGCTGGATGAGGTCCTTTCGCGCGGGATCGTCCGGATTGTGCGGGATTTCATCAAGGCTCAGATCAAGTAGGGGCCGATTACGGGAGAAGACCGGGGCGAAGCAGCAAATCCCAACAGGGATTCAAAGCGATAACGGTGCGGTCCTGTACCGCATCGAGGTATATTTTCTGCAGGGCAAGGCGATTGGTCGTTGTCGGACATTTCGGGCGCAATACGCCGTCGGTTGCTTCCACGGCGGCTTTCGTTTCTTCGGACAGAACCGGGACCGTGCGGAACGGATCGGCTCCGATCTGGATATGCCGCGTAGCATCGCGGTCCAAAATCCAGGCGAACGGGTTGACGAAATCAAGCGTCATGATGCTTTGCAGGCGAATGTTGGTGCGGGCTTCGAAGGATTTCAGGTCCGTCACCATCTGGTTTGCAGACAGGAGCCAGAAAACCTGGAAGTCGATTTCCGAGTAAAGCTGCCAACTGGGTAGTTGTCCCTGTTTGGCCAGTGCTTCATACGCCGCGTTGTTCTGCGGATAATGGGATTGGAAAAGCTCTGCCCGCTGCAGGAAATCGGGCCGTGTCAGCACCTGACCCAGATTCTTCAACTCCGGCAAAGACGGCTGGACATAAGTTGGCGCTACAGCGACGGCCCGCAGGGTCGTGTGCGCAACCTTGGTGAAAGTCGGAATGGAACAGAAGGCGGCCAGTGTCAGGAAAGCGATCTTGAAGTTCTGACTGCGAAGCTGCACTCGCTGAAAGATCATGATCAGAACGGGCCAAAGAAAAATAAACTCCTGGCTGCCGGTGTTCTGGGTTTCAAGGAAGACGCCGCCGAGCAGCCCGACAGCGAGCCACACGGAGCTCCGGTCGAAGAAGCGGGGTCGTTCGCAGGAGGCCTGAGCACCGGACTGGCGCTGCTCGTTCCAGAAAAGCAACAGAACAAGGATTGAAGCTGGTAGAATGACATCGAGCTTCAACGATATGACGGTCAGGAACCGCGGAAGCAGAGCCCCTTCATTCAGCGCCACCAATGTAGCGATGTCGCGAACATATGCGGCGATAATTCCGTTATGCAGCTCAAGAACGGACAGCGCCGCAGAAGCAACGGCCGCGGCGAGAAGGACATGGCGGATCGAAATTCTACCCGCCAGAAGTGCTGTGAGTCCGAACAGCCCGCCTGCTAGAAAACCGGTTATTTTCATCAGGAGCAGGGCGAACATCGTCGCTGCGCAAAAGAGCGCAAGTTTCGCACTATCCCGCACGAACATCAGCCCGCACATGAGCACGTAAAGCAGAAGCGACGTGTGGCGGTTATAAATACCGAAACCGTCCAGGCCGGGATACGGATAAAAGCTCTGTGTATTGGCGGGAAAGACCGCGAATACCAGAAATGGGACAAGGATAAGAAATCCGGTTGTTCGATTCCGAGGGGGAAACTCAGCCAGCATTCCGATCATCAGCGGCGCTGCGACGATCAATATGGACCACTGAACGAGCAATAGCGGCTGCGCTTTCGGAAACAGGGATTGTCCCCATGCAAAAAGATAATAGCCAAGCGGTCCGACCGGTGTGGAGAAGTCCACATTGGGAACCTGGCCTGTCCTTATGCGCTGGGCCGCATCGAAATAGATGTAGCTGTCCCAGTACATGGGGCCGATAGGGACATTGAGCCGGAATGACAAGAGAACGACCAGCAGTATGAGCGTAAAAGCCAGCCAGAACATCGGCGCGCTCAGCAATGGCGCTCGTGCAATTTTGAAGCTCTTGCCGAAGAACATGAAACCCCACCCCCATGCGTCATGCGCAAAAATTAGCTGCAAACCCTTAAAACTACAGAAACAGCCGAAGGCCGTTTGATTCGACTCGATTTCAAAAGGGGAGAAGACTTCCAGAAATGAGAACGCCCACTGCACTGGGAGGAGGAGTGTGCAGTGGGCGAATCTATAAAGCGCGATTGGGAGGAGGAGTATCGCGCTTTGGGTTCGGTTTTTGGGAGGAGGAGTAAAACCGAACAAGCCCAAAATAGGAATACGGCGTGACGGTTACAAGGGGCAAGCTTGCAATGCAGATATGCATTTTTGGGTAGCTAAAAAGAAACCGCCCCGCAGCGGTCTAGCGCGCTGGGGCGGTACTCCCTCCTCCAAGTGAGAGGAACAATAACTCCGCTTATGGAGAAAGCAACCCCTTAATATAACTACATGATTTTCAGAAAATACTGAAAATTATGTACGGTTAGTAAATCGGTCGGGACTCAAAATGAGCGGTTGGAAAGCAGTCACAACGACATTGCAGTGCGTTTTGTGCGAATCTTGTTGATGTGCATGGATGGCCGGGTGGCGGGGAATTGTTCGGAAAGGCAAGTGGCCTCAACTTCCGGGCGATATTGTTCACCGCTTTTCTAACAATGGTGCAAATTGCCTATTTATTTTTTTCAAAGCTGTGATTAAGTTCCACCATCTCTCTTCGATTGGGGGGCTTTCGAGGGAGATACGCCGCCTCAGCGCGTTCAGTCGCCGCGGGGCGGTTTTTGTTTGGGGTGTGGAAAGTGCATATCAGCAATGCAAGCTTGTTGATTGAGTGGGCGGGGCGAAGGGATTATTGAATATCCGTCCTGGCTTGCTCCTCCTCCCAAAAGCCGGGGCCGAGCGCGATACTCCTCCTCCCAATCGCGCTTACTGATCAAGCCCGCAACGCTCACCTCCTCCCGAGCTTTGCGGGCTTTTCTGTATCTTAGTCACGTAATTTTTCAGGCTGGAATGTATTGTTAGTTCCAGAATCGCAGCTAACGTTCCATTTTCATGGTGCGTGCACTCCTGAGAGCTCGCCCGCCTCGCGCCCCTAAGCCCCCCGCCCAAACGCGAGGCGGTTCCTTTGAGCGGGAACCTTCTCATAGCTGTATATTCCAGCGCATCTGGAATAAGTTGTTCCCAGCTGAAGTGACCTATGCGGACGAGACAAACCGCGTCCGAAAGTCTGCGTTTTTCCGGCGGCTCATGCTCGTTTCCGCACGCATTCCATCGCTCGGAAAAACGGACGCACGTGCTGTATGTTGCGTATTGCTTCCGAAATTCTGAAGTTGGTCTGCTGAGAGAGGAACACCCTCTTTACTTTTTGTGGTGTGAAATAACTAAAATATACTTCGAAAACTGACGGATGAAGTTTCAACAATTTAGTCCGTGTAGAAGTTTCTCTGTTTATTTGGCTAAATAAAACATATTATAAATTTATAATACATTACGTAGCGTCACTTTTGATTGAAATTTAAGTTTATATTTTTCTGCATTGTCTTCTGTGGACGGTCGAAGAAACGTCAATTATCGCCCCAATTATCCGTTTACAATCAGGAGAAGGCTGAGTCGCTTTCGTTCTTGAGACGCCTCTGGCTGTTCGAGCGGGCATGATGTTGCGTTCTGTGCCTGATGCGGATTCCCTGCGGATAGTTATTCTCTGATCGTCGGAAAGGAACGGATTCTCCAACTCAAGGAACCGTTCAAGCCCCGGAAATTAACCATCTGTTAACCATTGCGCATATAGACCGGATAAACCGTTTTTTAACCAAGATGAATCAAGTGCTAACACAGTCTCGTCCAATCCGCCTGAAAGGAAGGTCCTTTCTGGCGCTGGTCCTTTCGCCTGAATTGCCGCTCGACGGCTGGCTCGACAAGCTGGACGATCTTGCAGCGCGTTCGGTTGGGTTCTTTCTCAATCGTCCGATCGTTCTCGATCTTGAAAATGTAACGATCGAGCGCCCGCAACTGGTGCAATTGCTTGAGGATCTGGTTAGCCGCGGCGTCTGGATCACTGGTTTCGAAAATGCACGGCCTTCGCTCCTCGGTCCCGGCATGCCGCCGGCGATGCGGGGCGGACAGCCTGCAGCCGATTTCGATCCGGAGATCGCGGAATCGAAACCGAAAGAACGCGCACCGGCTGCGCCAGCATCGGTGCAACTGGTCAAGGCTGTACCTTCCATGGTCGTCACCGAGCCGGTCCGGTCCGGTCAGTCGATCTATTTTCCAGATGGCGATGTGACGATTGTCGGTTCTGTTGCATCCGGAGCGGAAGTGGTGGCTGGCGGATCGATCCACGTCTATGGCGCATTGCGCGGCCGCGCGATGGCGGGAACAGCAGGAAACGCCGATGCGCGCATTTTCTGCCGCAAGATGGAAGCCGAGCTAGTCGCTATCGACGGCCTCTACAAGACGGCGGAAGACATGGAAAGCAGATTGCGCGGACAGGCTGTCCAGCTGTGGCTCGACGGCGACTATATGATGGCCGAAACGCTGGGCTAGCACGTTTCCAACAGGCGAAACGCCTTGTGGGAGCGCAGGTCCCGAACTGATTTCAGGCACGTTTGAGTGCCGCAAAAGGAAAGCAGAGCATCTCATATCCCGGGTAACGGATGCTCTGGAGGCGCGCGGGAGATACAGGAGACAAATATGGCAAAAGTGATTGTTGTAACTTCCGGTAAAGGTGGCGTTGGCAAAACGACATCTACCGCCGCAATCGGCGCCGCGCTGGCGCAACGCGGCGAGAAGACCGTCGTTATCGATTTCGATGTCGGCCTGCGCAACCTCGACCTCGTCATGGGAGCGGAACGCCGCGTCGTGTTCGATCTGGTCAATGTCATTCAGGGCGATGCAAAGCTTCCGCAGGCCTTGATCCGCGACAAGCGTCTTGAGACGCTCTATCTGCTGCCGGCCTCGCAGACGCGCGACAAGGATAATCTGACCATCGAGGGCGTCGACCGCGTCATGGAAGACCTCAAGAAGGAGTTCGACTGGATCATTTGCGATAGCCCTGCCGGAATTGAACGCGGTGCCACGCTGGCAATGCGCCATGCAGACATGGCGGTGGTCGTCACAAATCCCGAAGTATCGTCGGTGCGTGATTCCGATCGCATTATCGGCCTGCTGGACGCCAAGACGCTCAAGGCCGAGCGTGGCGAACGTGTGGAAAAACATCTTCTCCTGACCCGTTACGACCCGGTACGCGCTGAACGCGGCGACATGCTGAAGGTTGAAGACGTTCTGGAAATCCTGTCCATCCCGCTTCTGGGCATCATTCCGGAAAGCCAGGACGTTCTGCGGGCCTCCAATATTGGTTCCCCCGTGACGCTTGCCGATCAGCGCAGTGCGCCTGCATTGGCTTATCTCGACGCAGCCCGCCGCCTTGCCGGTGAAGAAGTGCCGATGACTGTTCCATCCGAAAAGCGCGGCCTTCTGGGTAAACTTTTCGGAAGGAGAGCGGCATGAGCCTGTTTCGTTTCTTCAGCAAACCTGCTTCCGCGCCACAAGCGCGCGAACGGTTGCAGGTTCTGCTCGCCCATGAAAGGGCATCACACGAACATTCCGATCTTGTGGCGGTATTGCGGGAGGAAATCCTTGCCGTCATCGCCAAGCATATCCAGATCGATCGTGACAAGGTCAGCGTGAAAATGGATCGGGGCGATCAGATGTCGACGCTGGAAGTCGATATCGAGCTTCCACTGAAGACGAAAGCGAAGGTGCGGGCAGCCTGACGAACACCGAACTTGCGGATAGCCAGAAAGATGGAGGGAAAACCATGAACCGCGGTGCACTTCTCACCAGATTGAAGGAGCTTCAGGAGCTTCCAAAGTTTCAGAAGCGGGATATCTGTAGCATAAGCGCTTTCTTGCAGCTCGAGGCACTGGCAGAGCATGTCAGGGTCTGTGAAGAAGCAGCAGGTGTCGCGCAAACGGGGCAGGATCATTGATCCTGCCTTTTTCTTGTTGTTCGCTTGGGCGATAGTCAGCTCTTCGGCAAGCCAGCCGGGAGCGCGCCGGATGTTCGCGCCTTCACGGCACGGCAAAGAACATCTGCAAATAGCAGCCGAGGAAAACAAGGGCGATCAGCGCCGCGATGAGGAACAGGAGCTTCATTCTTCATGCATCGCTCAATCGCTGTTCACGTTCAAGAAAACAGATGGTGATTGACCGAAGGGTAAGGAAAAGCCTTGCCTGCTTTCTCGCTTTAGGACGGCACGCCCGGTTGGATGGCAGTCATTTTTGAGGAAAGGGCGCAAGTTCCCGGCGCGCTGTCGTGAGGACGGTCTGCGTCAATCCTGCAAGTCTGTCGGCCGCCAGGCGGTTCACTTGCCAGAACAAGGGAATATCCAGAGCCGTATCGGGGATCAGCTCAACCAGCCGCCCGGCTTTCAGATGCTCGCCAACCAATTGCACCGGGTTCATCCCCCATCCCATGCCTGACAGGCTTGCATCGACGAAGGCCTGCGTTGAGGGAAGCCAATGCGTCGGGCAAGTCATATCGGTTCCGAGAACAGAACGGACCCAGCGATCCTGCAATCTGTCCTTCTGATTGAAGGTCAGCGCGGGAGCCTTGGCAATCGCATCGCGGGTTACTCCGTCGGGAAAATACCGGGCGATGAAATCCGGCGATGCTGTGGCGCGATAGCGAAGAGTACCAAGCGGGGTGAGACGGCAGCCCTGCACCGGTTTGGACAGGGAAGTGACAGCGGCGACGACGCGCCCCCTTTGCAGCCATTCGGCGGTGTGATCCTGATCATCGACGGCAATGTTGAAGAGATAATCCGATGCGGTGCTGAAATGCGAAATCGCTTTCAGAAACCAGGTGCCAAGACTATCGGCGTTGGTGGCTATATGAAGCGTAACGCGCTGAGCACTATTCTCGCTGCCGGACAGTCCTGGCAATTCCGCAAGAAGCTCTCGTTCGAGCATGCCGACCTGTTCAATGTGACGGCATAGCCAATCACCCTTTTCAGTGGCGGTGCAGGGCGTTCCCCGCTCAATCAGGACCGCGCCCAGCCGCTCTTCCAGATGTTTGACGCGCTGGGAGATCGCAGACGGCGTGACACTCAAAGCACGTGCGGCTTTTTCAAAGCTGCCTGTCTGCACCACCATTGCCACTGCTCTCAGAGCAGAATAGTCGATCATTAGGTGTCCTAAACTGAGTTTATCATATTTAACTATTCTAATGAGCTTCCGTCCGCTATCCAAGGGCTAACTTACTCCCAAATGGCGACCACTCATGAATCCTTCCGTCTACGTAACCGGCCTTACCATGGGCCTCAGCCTGATTGTTGCTATTGGCGCGCAAAACGCCTTCGTGTTGCGGCAGGGATTGCGGGACGAGCATGTGTTTGCGGTCAGTCTCGTTTGCGCCATATCGGATGCCATATTGATTCTCATTGGCGTGACGAGCTTCCAGAAGATCGCTGCCATCATGCCGGCGCTCGACCCCATCATGCGATACGGCGGAGCGGCTTTTCTGATCTGGTATGGTGCCCGAAGCCTCCATTCGGCCTTCACATCCTCTGCCGTACTGGCGACGGCGAACGGGGCGTCCGTAAGCCTGACCAGGACGCTGGCAACCTGTCTGGCGCTGACATGGCTCAATCCGCATGTTTATCTGGATACGGTCGTTCTTCTCGGAACGATCTCCACGCAGTTTCCGGGTTTGGAAACATCGTTTGCCGCAGGTGCGATCACTGCGTCTTTCGTGTTCTTCTTTTCGCTCGGTTTCGGTGCCCGCTGGTTGCGCCCGATTTTCGCCCGTCCATCTTCCTGGCGTATTCTGGAAGGCGTGATTGCACTTACGATGTGGTCAATTGCGCTGAAGCTCGTGATCGGCATGTAAGGAAAAAGCCGGAAGCGATAAACGCATCCGGCTTTTTTGAGTTTTCAGTGGGACGTTGTCTATAGTCCCATCGCCTTGAGTTCCTGAAGCGGAGGGATCGTCTCGAACATGACAGGATCGAGGCGGTCCCAGATGATCCCGCAGGTCGGCTTATGCGGGTCTTTAACCTCTATGGTACGGGTGGGCGTAAAAATCACGTCCGCAACCGTGTCGTAAACATCGGGCGTCAGCTTTTCGGACAGAACCTGACAATCATGCACGACAGCGGCTGCCGGCGTAGCGGCGGTGATGCGGCCCAGACGGTAGAGCATACCCCATTCGGCATCGAAGAAACCATGCCCCTTGCCGAAACGGACCCCTTCCAGATTGATGGCCCCGGTGCCCGTGACCATGTAGTCGATGACCGGCAGGGCCGAGATGTCTTTCAGCGTTACCGGCTGCCCGACACGCTCCATGCCGTCAAGCGTTGAAGCATAGAGGTAATGATCCGGCGAAATCAGTTTCGGATCGAGAACCCAGAAGCCGCGCCTGATGGAATAAGTGGTTATCAGAACGGTCTTGCCGTCCTTGAGGGCCTGAAGGCGAAGGCGGTCGAGACAATTGTCGGGCGTGATGAAGATGAAATCGGCATTCTGATAATAGCGATGGCTGGTCAGGCGGGCGACTGCCTCCTCGCCGCCTTCAAAATCCGCGATGAATTCGCCAAAGTCGAAATGGAAACGGCTATCCGGAACAGCGACCTTGCGCAACTCGTTCCACACACGTTCGCGAACGGAAGCTTTGTGATCGGTGATTTCCATGGGGACTCCTTGCATTTTAGTCTGCCGGGCTCATACCCCGGCGGGCGAGCACACGGCGCTCGCAGAGGGCTACGATCTGGTAGAAAAAGACGGACAGCATGACGGAGACCACGGCGACGGCCCAGATCATGCCGTAGTCGAGATATCCGCGCGATTGGTTGAGCAGGTTTCCAAGGCCTGTTCCGGTGGCCAGCCATTCGGCGATCATGACCCCGAGCAGAGCGCGCGGCACGGCAAGGCGGATGGCCGCGAAGAGATAGGGCAGGGAGGCTGGCGCCGACACCAGGCGTATCTGTTTCCAGACATTCGCGCCGTATGCGCGGGGTACATCCAGCGCAGCCCGGGGAACCAGCGCCATGCCCTGCGCCATGGTGACGAAGGCGGGAAAGAATGTGACCGAAATGGTGATCCAGAGGATGACGGATGGCCCGCGCCCCAGCAACAGAACGAGGAGAGGCGTCAGTGCAACCAAAGGCATCGTCTGGGTAATGAGGGCGACAGGCATGAAGCCGCGCACGATGGCTGGTTTGGCGACGGACGCGATGGCGAGTGCAAAGGCAAACAGGATGCCGGCGGCCATGCCGAGAAATGTGAGCGGCAAAGTCTGCGAAAGCGCTGTCAGCAATTTGGTCTGGGCGGCGGTCGCGGACGGAGCGAGGAACAGATAATCGAACAGTCCGGCAGGTGTTTTCGCGATCATGGCTGGCGTTCCCATGACGACAAGCAACAGCCACCACAAAAGGAACGGAAGCGCGACTGAACAGACAGTGAGAATATAGTTCAGCCCGCGAGAGCGGTGTTGGACAACATCTGGAGCGCTGGCCGGGACTGTGATTGCCTTGGTGCTGCCCGTCAGTACCTTCGCAACAACGGAGAATAGCGCATAGGCCAGCCCCGCGAGCAGGGTAGCGCACAGGCCGATGCCCCATAACCGGGTCGGTTCGGCTCTCCCGAGAGAACCGATCAGATAGGCACCAAGACCGAAGCGACCTCCGCCGCCGAATTCCGCGAGGATGGAGCCCAGAACCGCATTCGGAGCTGCAATGCGCAGACCCGCGAGAATCGACGGAAGTGCAGATCGCAATTGCGCCAGGCGCAGCACTTTCCAGCGGCTGCCGCCATATGCACGAACGATATCGACCATGCGGCGGTCCGTCTGGCTGATGCCTGTTACGGTGGCGGCCATGGTGATGAAATAACAACCAAGCGCTGCCAGCGTAATACGCGGTGTCATGCCTGAAAAAGTCAGCACCAGAATGGGCGATATGGCGATCGGAGGCAGTGCGAAAATCGCGATATTGACGCCACGTCCGAGCTTTGCAGCAGCAGGAAACAGCGCGAACAGGATGCCTGCCGCAACGGCAATGAGATTGCCGATGATAAATCCAGCGCCTGCGCCTTCAAGTGTTGCCAGTATATGGGCGGGATAGTCGGCCCGATCTATCCAGAGACGAGCCAGTATAGCCGACGGTGCCGGAAGGGCGCCATCTGCGATCAGTGAGAAGCGGCCGCATATCTCCCATATCGCAAGAAGGATAATCCAGTTGCGCAAGGTCGAGGGATGGGTGGGCGGCTTCACGTCAGCCATGCAGGGCCTCCGCGACGGCATCCTCCAGCGCGTGGAACTGCGATGTGCTGAAAACCTCAGGGCTGCGTGGGCGTTCCAATGGAATATCGATGATCTGCGCGATGCGTCCGGGGCGACTGTGCATCACCACGATCCGGTCGGCGAGGAAAACCGCCTCGTCTATGCCGTGGGTAACAAGCAGGGTGGTCGCCTTGCTTTCCAGCCATATGCGTTGAAGCTCAATATTCATCTGGCGGCGCAATATCTGGTCGAGTGCGCCGAAAGGCTCGTCGAGAAACAGAACGCGCGGATCGGTAACCAGTGAGCGGGCAATTGCGACGCGCTGGCGCATGCCACCGGAAAGCTCGCCCGGAAGCGCCTTTTCGAAGCCCTTGAGACCGACAAGAGCGATAAGCTCGGCAATTCTGTCAGACTTCGCAGAACGCGAAAGACCGAGGACATCGAGCGGCAGAGCGATATTGTCTTCGACGTTGCGCCAGGGCATGAGCGCCGCGTCTTGAAAGGCCACGCCCGTAAGTCCGGCTTTTGCGGCCTCGACGGGGCTTTTATCCATAACCGAAATCGCGCCGCTGTCGGGCCGGTCAAGACCGAGTGCCAGCCGCAACATGGTCGACTTGCCGCAGCCCGATGGCCCGATGAGTGCTGTGAACGACCGGCCGGGCATTCAAGGGAGACATCGGATAATGCAATTACATTCGTGCCACGCCCTGAAAAGGAGCGTGTCACGTTTTCAAGTTTGATCCCGGACATTTCTGGCATCAAATCTCTTCAAGCAGCGTGGTGTCGAAATGATCGCGCTTGGCGGCGATGCCGATCGTACCGAGCGCCGCGATCGTTTTTTCGATGGCTTCCTCGCTCATGGAGAATATGCCATGGGGGGACTCGATCAGCGGCTTCTGGGCAGTGTTGAAGTAGACTTCATTTTCCACTGACCGGCCCGTACCCTTAAACCAGCTGTCGATAAACTTGGGCGGGTAGGCTGCCGGGTCCTTGAGGTTTTCATCCCAGCCCTTGCGGCTTGCGCGAAGGAAAGCAACAATTTCCTTCCGCTTCGTCTTGAGCGTTTCTTCCGTAACGACCACCGTATCGTTGAAGATGGTGAAGCCGAAGTCATAAAGCAGGAAGGATACAGCCTCTTCACCGGCCTGCTTGATGGTGAAGGGAACATTGGTCGTAAAATCAAGCGACGCGTCGATTTCACCCTTGATGAGCGGCGTTGGGTCATACGCGTAAGGGACGATGTTGACCTGGGACGGATCGATCCCCGAAATCTTCAGCATTGCCTCGACCGAGATGACGTTGACCGGCGGTACTGCAAGGGTCTTGCCGATGAGATGCTTTGGTTCCCTGATCGGGTTCTTGGCGAGCGAAACAATGCCGATGGGATTCTTCTGATATTGGGCGCCGACGATCTTGAAAGGTGCGCCCTGTTCGACGATGGCCTTGATCGTCGTGTCCGGAGTGGTGAGTGTCAGGTCAGCCTTGCCCGCAATGATCGCGCTTTCGGGGATGACATCCGGACCGCCGGAAATGTAATTGAGATCAAGGCCTTCTTCCCGATAAAAACCCTTGTCGGCCGCAACAAAATAGCCGCAGAATTCCGCGTCATTGATCCAGGACGCTTGAAAGTTGAACGGCGTATTGGCAGCGGCAAAACGGCTCATCGCAGGCAGGGTGGCAGCAGCTCCCATAAGTCCGAGAAAACGGCGACGATCCAAGGCAATATTCATCGAAACTTCCTTTTGGTGCTGAATTTTCACGCAATGCCGCGCATGCGGGCGAGTTCACGCAATGGTGGAATCGATTGTATTTCCTCTGCCGAAACCTCGTGCCAGCGGACGCCGCGCGGTCGGCGACGATTGCGCGTTATTTCAATCAGACGGCTCGGTGTGGCAATGAAATCGAGAGCAATATCGCTTTCGGAAACGTTGAGGCGCTCTTCCACGATCTGCACGTCGTGGACGGCTGCGACAATGAGGGATTGCTCGTCGGCAAGCCCCAGGTCGGTGAACATGCCCCATTCCAGATCGAAGAACGCATGGCCTTTGCCAAAGCGGACTCCATCAATGGAAACAGCGGATGCGCCAGTCGCCACGACATCAAAACGACCGATATGGGTCAGGTCTTCGAGGCTGACCGGTCGACCGAAATGTTCCATCCCGTCAAGCCAGGCTGCGGCTTTCTCCAACCCCGGGGGAACGGATCCCGGTTGCAGTAGGAGAAAGCCGCGCTGCATGCCGTAAGTCGGCATGATGAATGGTGTACCCGACATGATCAGGCGACGGCGCAACTCAATCATGGAATTATCCGGCGTGACAAAAACCAGATTGGCCCTTGCAAACCCTTCCAGCGCCAGCAAACGATTGGTAGCTGCCTCGACACCCTCAAAGTCCGGAATGAATTCCGAAAATTTGAGGTGGAAGCGTGCATCAGGACGTGCGACATCTTTCAGTCGCTCCCAGATGCGCTGCCGGGTATTGCGGGAATACGCCATGGAGATTCCATGAATTTCAACGTTTCACTATCAATGAAACAAATGTTTCAGTATTGCAAGAGGCAATGATAAGCTTTTTTAGTGCATTAGAGATTCGGAATAAACGCACATGGCTTCACGTCTGGTACTGCGCATACAGGAGCGCTACGCAAAGCTCACGGCAGGCGAGCAGAAAATCGCGCAGCTAGTACTTGAGCGCGAGGACGATATTCTGATTCACTCCGCCACTGAAATCGCGGAGATGGCCGGTGTATCCAAGGCAACGACGGCCCGTTTCTTTCAACATCTGGGCTATGCCGATTTCAACGAAGTAAAACTCCAGGCGCGCGAGGAGCGCAATCGCACCGAGCCCTACGAATATTCGGCCACAATTGATGAAGAAGTGCCGCTGGTGCGTACCATTAGCGCGCATCTTGATCTGGAGATCGCCAATATCACGCGAACCTTCGAGGCGCTGCGTTCCGACAAGATGCGCGAGGCTGCGGAATTGATCGCGGCCGCGCCGCGTGTCTGGGTGATAGGAATGGGCGATGAGGAAGGGTTCGCACGCTATGCGCGGCTCCTGTTTTCCAGGCTGCGGCACAGCGTGATGATCCTTGGCATCAATCAGGGTTCATGGGCTGAAGATCTGGCCATGACCGGCCCGAAAGATGTGCTGTTGCTGATCACGCTGCCACCGCATCGGGCTCTGTTAAAGCAAATTCTGGGATATGCCGCTACGAGCCGGCTGAATATCGTGACCATTACGGATCGTGGATCGGTTTCAGAGGCGCAGCGATATGCCCGCGTCGTCCTTCCATGCCATGTCGACAGTTTCGCATTGGGGGCATCCTATACGGCTGTCAGCAGTGCCATCCGGCTTCTCGCTTTGACCTATGCTTCGCTTGCAGGGAAATCGGCGCAACAGCGGCTGGAGATCGTTGCCGGGATACACGACGAACTTGACGATATAGACTGAAGTCTCCCCTTAGTTGCTGCGCACGTGCTCCGGGCGGAAGCCGACGCCGATCAGTCTGCCAGCGAGATGCGCAAGGATTGGCCAGCGGGCGAGATGCCGCATGAAAGCGGGCGGACCATCCGGTCTCCCTTTCTCCGTTTCGCGTTTGCGGCGATCGCTGCGCATCATGAGTTGCAGCTTTTGCGTCGCCTTTGTGGGAAAGCGGCGTCGCGCCTCGACGGCTGCAAGATGGCGGGACAAGGCGTCGTTACCTTTGAGCGGCTCAGCCAGAATATTTGCGGCCGCAACAGCGTCCTGAATGGCGAGATTGACTCCAAAACCACCGATAGGCGACATGGCATGGGCGGCATCGCCGATGCATAAAAGTCCCGGTTTCCACCACTTCTTCAGTCGATCGATGCGCACACTCAACAGATGGACGTCGTCCCATGTATGTATTTCGTCCATCCGGTCAGCGGGCAATGGGGATACTTTCGCTACCGCTTCCCTGAATGCATCGAGCCCTTTCTGTTTTACCTCGGCGAAAGTCTGCTTGCGCAGCACATAACCGCATTGCCAGTAGTCGCCGCGATCGATCATGACGAACCCCTGTCTGGGACCGCCATGACCCATCGTATATGGCGGGTCATCGGGAAGGTGAGACAGTTTCATCCAGAGTATCTGGCTTGGCGAACCAAAGCTCTCGATCTCCATACCGGCTTTTGCGCGCACCACGGAGTTTCTGCCGTCGGCACCCACCACGAGTTTAGCGCTGATATTGATGGTTTCATCGGGCGTTGCCGCAACTAGACCGGTGACGTTTCCGTCCCGCTCAATCAGATCCACTACGTTGGCCGGCATTATGAGTTTGAAGTTGGGATATTTCGCAGCTTCGCGTGCAATATAATTCAGAAACTCCCATTGCGGCATGAAGGCGATGAATCTGCACCGTGCTGGAATCCTGGAAAAATCCGCTATCGTTATGTCCTGGCCGCCGATCTCCGCATGTAAGCGGTACGCCTTGGTATGGGGTAACGTAAGCAGGCCGTCCAGCAAGCCAAGCTCATGCATGATTTGAAGAGTGGATGGATGAATTGTGTCGCCACGGAAATCCCGCAGAAAATCCGGGTGCTTCTCGAGAACCGTCACGCTCACGCCTGAACGGGCAAGCAGAAGACCTAACATCAAGCCGGCTGGCCCACCGCCCGCTATCACGCAGTCCGTCTTTATGGAGTTGCTATGCGATGTGACTGGCTGCGTCATGACTTATCCACTCAACCATGCTGGTGCGGTCCAAAAGACATAAAAAGACCGGCGCTCTCGTAGGTCAAGCGCCGGCTGGAAGTCTACGCGACCAGAAGAGGTCGAAATATGAATTAATTTATCATGTTTTATTTGTCAAGTTATCAGCCAACGACCGGAAGCCGCAGAAAATGAATGCTGTAATGTTATGAACTCAAAACGGCATGTTTTTTGGCTATCCGAGAGCGGGCGGTTTGCTTTTACCGAGCTGACGTTCCCGGAAGACAGAAAACAGTCCGGCGCCTACGACGATGAGTGCACCGGCGACAATGTTCCATGTCAGCTGTTCATGGAATACCGTAACTGCGATACATGCGCCGATAACAAGTTGAAGGTAGGTGAGGGGCTGCACTTCCCCAGCCTCCAGAATGTCATAGGCACGGATCAGGAAGTAGTGACTCGCGATGCCGCAGGCGCAAAGAGCCGCCATCCAGAACCAGTCGCTCCGTGCAATAGGCATCAGATAGAAGCTGCCTACGAATGTAAGGGCCGCAGCACCAGCCATCCCGGTATAGAAGAAGCTGGTCATGGCGTCGTCGCTTTTGCTGACGGCGCGCGTCGCAACAGCATAGACGGCGAACATGACCATCGCTGCAACAGGCAGAAGCAGGGACGCGTCGAACTTGGCATTAACGGGATTTATGATCAGCAGGACACCGATCAGTCCAACGATAATCGCCGTCCAGCGCCTCCATCCCACCTTTTCACCCAAAAATGGTACGGAAAGCATGGTCACCAGCAGCGGTGCGCCCTGAAAGATCGATTGCGCCGTTGCCATGCCTGCACGGCTGAGCGCGAAGATGAAGGTCACGATTTCGGCGGCAAGCAGAATACCGCGAAAAAGCTGCAGGAACGGGCGGTTCGTCGCGGCAGCTTTGGCGATGCCGCCGGAGCGAATGGCAAGCAGAAGAACGAAAGCTGCAAAAACCCAATAGCGGATCATCGTTATCAGGATGGGCGAATAATGCGTACCAAGGTACTTCGAGATACCATCCTGCGTCGCGAAAATGGTAACCGCGAGAAGTGTGAATAGATAGCCTTGGCCTTTGCGTGTCATGGCGCACTCATATCGGGACAATCCCGCAGGTGCTACCCATAAATTCTCATATGCTCAGATAGTATGGCGGCCGGACTTTATCGACAGAAAGGCCGGCGATTAGCGCCGGCCTCTCCGTGGTCAAAAACTGCTTTCGATCAGTTTTCGGTATGGTGCTGCTTGGCGAGGTCCTCAACGCTCACGTCCGGTTCGTTGCGGGTTTTATAAAGCGAATACAGTACTCCGCTTGCGAGGATGGCCAGCGTCGCGACAAGTGACAGCAGCGTGTTGATGTGAACGCCGAGCGGCACGAGGAAAATCTTGATGCCGATAAGCACCAGAATGATTGCAAGCGAGACCTGCAGATAGCGGAACCGGTTCATCGCAGCGGCGAGTGCGAAGTAAAGCGCACGCAAACCCAGAACGGCAAAGATGTTCGAGGTGTAGACAATGAACGTGTCCTGGGTAACGGCGAAGACAGCCGGGACAGAGTCGACCGCGAAGATGAGGTCGACTGTTTCCACCATGATCAGAGCAACTGCCAGTGGTGTCAGCCAGGTGACCATCTTGCCGGTCTTCGGATGCGGTTGCTTGACCGTAAAATTGCGGCCATGCAACTCGCTGGTGATGTTGAACCGACGGCGCAGAAATTTGAAAACGGCGTTCTGTTCGATGTCGGGCGTCTCGTCCTTGTGACCGAACATCTTGAAGCCGGTGAAAACAAGGAACGCGCCGAAGAGGAAAAGAATCCAGTTGAACTCGTGCACAAGGGCTGCGCCCAGCCCGATCAGGATTGCTCTGAAGGCGATGACGCCGAGAATACCCCAGAACAAAACGCGGTGCTGATAAAGCCGCGGAATGCCGAGAAAGCCGAAGATCGTGGCGATGACAAACATATTGTCCATCGCGAGGCTCTGCTCGATCAAGTAACCGGTATAAAACTCCAGACCGGCTTCCGCTCCGCGCTGCCACCACACCCAGCCACCGAAGGCCAGTGCGATCAGAACGTAGAAGCCATAAAGCAGGAGGCTTTCCTTGGCTTCGATCTCGTGTTCGTCACGATGGAGAATGCCGAGGTCGAAGACAAGCAAGCCCACGACGACAACGATGAATGCCGCCCAAAAATATACAGGTGTACCAAGAAAATCGCCCGATAGGGCTACCATAAGCGAATCCATCGCCGGACCATCTCCATTTGAACAAGTGGAGCAGCCCCGACATCGCCATAGCGGTAGCCATGACCAGAGGGGCCCGGCGCTGCATTTCTTCAAATGTGTACGGTTTGGCCAAGTTCAAGAGTGGAACATAAATTTTTCGATGGTCCACGGGTATGGGTTCCGTTGTGAAGCCGTAAAGCAACTCCTGATATGGTGGTTACTTGCCGAACTGCGCTGAGTCTGCCACGCGGAGGGCCCGACGCCGTGCTGTCGCTATTCACCGTCCAGAGCGCGGTGCGAGTGGAAGATTTTTCAATCTAACTCAATGAATAACAAACCCAGCCTAAAGCCACCCGAGGGCTTTTGATCAGGTCCGTATGATACCGAAAGCATAGCCAGCCAGGATCAAGGCAGAAGCGAACGGGTTGCGTCCTTCCAACCGTAATCTCTCACGAACATATGTCAGGTTCCGCCGTTTCTTCTTGCCTTTCGCCGTCCACACCTTCGCGCCCGGTTGGAACGTCCAGTCGAGATAACCGGTTTTCGCGATATCAAAGACCCTCACATCCTTTTTCTCTAGGAATGTGTGATACAGGGCATGCTGGTCGATATAGTAGACACGCAAATGGTTATCTAGATAATCCCCAACGGCTTCAAAGAAGCCGATCCCCTTGGGGTCGGCGTAAACCATCGCCCCTAGAACCTGCATCCCTTCGCGTTCAAACGGCGTCCGACCATTTTGATTGCCAAGCCGGAGATAGAGGCCGACTTCTGCATCCTCTCTGGCCGGGATCGGTTGCATGACGAGACTATCTATGTCGAGAACAACAATCGGGCGGTAGTAATATCGCAGCAATGAAGGGAGACGGAAGAAACGTAGCGACTGATAGAGCACAACGGACTCACGGTCCGTCATTTCTACCATAGCGCGCGAGTCCGCGATCACTTCGACAGACATGCGAGCTCGTTCCGCACCGCTGAACCTAGAAAGAAAAGGGTGGACGAGTTCCCTTTCCAGTTGTCCGGCCCGCTGCGAAAGTCCAGGGCCAGGCGTGGGTGACACGATTAGGTGCACGTTATGGCCCGCCGCTAACGCAGATTTTGCAAATCCAACCGCATGTTTACGAAAATAGCGCTCGTCGGCCGCTGCCATCACAATAGGCAACGCCGAGGCGAAGTTTGATCCGTCCATTATGCCCCCGACAACTCTAGGTTAGGTAGCTGCGGACGATTCAAATATCAACACGAAATACCCAACGAGCCGCCAATATCTGTCTGTTTAATCCACAGGTGTGGGCGGGGGGCTGCAACGCTCATGGAGTATGATCGGGAACTGATGAAAGTCGGTGATGGAAACAAAACAAGTGCCGTTCGACCGCTGTGGCCGTTACTGGCCCCGTGATGGCTAGGGCAAAACGGCCTTGGTTGTTCCAGATTTGCTTCGAAATTATGTAAGGAAAGCAAATGGCTGGGGGACCTGGATTCGAACCAAGACTAACGGAGTCAGAGTCCGCTGTTCTACCCTTAAACTATCCCCCAGCAGGGATTTGCATACGCCTTCAACTTGGAGGCCCGCAAGCGCGACAGAAGCGTGTACTCGTTCGCGACGGCCCCCATCTAGCGAACTCAAACACCGAACGCAACACTTTTCTTTGAAAAAAATCAAAGCGATTTCAGTTATCCAGCGATTGCTTATTTCGAGTGTTCGGACCGTTGCGAAATGACTTGCAGAGAAGTGTCCTTCCCAAGCAGCCACATAAAAAAGCCCGGCCAGCGGAGGAGCGGCCGGGCAATGGGCAGGCTGGCCGGGAGGGGCCGGCATGTGAAGGTGGCGCCTGCCAGATGTAGAGTCTACCGGTTCAGCATATCCGGCGTGTTGCCTTGATCCGCAGACGTGCGTCTGCAAGTTCGCTTAAAACCTGGGTGGGGTCCTCGATGCCCCGATAATGCACTGCCGTGTAGATATCCTCACGGCGCAGCCCGATATCGCGCAGCATGTGATCGTCAAAGTCGCTCAGGTTCAGCAATTGCCGTCGACCATTGGAAAACGCCCAGCGACGCATGATCGACGTGAATACGGCTTTCACCATTTGCGTGAGCGTGGAGGTCGAGGCGCTCGTTGCCGGTAAATGCGTGGTCGTTATCTTGCTTGTCGCTGTCATGTCCGCTCTCCTTTGATTTAGCGGGGCTAGGTTATCCTTATCGTCAGGGTCATTCGCTTGCGCGGCTCCTTTTCCTTTACGATGGCGGCTTTATCCAACAATCGAATTGATTGTTCCAACGAATGTTTTTAATGTCATTCTTCAATAATAGTGATGGATCACGCTAATGAGCACGCCTCTGGATCTCGATCAGTTGCAGACCTTCATAGCCATCGCGGACATGGGCAGTTTTACGCGTGCCGCGGACGCTGTTTTCAAGACGCAATCGGCTGTTTCGATGCAGATGCGCCGTCTGGAAGAGCGCATCGGTAAACCTTTGTTCGAACGCGACGGACGGACCAATCGTCTTACCGAAGAGGGGGAGCGGCTATTGCTCTATGCACGCCGCATGATGCAGCTCAATGGTGAAACCATCGCGGCCTTCGACGATACTCAACTGGAGGGCCATGTTCGCATCGGCACACCGGACGATTATGCCGATCGCTTTCTGCCGGAAATCATGGCGCGGTTTGCACGATCGAACCCGCGCGTCGAATTGTCAGTTGTGTGCGAACCCACCGTCAATCTGGACGAAATGATCCGTCGTGGAACGCTGGATATTGCCCTTGTCACCCAGTGCGATGACAAACGCCGGTCCGAGGTGGTTCGCACGGAACCCTTGCTTTGGGTTACGTCCGCCAACCACGCGGTGCACGAAGAAGCCGTATTGCCGCTGGCTGTCGGGCGTCCAACTTGTATCTGGCGTCATGCCGCTATCGATGTGCTGGAAGCGGCCCGGCGTGATTATCGCATCATAATCACGAGCTGGTCTGCGACAGTGCTGGCGGCGGCGGTTCTTTCCGGGCTTGCGGTTTCGGTGCTTCCGGAGTGCGCGCTTCGTCCGGGTATGCGTGTTCTCGGCGAAGCTGACGGGTTTGGAATGCTGCCGGAATTCGGCATCGGCATCATGCGCGGCCATACAAAACAAAACGCTGTCGTAGATGCACTTGCGCAGCACATCATTGAAAGTCTAGACAATATATCGTCACCGCAACCGGGCACGATGGCTTCGGCTGAAATATCGCCGTTTCCTGCGGTCCGCACGAGGAGGGTGCGAGCCAACGAATTGCTTCCAGGCTGGTGACGAAGCAGTAAATCGCCGCATGGCTTCTTGACCAGCCATGCCACCTGGTTGCCTATGATGGGATGAGCATGGGTTCCGATTCGAGTTTTACCGGCGCATCGTCCAATGTCGCTGAGTATAGCGTGTCCGAGATTTCCGGCGCGTTGAAGCGCACGGTCGAGGATGTGTTCGGGCATGTGCGCGTGCGCGGCGAAATTTCCGGCTATCGTGGTCCGCATTCGTCGGGCCATGCCTATTTCGCGTTGAAAGATGATCGGTCGCGTCTTGAGGCCGTGATCTGGCGCGGCTCGATGAGCCGGCTGCGCTTCCGTCCTGAAGAAGGAATGGAGGTCATCGCCACGGGCAAGCTCACGACCTATCCGGGTTCTTCAAAGTATCAGATCGTCATCGAACAGATGGAACCCGCCGGCGCCGCGCCCTGATGGCGCTTTTGGAGGAACGCAAGCGGCGGCTGGCTTCGGAAGGTCTTTTCGATCCCGCCGTCAAGCAACTCCTCCCTTTCATGCCTCGTGTGATCGGGGTGGTTACTTCTCCAACCGGGGCAGTCATTCGCGACATTATTCACCGGATTGCAGACCGTTATCCGCTGCACGTCATCGTCTGGCCCGTGCGTGTGCAGGGCGAAACAAGCGGCCCGGAAGTGGCCGCCGCAGTACATGGTTTCAATACTTTGCCGGAAGGCGGGCCAATTCCGCGGCCCGATGTGCTCATCGTGGCGCGTGGTGGCGGCAGTCTTGAAGACCTGTGGGGGTTTAACGACGAAATCGTCGTTCGTGCCGTTGCCGCATCGCACATACCCGTGATTTCGGCTGTCGGCCACGAAACCGATTGGACCTTGATCGATCTCGCAGCCGACATTCGCGCCCCCACGCCGACAGGTGCGGCGGAAATGGCCGTGCCGGTAAAGGCCGACCTGTTGGCGGCGCTGGCGGGGCAATCCGCACGGCTTTCTTCGGCCATTTCCCGTTTTATCGATCTGAAACGGCAAAGCCACCGTTCGGCGGCGCGCGCCCTCCCATCGGCTGACCAGTTGCTGGCTTTGCCGCGTCGGCGGTTCGATGAAGCAGCTTCGCGTCTCACCCGTGCTCTTTTCGTCAATACGCAGAAGAAGCGGGTATACTTTGAAGGGCATGTGCGACAGCTATCGCCGCGCCTTCTGCAACGTCGGTTTACGGAACTGGAACGCGGTATTTCCGTTCTCGGGCAAAGATTGCCTCGAGCCCTTGAGACATTCCTGCGGGAGCGCCGAACGACCTTTACACATCGGGCAAATCGTCTATCGGCGGAGCCGATACTGCGGCGCACGAAACTCGCAACCAATTCGATGGAACAACTGGACCGCCGTCGTGACCAGGCGGTGCGACTTCTCATCGAAAGAGCCAAACGGCGCGGGCAGGAACTGGAGCGCCTCATGCGTACGCTTTCTTACGAAAGCGTGCTGGAGCGTGGTTTTGCAGTTGTCTTCGACGCAGAAGGGAAACCGGTAAAGCAGGTTGCAACCGTATCGGCGGGTGACCCCTTGTCGATACGGTTTCGCGATGGTGACGTGGCTGTCATTGCGGATGAGGGGGGCGGTAGCGAGCCTGCAAAGCCTGTTCAAACAAAGAAAGTTCAATCTCCCGAATCCGGCAATCAGGGATCGCTATTTTAGCAACAGTCGCTCGCTGTATTTTTCGCTTTGTGCCGGGTTTGTGCAGCCTTAAGGCTGACTTAAGCTTGAGCATCTTTTTCTCGCGCATCTGTCATTGCTAGAGATTCAGGATGCCGCGTAAAAAATCCCAGGACGACCTTACAAATGGCTTTGCGAAGGCTGCTTTCAGCCGTCGCGGCTTTCTCATAGGCGCCAGCGCCGTTGCATTGTCGGGCTGTGTCTCGACGGTGCCAGAGCCGTCTCAACCGGTTAAAAAACTGCCTCAACCTGCGCCGTCGCGACCGGTACCGCTGATGTACCAGGCGTTGCCTGACGAACAATTTCCGATCCCGGCCGTCGATACGAGCAAGGTCGATCCCAAATTCTGGCGGCAGGAGGTTGATTATCCAACCGATGAAGTGAAAGGCACTGTTATCGTCGATACGCCGAACAAGTATCTCTACCATGTTCTCGGTAATGGCCGGGCCATGCGCTATGGTATTGGGGTCGGGCGCGATGGTTTTGCCTGGGCGGGACGCGCAAAGATCGCTTACAAGCGCCAATGGCCGCGCTGGACGCCGCCGGACGAGATGGTCGCGCGTCAACCCGCCCTGGAGCCTTACAGCATCGCCAATGGCGGAATGCCTCCGGGGATCAAGAACCCGCTTGGCGCACGAGCGATGTATATTCACAAGGATGGGCGGGATACGCTTTATCGTATTCACGGATCACCGGAAGCCTGGAGCATCGGCAAGGCGGTATCGTCCGGGTGCATCCGTATGCTCAATCAGGATGTAATCGATCTTTACAACAATGTACGCGATGGCAGCACAATCGTCGTGATACCCGATCCCAGCAAAGGCCAGCAGGTTGCGAGCTGAAAAAAGGGCGCGAATAACGCGCCCTTTTTACTGGATTTGTTCGAGGCCTATGCTCAGTAGGCATATTCCAGAAAGATTGGGTCGACCGACCCTGCCCATACGCTGTTATATGCCTTTAGCATGCGCTCGGCGTCCGTGACGCCAGCTGCAACGATTTCCTCAAGCGGTGCGAGGAAATGCGTTTCGTCATGGCCATCGCTGTTGAGCTTGTTGCGGTTCAAAAGGCCGAGCCTGGAAATTTTCAGAGTTTCGCGCGCGACCTGTTCCAGTGGCTTGCCGCGGAAGGTTGTATTCAGTGCCTTGGCCGGAACTTCGTTGCGCAGCGCGAGAACTTCTTCGTAGGTCCAGTCCTTGGTTAGAAGCTCGGCCGCTGTCAAAGCCTCTTCGTCATAGAGCAGGCCGACCCAGTAGGCGGGAAGGGCACAGATGCGGCGCCAGGGGCCACCATCGGCTCCGCGCATCTCGAGGAAGCGCTTCAGGCGCACTTCAGGGAAAAGAGTGGAAAGGTGATTGGTCCAGTCGCCCATGTTGGGTAGCGGGTCACTTACTTCGCCTTTCAGCGCTCCATTCATGAACTGCCGGAACGTGACATGCGTGCAGTCATGATAATGACCGTCGCGCAGGATGAAATACATCGGAACATCAAGCGCCCATTCGACATAGTCAGCAAAACCAAAATTTTCCGAAAAGACGAAAGGCAGAACGCCCGAACGCTGATTGTCGGTATCGCGCCAGATATTCGAACGCCAGGACAGCAGACGGTTCGGCTTGCCTTCCGTGAATGGAGAACTGGCGAAAAGTGCTGTCGCCACGGATTGCAGCTTCATGGATACCTGCATCTTGCGGCGCATGTCCCGTTCGGAACTGAAATCCAGATTCACCTGAATGGTTGAAGTGCGGTACATCATGTCCAGACCTTCATGCCCCACTTTCGGCATGTAGTTGGTCATGATCTTGTAGCGCGATTTCGGCATGACGGGCGTTTCGGCCAAGGTCCATTTCGGGCTCCCGCCGACGCCAAGAAAGCGGATGCCGAGCGGCTCCGCAATTTCGCGAACCTGGGAAAGATGTGCATTCACCTCACGGCACGTCTGATGAATGGTGGAAAGTGGTGCCCCGGAAAGCTCAAACTGGCCACCGGGCTCAAGTGAAATCGCACCCTGTCCGGTTGGTTCTACCAAGCCGATGATATTGCCTTCATCGATGATGGGCTCCCAGCCAAGCTTGACCTGCATGCCTTCGAGGATGGCTTTGATGCCGCGCGGACCCTCATAGGGAACTGGGCTGTTGTCGGCTGTATAGAATGGAAATTTTTCATGCTCGGTGCCGATGCGCCAGGCGTCTTTGGGCTTGCATCCGCCAGCCAGATAACCTGCCAGTTGTTCAACGCCCGTCAGTGCCGTTTCGTCCGTCGTATCGCGCGCCATGCAGTCTGTCCCTAGTCGATTTTTCGCGTTTCAGCGTGATTGGACAAATTTGTCAAATCACGCAAGTCAATTCCATTGAACATCGGGTTTCGAGAATGTCATCCTGCATTGCGCCAGTCTCCGAGCACGGATTGCACCAAAGCCATGGCTGCGACGGCAGCGGTATCGGCGCGCAGGATTCGTGGGCCGAGGGGAATAGCCGTCACGTATGAGAGCCTTCGGAGTGTCTGGCGCTCGTCTTCGGAAAAACCGCCTTCCGGACCGATCAGCAATGCGGCAGGGCCGGGCTTCATGGCTTGCAAGATGGTCAGCGGATCGTCCGATTCGTGTCCTTCATCGCAGAAGATCAGGTGACGGTTTTCGTCCCACTGCTCGATGAAACGGTCAAAGCGAATGGCTTCGCGGCATTCCGGCAAGGAAAGAACGCCGCATTGTTCCGCAGCTTCTATCGCATTGGCCCTGATACGGTCGGTTCCCAGTTTCGGTACCTGAGTGTGCTGTGTAATGACCGGTTGCAGGACGCCCGCACCCATCTCCACCGCTTTTTGCACCATATAGTCCAGCCGTCCCTGTTTCAGCGGGGCGAAGCAATAGATCAGGTCACTTGCTGGGGGCTGCGGACGCGTTTGATCGAAAGGTTCGAGAAAAAGCCGCTTTTTGCCTTCCGGCCTCAGTCGTGATTTCCATTCACCGTCACGTCCGTTGAAGGCGAGGATTTCATCCCCCTCCTTCAATCGCAGGACATGGGTAAGATAATGTGCGGCCTGCGAGGCAACCTCGATCTGGTTGCCAGATTGGAGGTCGTTTTCAACGTATAGTCTCTGCATTTTGTAATTTGCGCGCATGTCAGCATCGATGGCAGAGGGCAGGGGCGGCGGTCAAGCGCTTTGGCGACGCATGTCGAGGCAATTGATGCGCATTCCTACACAAACAATTGATGGGAAATATCAGGGAAGTTGCATTTAACTAGATTGTATCCATATAGGTATGAAGCTATCTATTTGAATGGAATTGATGTGATGAAACAAGCGTGGGTCGAATTCGCGCCGCTTCTTGCCAGTACTGCCAGAGGATGGCGGAAAGCTTTCGATGCGGCGATGGCGGAACATGGTCTTTCCGACGCGAAAGCCATACCGCTGATGACCCTCTTGCGGCATGGAGATCGTATTCCTCAAGGTGTGCTGGCCGAAAGGGTTGGCATTGATGGCGCCACGATTGTCCGGGTCGTCGATGAGCTGGAAAAGGACGGCCTGATCCAGCGGATTGCCGATGATGCCGATCGTCGCGTCAAGCTCATCCAACTGACAGGGGATGGCCGCGCTCTTGCCGCCAAGGTGGAAAAGTCTGCTGCCCGTCTTCGCGCTCTTTTCCTCGGCGATTTCGACTCCGATGCGGTCGATGTCGCCATGGAAGTCTTGCGCAAGCTGAATGAGAAATTTCAAACATAGTCTTTCTGATCGGCCGTCTGACCGGAAAGACGCAGTGCGTTTAACCGGTGCCCCCACAAGCCATGACGAAACCAGCCGAAACAAACCCCAAATTTTGGGATGTAGTCTTTTCATTGAAGACTTTCGCTGCGGGCATGCTTGCGCTGTGGATCGGTTTGGTGGCCAACCTGCCCAATCCTTACTGGTCCATTGCTGCGGTCTATATCGTGGCGCATCCCTTGTCTGGGGCCACCACGTCCAAGGGGTTCTATCGCCTTATCGGTACGATTATCGGCGGCGCGGTGACCATTCTGTTCGTGCCGCATCTCGTCAATTCGCCTGAAATTCTGACATTGGCCATCGGCCTTTGGATGGGGCTTTGCCTTGCAATCAGCCTGCTTGACGGCACACCGCGCAGCTATCTGTTCATGCTTGCCGGTTATACGGTGGCAATCGCCAGCTTCGCCGTTGTTTCCGTGCCGGAAACCACATTCGACTACGCCGTGGGACGAGTGGAGGAAATCGCGATCGGCATCATTTGTGCCGCCGTCGTCAATCGTCTTGTTTTTCCGCGCCATAGCGGTCCGGTGCTCGTCAGTCGTATCGATAACTGGCTGCGGGATGGTTCAAAGCTCGCGCTCGCGAGCTTGCGGGGGGAAGGCGCGACGCCCGAATTCCTTCGGGATCGGCAGCGTTTGGCGGCAGATGCGCTGGAGCTGCGCAATCTGGCCACGCATGTTGCCTATGACACCTCGTCGATCAGGAATGTCGGTGCGCTGCTTCATGTGTTGCAGCAGCGCATGGTGGCGGTTCTTCCGATCATATCAAGCCTGCACGACGTGCTGGCGCTGAAGCCCGGTGAAAACGAGCAGCCCTGGCATCCCGCGGTGCAAAAGCTCCTGGACGAAGCTTGCGGCTGGATAGAAAGCGGCGAGAACCTGACGGAGGAACGCCGCACCGTCCTGTTACGATTGATCGAAGACATTGACCGGCACGGGAAGGATGCGACGAGCTGGGGCGAATTGCTGCCTTTCAACGTGGCTGCGCGCGTTCGCGATCTGGTCCAGATATGGAGCGATTGCATCACATTGCGTCAGGATATCCTGTCGGGTTCGAGGCATTCGCTGCGGTGGCGCCGTTATGACGCCCATCTGAAAGCTCGCCCCATGCATCGCGACTACGGCATGGCGCTTCTGTCAGGCTTTTCGGCTTTTCTGGCCACCTGCGTGGCAACCGCTTTCTGGATCGCCAGCGGCTGGTCCCAAGGCAGCGCCGCAGCCATGATGGCGGGCATCTTCTGCTGCATCTTCGCAACGATGGACGATCCTGTGCCTGTCATGCGCAAGTTCAACTGGCTGCTTCTGATCGTCATTGCGGCTGCTTTCATTTTTGAATTCGCGCTTTTGCCGCTTGTGGACGGCTTCTTCCCGCTGGTTCTGGTGCTGGGGCTTTTCCTCATTCCGGCAGGCCTGCTGCTTGCCATTCCGTCGCAATTTTTGTTGGGAATGGTTCTTTGCGTAAATCTGCCGAACATGCTCATGCTGCAGGGCCATCTGACCCACGATTTTGTGAGTTTTGCCAATGCCAATCTGGCAACGGTGCTAGGGATCGTGATCGCCGCGGCCGTGACCTCGATTGTACGATCGGTGGGGGCGGAATGGAGCGTTCGCCGCCTCATCAAGGCGGGCTGGAACGACATCGCGCTTGCCGCCGAACGTCGCCCGGGACGACATCGCCGCCAGCGCATGAACCGCCTGCTGCTCCGCATGATCGACCGCATAGGCATGATGACACCTCGCCTGGCGCTGGTTGCGGCGGCTGATGTCGCGAAGGTCGATTTGCTGCGCGACCTGCGAAACGGCATGAACACGATCGATCTTCAGCAATATCGTTCCAAGCTGCCCGAAAACTGCCGGGCGGCTGTCGATGCGGTGCTGGACGGTGTCGGTGCGCGTTACAGAGCCTTGGCCAGCAAGCCGCAGGAGGCTGATGAGATCGACAGAAATCTGCTCGTCTCCATCGACGAAGCGATCACGACCATCATCGAGAGCGGATCGCCGGCAAATGCCAAGCGTACAAGAATGGCGCTGGTCGCCCTGCGCTTCAACCTTTTCCCGAAAGCGCCGCCTTTTGCCTTGCCGCCGCGTCCGCTGATGGAACTTCCGCAAGCAGCCTAGAACAACAATGTGATTTGTGATGCAACCTGAACTCGACATTTACGGAATTTACATTCCGACCCTCGGCGTGCTGGCGCTCGGAGCCTATTTCGCAAACACGATTATGCAACGCCTTCTGGCGCGCGCCCGCTTCTACCGTTTCGTATGGCACCGGCCGCTGTTCGATGCTGCCATGTATTTTTGCATTCTCGGCTCAGCAGCCGTCCTTCTCAATGGAATACCGCTATGAAAAAGCTCTTTGCACATTCAGGCCGTGTCTTTGTAACCCTCGTCATGGTCACGATGGCGGGGCTTCTTGGCTGGCATTTGTGGGACTATTACATGAACGCGCCTTGGACGCGCGACGGCAAGATTCGTGCGGATGTTGTGCGTGTTGCGCCGGATGTTTCTGGACTGGTTGGCGAAGTGCTCGTTCATGATAATGAAGCGGTCCACCGTGGCGATGTGATCTTCCGCATCGATCAGGCCCGTTACAAGCTCGCCCTGCAAACGGCGGAAGCCAAGATCGATAGCAGCAAGGCGGCGCTCGACATGGCTAACCGCGATCTGGTTCGCTATCGCCAGCTTAACGATACGACCGTGACGCGTCAGAAACTGGAACAGATTGAAACAACGGCCCAGCAGGCAGAAGCTGCCTATCGGCAGGCGCAGCTGGATCGCGATCTCGCAGCGCTCAATCTGGACCGTTCTTCGGTGAAAGCGCCCGTAAACGGCGTGGTGACCAACTTCTCGCTTCAACCGGGCGACTATGTTTCCGCAGGTTCGGCTGTGACGGCTCTCGTTGACACGGATTCCTACTACGTCTCCGGTTATTTTGAGGAAAACAAGCTCGAACGTATCCAGGTAGGCGATCCGGTGGTGATCGATATCATGGGCAGCAAGGTTCAGCTCAAGGGGAAGGTCGAAGGTATTGCGGGAGGTATCGAGGATCGCGAACGCAGCGACTCATCCAGCCTGCTGGCGAATGTTTCGCCAACATTCAACTGGGTCCGGCTGGCGCAACGCGTTCCGGTGCGTGTGAAGCTTGAAGACGTGCCGGAGGGTGTACACCTTGTTGCGGGCCGGACAGTCAGTGTGTCGGTAGTGAACTGATCTATGACCCGGCTGTTGTCCGGGGCATTTCCATGTTACCGAATGTGAAAGTCGGTGGGGGATTCTCATGGGTGTACTGGTCGTTCAAAACTACCAAGGCTCCGGGTTGGGGCAGATTGAACCCATACTGACAGATGCGGGTTTTTCCATCGATCTGCGTCATCCCTACGATGGGGATACGCTACCGGCGGACGACGATGGATATCAGGCCCTGATCGTTCTGGGTGGCGAACAGAATGCGCTCGCCGATGACGAATGTCCTTATTTCCCGCATTTGCTTGAGCTGATACGCAAGTTTGGCGGCAGCGATAAGGCCGTTCTCGGCATTTGTCTGGGCAGCCAGCTCATAGCTCGCGCATATGGCGGCGAGAACATTCTGGATCGCCCCATGGAGTTCGGCTGGCGGGAGGTTCAGCTTACGGAAGAGGGTAAAGGCGATCCAGTCCTGTCCGCGGCGGGTGAGACCTTTCCAATCTTTCACTGGCACCGCGACACGTTTTCGCTTCCCAGGAATGCCATCCACATGGCAACCAGCGATATGACACCTCATCAGGCCTATCGCATCGGGCGTGCGGTCTACGGTACGCAGTTCCATTTCGAGGCAGACACAAAGCTTGTGGCCGAGTGGAACGATCAGCTTGGCGGCTTGATATCAGGCTTCGCTCCTCAGTGGACTGAGCAGTATCCAGTCCTTGCAGAGACATTCGGGATAAAGGCAGATGCTGCGGGTGCTGTATTAGCAAAGGCTTGGGTTAGCCAAATCTAGCCGCATCGTAACTGCCTTTTAACCTTAAGTCGCGGTTTTGCGTTGCCGCTTTGCCACACCGTTCAGCCAAACAGTGCTTCCCCGAAAAAAGCGGTGATCCGGCTGGAACCGTTCAGTTGCGGGTAACTTTTTTCGGGTGTAACTGAACGCCGTCTCCCCGGGCAGCGACCTAATGGGCAAGGCTGATCGCCATGCTCGCAAGTGGCGGCTCGTCTAACGAACTTTGTCCGGCCCGTCGAAAGAGTTTCCGAATATGACCGCCAAGCATGCCGCTCTTCTCACCGTTCTGATGGTTTCCGCGATTGTGTTCATGGCAGTCGGCATATTCACCGTCGACGCAGGCGACAATGCTATGTCGACCGACGGGTACGGCATTTCCAGCGCGCACTAGATCGCGTTTCGATCTGATTGGATCAGGTCGGCGTTTTATCTCTTTTTTGGATGCTCCCTAAGCGCATTATCTCGCTTCGATAAAACGCTTTTCCGCGCCATCGATCACGATGGCCGAAAGCTGTCCGCTTTTCCACGCATAAGTGTCAAGATTGACCCTGTTGGGTTGAATGTCGATGCCGCTTTGTGGGGTATGTCCGTGGACGACGACTTTTTCGAATGGTTCAGTCCATTTCAGGAAGGCTGTGCGAATCCAGATCAGCTCTTCGGGATCTTGCGCATCAAGCGGTACTGCGGGATTGATTCCGGCGTGGCAGAAGAAGAAATCGCCAAAATCCGCCGAGCGGGGCAAGGTGCGGATGAAGTCTATATGACTTTGCGGAACTGCGTTCACGAGCGCGGCATGACCATGGCGGGCTGAATCCGCATCGTTAAAATCAATTTCCACACCGTAGGACCGAGCGGTGTCAATGCCGCCATGCAGCGCGAATATCCCGGCGATGTCCCCCGTTGCCAGATAGGTGAGAAAACCGTCGTCGTGATTGCCAAGTAGCGAAATCACGCGCTCGTCCCTTTCCGACGCATCGATCAGGAAATCCAGCACCTCCTTCGATTTCGGACCGCGATCGATATAGTCACCCAGATGAATGATGCGCCAGTCGTGAACGGGCCGGCGATCAAGGTCGGCACGGATCAGCCCATGCATATCCAGAAGCAAGTCCAGGCGGCCATGTACGTCGCCAATTGCATAAAGGCGGATATCGTCAGGCCCTTTCGCATCTTTGAAAACAACACTCATTCGCCGTTATCATCCTTCACGTCTTTGGCCGTTTTCACGCCGGCCCGCTGCCGGTAGCGCAGGCGCGAGACACGTTCGCGTTCTTCGTGAAGCTCGCGATCATGCGTTGCCTGCTCCACGAAACGGATGTGTTTTTGAACCGCTTCCCGGGCCGCTTGCGGATTGCCGGCCATCACTGCATCGTAAATGGCGCGATGCTGCGACAAAAACATGTCGGCGACGCCGGGATAGCTGTAGATAAGGCTGCGATTGTAAAATACGCCATCCTTCAGCAGTTGATAGCATGACCGCAAGGTGTGCAGGAGAACGATGTTGTGAGCGGCTTCGCCAATGGCATTGTGCAATTCCACGTCTAGGCGTGCTTCCGTGTCGAAATCACTGGCGCCATGGGCCTTTTCCATGGCTTCCATGATTTCGGTCAAAAGAGCCTTGTCTGCCGGTGTGGCTCGAAGCGCGGCATATTCGGCGGCAATGCTTTCGATTTCGCGACGATATTCGAGATAGTCCGCTGTCGCCTTGCGGTGATCGGCAAACAGCTTCACGACAGGCGCGCTGAATACCTGCCCGATCACATCAGCAACGAATGTACCTCCTCCATGGCGGGAAATCAGAAGTTCTGCGGTCTCAAGTCTCTTTAGGGCGTCGCGCAGGATTGGGCGCGAAATATCGAACTGGCGCGCCAGCTCGCGTTCACCGGGAAGCCGGTCGCCGCCACGCAGAACGCCTTCGAGGATAAGCGTTTCGATCTGGTGCACAACATCATCTGCTGTGCGGCTTGCCTGTATGCGTGAAAAAACCGTTTCCGCCATGCGCTCTGAAGCCTCTCTGTAACGGCGGCAAAGTAGCCGTTAGCCCCATATCCGGCAACGGAATATATTGGAATTGAAAGCCCGGTTCATAAGACAACCGGGCTTTCGTGCTTTGTCATCGAAAAATGATCAGGCTTTGTTGCGCTTGCGTGTTGCTACGAGGACGAAAAGTCCTGCGACCACGCCATACATCGCCCATTTGAATGGAAGTGCGTCTGCGGTCTCGCTACGGATGGGCAGTACGGTCACGGTGCCGGGACGGCTTTCCACACCGGGTTTGCCTTCGGCTTTAGCCTGTTCGATCTGCTGAGGGGAAACGACCCATTCGGCGCCACGCGATATGTCATAAAACATGAAGCCGCAGCCGACGATCACGGCGACGATAATTGCAAGAATGAAGCGTACAGGTGTGTTCATCATTTTTCCCAGAAAATCAGGATAGCAGGAGGAGGGCATCCGATTCGCTTGAATAACGGAGTGCGGAGGGAGCTAAGTCTTTTGAATCAAAAGCTTAGTCAGCTTTATATGCTGGCACGCTGATATAAAGCACGTGGCTTATTAACCGACGAATGAAAGCTGGTCTATTTTTTTGCTGCTTCGTGGTGGGATGTCCCGCTCTCCCAATAGGGAACGGGGCCATAAAGATCGGCAAGATAGTCGATGAACAGCCGGACCTTTGCTGGAAGAAACTGTTTCGATGGATAGACGGCATGAATTGCTACGTTGCGAGAAGCGGCATAGTCGGGCAGAACCTGTACCAGCTTTCCGGCCGCAAGTTCTGGCCCGATGTCCCAGGTTGAGCGCTGCGCGATACCAAGGCCCGCGAGCACTGCCTCCCTTACCATTTCGCTGGAATTGGTCTGCAAGGGCCCGACCGGACGGATGACGATCGGCCCTTTGGGGCCTTCCAGCCGCCAGGGGTCGTTGTTGTGCGGGGCAAGGCAGATGTGGTCTTGCAGGTCCTCAATCGTCTGTGGCGTGCCGCGTTCTGCGATATAGCCGGGCGATGCAACGAGAATGCGGCGCACGGGCGCTAGGCGACGTGCGACGAGTGTTGAATCGGAAAGTTCCGCGATCCGGATAGCAAGATCGTAACCATCCCCCACAATGTCCACCATTTCGTCGGTGAGCTGCATATTGACGGTGAGATCGGCATTGGCGCGCATGAATGGCACGAGATAGGGGGCAATATGCATGCGACCGAAGGTCGTCGGGGCCGAAATTTTCAATGTACCCCGTGCATCGGCGGAACGGCGGGCGACAAAGGCTTCCGCTTCCTCGATGTTGGAGAGAATGGCGAGAACGCGCTCATGATAGCCCTGACCGGCCTCGGTAAGTGCGATCTGGCGCGTCGTACGTTGAAGCAGGCGGGTTCCGAGCCGCTCTTCCAGACGTCCGAGGCGTTTTGAAACCACCGCTGGAGAAAGGCCCAGATCACGAGCGGCGGCTGACATGCTGCCCGTTGCCACGACGCGGGCAAAGATTTCCATATCTGCCAGACTGCTCATCATGCTCTGCTATCCCACTTCCTGCTGCATTTGCTAAAGCTTTGGGTTTTAAAAGCATCTAGCCGAGCGCTGGGAAACTAGGCAAGTAATTATGCCGCGGCGTGGAAACTGTTTAACCATCGGCTAAAGTGGTAAAAATGATTTACCACTTGACGAAAATGGTGTGGAGTGCACTTTGACCGGATAAGTGGTGGAGGAGAATATGAGCGGACTCATAATGCCGGAGCCGGACGCGTCCGTCATGCAAAAGCGTGAGCAGATCGTCGCGGATCTGCGCGGCATAGTGCCCGGCGAAGGCGTTGTCGATGCGATCAATGCGATGCGTGTGTTCGAGAGCGACGGTCTGACGGCACATCGCTCGCTGCCGCTGGTCGTCGTGCTCCCTGAAACCGTCGATCAGGTTGCGCGGGTTCTGCGCTATTGTCACGATAACAATGTTCGTGTCGTGCCGAGAGGGGCGGGGACTTCGCTCTCCGGTGGCTCCATGCCGTTGCAGGATGCCGTGCTTCTGGTCATGTCACGCTTCAACCGCATTCTGGCAATCGACTATCCTAACCGTGTCGCCGTGGTGCAGCCCGGCGTGACCAATCTCGGTATCACCAAGGCCGTCGAAAATGAGGGCTTTTATTACGCGCCCGATCCATCATCGCAGATTGCCTGTTCCATCGGGGGAAACGTCGCAGAAAATGCCGGTGGAGTGCATTGCCTCAAATACGGGCTCACCGCCAACAACGTCCTCGGGATCGAAATGGTGTTGATTACGGGCGAGGTAATCCGGCTCGGTGGCAAGCATCTCGATAGCGAGGGCTACGATCTCCTCGGCCTGATGACCGGTTCGGAAGGGCTACTCGGCGTCGTGACCGAAATTACCGTACGCATCCTGCAAAAGCCCGAAACAGCGCGGGCGGTGATGGTGGGCTTTTCCTCCAGCGAACAGGCAGGGCAGTGCGTGGCCGATATCATCGGTGCAGGCATCATTCCGGGCGGCATGGAGATGATGGACAGACCAGCCATCAAAGCCGCAGAAGATTTTGTACGGGTGGGCTATCCGCTTGATGTCGAAGCCTTGTTGATCGTCGAATTGGATGGGCCGCCCGTTGAGGTGAACTATCTGATTGGGCGGGTTGAAGCGCTGGCGCTCAAAAATGGCTCGACAACCTGTATCCTGTCTCAGTCGGAAGAGCAGCGTCTGGCTTTCTGGGCAGGGCGCAAGGCGGCGTTTCCGGCAGTGGGGCGCATCTCGCCGGATTATCTGTGCATGGACGGCACGATCCCGCGTAAGGAACTACCGCGAGTGCTGTCGGGTATGCGCGACCTGTCGGAGAAATACGGACTGCGTGTCGCCAATGTGTTCCATGCAGGCGACGGGAATCTGCACCCGTTGATCCTTTACGACGCGAATATTCCGGGCGAGTTGGAAGCCGCGGAGGATTTCGGTGCCGATATTTTGCGGCTATGTGTGAAAGTCGGCGGCGTTCTCACCGGCGAACATGGGGTCGGCATAGAAAAGCGCGATTTGATGCCGGAAATGTTCAACGAAATCGATCTCGACCAGCAGATGCGGGTCAAATGTGCCTTCGATGCAAAGCATCTGCTCAATCCCGGCAAAGTCTTTCCGCAATTGCGTCGCTGTGCCGAGCTTGGCCGTATGCATGTGCATCGTGGGGAACTGGCTTTCCCTGACATTCCTCGATTCTGATCTGAGGTTTGGATCATGAGTGATACAACTATTCTTAAGCCGCAGGACGAAGCTGGCGTTGTGGGCGCGGTGCAGGAAGCTTTGGCCCGTTCCACGCCGCTGGAGATTATTGGCCACGGTTCAAAGCGTGGCATTGGCCATTGGGTCGATGCAGGTCATGTGCTGGATGTGTCTGAACTCAAGGGCGTGACCTTGTACGAACCGGACGAACTGGTGCTTTCCGCCAAGGCAGGAACACCGATGGCCGAGATCGAAAAACTTCTGGCCGACAACAACCAGTGTTTTCATTTCGAGCCGATGGACTACGGCCCGCTGCTGTCGGGTGAAAGTGGCCGTGGTACGATCGGTGGTGCGCTTGCCGGGAACCTTTCGGGTCCGCGCCGTCTTAAGGCAGGTGCTGCGCGCGATCATGTGCTCGGTGTGCGTGTGGTGTCCGGACGCGGCGAATTGTTCAAATCCGGCGGACGGGTGGTCAAGAACGTGACCGGTTATGACTTGTCCAAGGGGATGGCCAATTCCTGGGGCACGCTGGGCGTTGCCACCGAGGTGACGTTCAAGGTTCTGCCGAAACCGGAAACAGCGGCAACGCTTGCCGTGCGTGGACTGACTGATGAACAGGCGGTGCGCGCGATGGCGATGGCCATGGGGTCGCGGGAGGAAGTCGCTTCCGCAGCGCATCTGCCGCCGACGGTTGCCAATCGCTTTCTGGATGGCAAGCTGGGCTGGGAGGCGGCAACTGTATTGCGGCTCGAAGGCTTTGCGCCTTCGGTTGAGCATCGCAGCCGCCAGTTGCAGGCGTTGCTCGGCGGGGTGGTTGACGTGCTCAACGAAGCGCAGTCGCACCAGCTTTGGCGCGAGGTGCGTGATGTCCTGCCTTATGCCAATGCAGGAGACAATCGCGCTGTTTGGCGGGTTTCGATGACTCCGATGCTGGGTTGGTGCATGGTGGACGAGTTCCGTCGCTATGCCGGCGTTGATGCCTTCTACGACTGGCAGGGCGGTTTGATCTGGATGCGGATGGAAGCCGATCCCGAAGCGCAAACATTGCGTCAACTCATTGCCAAATATGGCGGTGGCCACGCGACGCTTGTACGTGCGCCGGAGAGTGTTCGTTCAAGCGTTGAAGTGTTTGAGCCCCAACCGGCGGCACTTGCCGCACTTTCGCAGCGGCTGAAGCATCAGTTCGATCCAGAAAATATTCTCAATCCGGGGCGTATGCATCCCCGTCAGGCCGGAGCTTGAAACCATGCAGACCCATTTCAGCCCCGAGCAACTGCGCGATCCCGGTGTCAGTGAAGCGGAAAAAATCCTGCGCAAATGCGTGCATTGCGGGTTCTGTACCGCCACCTGCCCGACCTATGTGACGCTTGGCAACGAACTCGACAGTCCGCGTGGGCGCATCTATCTGATCAAGGATATGCTGGAAAATGGCCGCCCGGCGGATGAGGAAATCGTGCGCCATGTGGACCGATGCCTCTCCTGCCTTTCCTGCATGACAACCTGCCCGTCGGGCGTCAATTATATGCATCTGGTCGATCATGCGCGCGCACATATCGAAAAAACGTATAAACGCCCGTTCATGAACCGCTTCCTGCGTGGGGTGCTGGCGCAGGTTCTGCCCTATCCGGGCCGCTTCCGCGCCGCGCTGAAGCTTGCAAAACTCGGCAAGCCTTTCGTGCCGCTGCTGCGCAAAAGCCAGACTCTGCGACCGGTGGCGGCAATGCTCGATCTCGCACCGCGGAATTTGCCCGAGACTCCCAGGGTCGAAGCCCTCAGTGCTGCCAAAGGGGAGAAGCGTGGCCGCGTGGCAATCCTCAATGGTTGTGCGCAACCGGTACTCAATCCCGGCATCAATGCTGCGACCTTGCGTCTTCTGAACCGTTTCGGCATCGAGGTGGTGACGCCGAAGGGGGAGGGATGCTGCGGTTCGCTGGTCCATCATATGGGGCGCGAAGAGCAGGCGCTTGAGCAGGCACGTCATAATGTGGATATCTGGACCCGCGAACTGGAAGCAGGCGGGCTTGATGCAATCATTGTCACGGCTTCGGGTTGCGGGACGACCATCAAGGATTATGGTTACATGCTTCGGCTGGACCCTGCTTATAAGGAGAAAGCTGCGCGCGTGTCGTCACTGGCCAAGGACATCACCGAATATCTCGTCGGCATCGAATTGCCGGAACCGGACGTACCCCAAGACTTGACAGTTGCCTATCATTCCGCCTGTTCCATGCAGCACGGGCAGAAAATTACACGCCAACCCAAAGACCTGCTTTCAAGGGCAGGTTTCAAGGTCAAAGAGCCGCTCGAGGGGCATCTTTGCTGCGGATCGGCGGGTACCTATAACATCCTGCA
This sequence comes from Brucella sp. RRSP16, assembly GCF_052246815.1. Taxonomy (NCBI): domain Bacteria; kingdom Pseudomonadati; phylum Pseudomonadota; class Alphaproteobacteria; order Hyphomicrobiales; family Brucellaceae; genus Brucella; species Brucella sp. RRSP16. The sequence continues at coordinate 302,580 of NZ_JBQQAM010000003.1, forward strand.
GCCGGAGATTGCCGTAAAACTGCGGGACCGCAAGGTAAGAAATATCGAGGCAACGGGGGCCGATCTTATCGCCACCGGCAATATCGGCTGCATGACGCAGATTGCTACGGGCAGCAAACTGCCCATCGTTCACACGGTAGAGTTGATCGACTGGGCCTATGGTGGCCCGAAGCCGCAAGGATTGTCGCAGATCGCTGCATAAAAAAACCGGGCAATCGCCCGGTTTTTCGCCCGTTCAGCCAGCCGAGAATGTACTCGGATTCGGGCCTAACCGGCCGTCGGCCTTGTCCAGCTTCGTAATCGCATCATGATCGGTTCCGTTGAGGCGGAAATCGAAAATATCGAAGTTTTCCTTGATGCGGGCGGGCGTCACGGACTTCGGAATGACGATATTACCGGTCTCGATGTGCCAGCGCAGGATGATTTGCGCAACCGACTTGCCATGCTTTTCAGCGATGGCCTTCAGCGTGGCATTTTCCAGTATCTGACCTTGCCCGAGCGGGCTCCATGCTTCCGTTGCGATGTTGTGCTTGCCGTGGAACAGACGCAACTCGTCCTGCTGGAATTGCGGGTGCAATTCAATCTGGTTGAGAACCGGCGTTACGCCGCTTTCCTTGATGACGCGTTCGAGGTCGGCTGTGCGGAAATTGGACACGCCAATGGATTTCGCTCGACCCTCTTCTTTCAGCTTCACAAACGCACGCCATGTTTCCATGAAGAGGTCTTTTGAAGGCGTCGGCCAATGGATGAGATAGAGATCCACATAATCCGTGTCGAGCTTTTTCAGGCTCGTGTCGAACGCTTTCAGCGTCGAGTCATAGCCTTGCTCGCTATTCCACAGTTTCGTGGTGAGAAAAATGTCGCCGCGCGCGATGCCGGAATTCTTGATCGCCTTGCCGACGCCCTCTTCATTGCCATAAATGGCAGCGGTATCGATATGGCGATATCCTGCTTTCAATGCTTCGCTGACAGCGGCGACCGCCTCGTCGTTGCCCACTTGCCAGACACCGTACCCGAGCTGCGGGATGTGATTGCCGTCGTTCAGTTTAACCATCGGTACGGTCATGTTTTATCCTTTCCCTCGAAGCACCCGGCGCAGGATTGATCCCTCGATGCGCTGGGATGCTATTTGACCTGCATGCCGGGTCGTCCCCCGGCACGGACTGCCATGTGGCAGTCCTTTTCGTATCTTTCTGGACTTTGCCATGGTCAGCATATGGGTGTTCGCGGGAAAAGGAAAAGCCCTTTCAATCACGTTTCCAAATCTGCGATCATTCTTTCTGTGCAGAAAATTTGGTCGTTTCAGATTTATGAAAACAATGCGACCGCCCCGGTGAAAAGGCGGTCGCGAGAAGCTTGAAAAAGGCGGTTGTTCTAACGGACAACGACCTTCGCGCCGACCGGAACACGTTCGTAAAGATCGGTCACATCTTCATTGCGCATTCGAATGCAGCCCGAAGACATGGCCTTGCCGATGGTCCAGGGTTGATTGGTCCCGTGGATCCGATAGAGCGTGGCGCCGAGATATAGGGCGCGCGCACCAAGAGGATTATTGATCCCCCCTTCCATGCGCGCGGGCAGGATGCGTCCCTTCTTGCGCTCGCGGGCGATCATTTCCTTCGGGGGTGTCCAGGTAGGCCATTCAGCCTTGCGGCTGATGCGCTGGGAACCTTTCCAGCTGAATCCCTGCTTTCCGACACCGACACCATAGCGCATGGCTTTGCCGTCCGACTGCACGAGATAAAGGAAGCGCTTGCCTGTATCGATGACGATCGTGCCCGGCTTTTCTTTTCCCGAATAGGAAACAGTCTGCGGCAGATAAGCCGGGTCGATCTGGTGCTTTCGCACCGTGGTGGCAGGGTTTGCAGCCGGGCGTTGGTATGAAACCTGGCGATAGCTCGATTTCGCTCTCTGCTTTTGTCTGTTGGCAACGCGCGGTGCTGGCTGCAGATTTTGCGGCACGGCTTTGATGCGGGCAGGTTGCCCATGCAACTGGGCAACCCACGGAGCTGAAAGATCAGGGCTCACGCGTACCGGCGGGAGGGTGGCATAGCGGTCATTGGCAAACGCCATGCTAGTGCTGACAATGGAAACGGCAATCGCCGCAAGCGATCCGATTAAAAGAAGATGACGTGGTTTCATAATCCAAATCCGTCTCTTTGCGCCGGAAACTCTTTATGGCGCAGTTGCCCCTTGCAGCTCCTGACATCGGTTGTCAGGAGAGCGGCCCTCATGCTCGAGTGGGGATTGTGCGCCGGAATGGAATCGTAAAGGTAAATTTCGGCCGCGTGTTTCGCCTGGCGCCCCTTCCAATTAAAGTTGTGGTTAGTGGCAAGTTGCGCGACATAATTAATTATCGATAAAACTTGGGAGGCAGAGCAATGAATGATGTTGCCGAGGCAAGAACCGGTCTGATTGTCGGTGCCGATGGAATGACACGTTGCTTCTGGCCGGGCGAGTTACCTGACTATCTTGCCTACCATGACAATGAATGGGGCGTTCCTGTTTCAAACGATTTTCGACTTTTTGAGAAAATCTGTCTCGAAGGTTTCCAGTCCGGGTTGTCGTGGCTGACAATCTTGCGAAAGCGGGAGAATTTTCGCGCTGCTTTCGATGGCTTTGATTTCCATCGGGTTGCACGGTACGGGCAGGCGGACGTGGAGCGCCTTTTGGCGGACAAAGGCATTGTGCGCCACCGGGGCAAGATTGAATCGACGATCAATAATGCCAAACGCGCAATTGAACTGGTTGCAGAAAAAGGGTCGTTGGCAGCTTATTTCTGGTCTTTCGAGCCGGGTGCAAAAGATCGCCCCGTTGTCGTGGACTATCCGACCCTGATCGCCAATCCAAAGACCGAGATATCTATTCGCATTTCCAAAGATCTGAAAAAGCGCGGCTGGTCATTTGTCGGACCAACCACGGTCTACGCCTTCATGCAGGCCATGGGGCTGGTGAACGACCACATTGAAGGTTGTCATTGCCGGGCGCACATTGAAAAATTGCGACAGAGTTTCAAAAGACCCAGTTAAGGCGGCCGATTGCTAAGCATCCTCATTTCTGCGAGAAACATCCACCTTTGAAGATGGGAGATGGTCATGGATCTGGTGTCGTTGTTGGCATTTGCCGGCATTCTGGTTGTTGCGGCGGGGACGCCCGGGCCGAATGTGGGAGCGTTGGTGGCACGTGTCATCAGCCGCGGTCACAAGGGCGTCTTTCCATTCATGTTCGGCCTGTGGCTCGGTGATGCTATCTGGCTTTCATTGGCCGTCTGGGGACTGGCCGCACTGGCCAACACGTTCCACACAGCATTTCTCATCCTCAAATATGTCGGCGTGGCCTATCTGATTTATCTGTCGTGGAAGATGTGGATCGCGCCAGTTGACGAAGTCGCAGATGAGAATGCCATTCCCCGTCAGGGGGAGGCCGGAAAGCTCTTCCTTAGCGCAATGGCAATCACGCTTGGCAATCCGAAGATCATGGTTTTCTACCTTGCCATCCTGCCGACGGTAGTCGACATCACCCATGTTTCGCTGGTTGGCTGGGCCGAACTGTTGCTCGTCATGTTTGTCGTTCTTGCGGCGGTCGATACCGCATGGGTGGTGCTCGCAGCGCAGGCCCGGCGGTTTCTTCGCAGCCCGCGCATGATGCGGATTGCCAACAGGACAGCGCTGGGATGATGGCGGGAGCTGCAGTCGCCATTGCGACACGCTGAACATATTCCCCGCACTTGCCGCAACGGACTTGATCGGTTAGGAAACCGGCAACAGAATTGGTGCCGGCTCCAATCGGCATATATGTACAAATCAGCGATCAGGCGGGAAAAATGGCCGATAAAGCGGACAAGATGAAGGCGCGGTTGCCGCGCGGGTTTGTCGATCGGGTGCCGGATGATTTGCGCGCCGCCGAAAAGATGATGGCGACCATCCGCGAAGTTTACGACCTCTATGGCTTTGAGCCGGTGGAAACGCCGCTTGTGGAATATACGGATGCGCTCGGAAAATTCCTGCCGGATCAGGACCGCCCGAACGAAGGCGTGTTCTCGTTTCTGGACGATGACGACCAATGGCTGTCGCTGCGCTATGATTTGACCGCGCCGCTCGCGCGTTACGTCGCTGAAAATTTTGAGTCGCTGCCAAAGCCTTATCGCAGCTACCGCAATGGCTGGGTGTTCCGCAACGAAAAGCCGGGTCCGGGTCGGTTCCGCCAGTTCATGCAGTTCGATGCCGATACTGTCGGCGCACCGAATGTCTCGGCTGACGCCGAAATGTGCATGATGATGGCCGACACGCTGGAACGTCTCGGCATTCGCCGCGGAGATTATGTGATCCGCGTCAACAACCGCAAGGTGCTCGATGGTGTGCTGGATGCTATCGGGCTGCAAGGCGAGGGCAATGCCGCCAAGCGTCTCAATGTGCTGCGCGCTATCGATAAGCTCGACAAGTTCGGCCCGGAAGGTGTTCGCCTTCTGCTCGGCAAGGGACGTCTCGATGAAAGCGGCGATTTCACCAAGGGCGCTGAACTCCCTGACGCCTCGATTGAAAAAATCCTGGCATTCACTGCTGCCGGCGGCGCGACCGGGGCTGATACGATTGCCAATCTCCACACGGTTGTGGCGGGTAACGCCAAGGGTGAAGAAGGCGTGACAGAACTTGCCGACATGCAGGCGTTGTTCTCGGCGGGCGGCTATGATGGCCGCGTGAAGATCGACCCGTCTGTCGTGCGCGGGCTCGAATACTACACGGGCCCGGTTTTCGAAGCCGAGCTCCTGTTCGACGTGACCAACGAAGACGGCCAGAAGGTCGTGTTCGGTTCCGTAGGCGGCGGGGGGCGTTATGACGGTCTGGTGTCGCGCTTCCGGGGTGAGCCGGTGCCTGCAACGGGCTTCTCCATCGGTGTTTCGCGTCTGATGACGGCTTTGAAGAACCTGGGCAAGCTGGACGTTTCTGATGTCGTCGGTCCCGTGGTTGTCCTGGTCATGGACAAGGACTCACAAAGCCTTGGCCGCTATCAGAAGATGGTTTCCGATCTGCGTCAGGCGGGCATTCGCGCCGAAATGTATGTCGGCGGCTCCGGCATGAAGGCGCAGATGAAATATGCGGATCGCCGCGAGGCGCCGTGCGTCATCATTCAGGGCTCGCAGGAACGCGAGGCTGGTGAGGTGCAGATCAAGGATCTGGTTGAGGGCAAGCGCCTGTCTGCTGAGATCGAAGACAATGTGACGTGGCGCGAGAGCCGCCCGGCGCAGATCACGGTCAGGGAAGAAGGGCTTGTCGAGGCAGTCCGCGAAATCCTTGCCAGTCAGGCGCGGGATCGCGCGGAACAGTCGAAGTGACGAAAGCCATGGCTGGATCAAACTCGCCCGGCATTCTCAGTTCTCTTCGCGCGGCCCTCGATGCGCGTGAAGCCGAACTTGTCGAAATTCCGCTGATTCAGCCGGCTGATCCATTTCTGGATATGGCGGGCGAGGATTTGCGCCGCCGTATTTTTCTGACCGAAAACGAAAACGGCGATAGCCTGTGCCTGCGACCGGAATTTACCATTCCTGTTTGCCGCAATCACATCGAGCTTAACGCAGCCACGCCCAAGCGTTACGCCTATCTCGGCGAAGTGTTCCGTCAGCGTCGTGACGGGGCAGCCGAATTTCTTCAGGCCGGTATAGAGGATCTGGGGGCTTCCGACGAAGCGACGTCCGATGCCCGTTCCATCGCTGATGCGCTGGCCTGCGTTCGCGCGGCCGCTCCCGAAGCTGCGTTTGAGATTGTTCTGGGAGACCAGTCGGTCTTTGCCGGCATGCTGAAAGCGCTGGGCCTGCCGCAAGGATGGCGCAAGAAACTGTTGCGTTCCTTCGGTGATGCGGGTTCTATGGAGCAGGTGCTCGCTGAACTGACGGGCGCACAGCGACGCGATCCATTACCGGAAACGCTTGCGGTTCTTGTGGCGGAAGGCGACGAATCCGGGCTTGCGCGCATGCTGGAAGCAGAAATGCTCGAAGCTGGAATTTCGCCCGGTGCCGGACGTTCCCCTGCCGAGATCGCGCGGCGGTTGATCGAAAAGGAAGACCTGGCGGCTACGCGCTTCCCGGCATCGGCGCTCGATCTTCTGAAACAGTTTCTCGAAATGCGCGTCTCGCTCGATTCCGCAGCCGTTACCCTGCGAGCATTCGCTTCGGAACACGCTCTTGATCTGGCTGCGGTGCTGCAGAAATTCGAAGCACGCAGTGACGCCATTGCGAATGCAGGCATTGCCACCAGAGACATTGTCTATGATGCGTCCTTCGGGCGCCCACTCGATTACTATACCGGTCTCGTTTACGAAATCCGGGCTGCGGGCGTCGAGAAAGATGGCATCCTTGCGGGCGGTGGACGCTATGACCGACTTCTGACCATGCTTGGCGCTTCGGAAAACATTCCCGGTGTCGGCTTTTCCATCTGGCTCGACCGGTTGCAGATGCTGGCGGGAGAGAAAAAATGAGTGTGACGCTGGCATTGCCGTCCAAGGGGCGGTTGAAGGAGCAGACGCTCGCTGTGCTTGAAAGAGCTGGCTACAAGGTGATCCTGCCGGATGACTCGCGCAATTATCGCGCCCGTGTCGAGGGCGAGCCTGATCTGGATATTCTGTTCCTTTCCGCTTCTGAAATTGCCCGTGAGTTGGGATATGGCAGCGTGGATCTTGGCGTGACCGGCGAAGACCTCGTTCGCGAGACGCTGGCGCACTCGGAAGAGCGTGTGGCTATCGAAGCCGAACTGGGTTTCGGTCACGCTGATGTTGTCGTGGCCGTACCGGAAGTCTGGCGTGATGTGACCAGCATGGCCGATCTGGACGATGTGGCGGCAGATTTCCGCCAGCGCCACGGTCGCCGCCTTCGTATCGCCACCAAATACTGGCGGCTGACGCAGCAGTTCTTTTCGCAGAAACACGGCATTCAGGTTTACCGCATTGTAGAAAGCCTTGGCGCGACCGAAGGCGCTCCGGCTGCGGGCTCAGCCGATATGATCGTCGATATTACGTCGACTGGCTCCACGTTGCGGGCCAATAGGCTGAAGGTTCTTGAAGACGGCATTATCCTGCGCTCGCAAGCATGCCTCGTATCGGCACGCCGAAGCCGGGGGAACGCACGCGTCACGGACGTTGCGACGCGCATCCGTAAAGGATTGACCAGTTAGAGCATTTCCTGTTTTCATAAATCATTGGAAATGCTTTCTCTGTTTGTTTTATCGCGCCTCTTCTCCGAATACCGGTTCCCACTTTTCGGGGTGCGCTCTAGTTCTTCGCAACACGATCTTGAAATAAGAAAAACCGCACCATTTTCATGGCGCGGTTTTTTCATTTTATTGCGATGAGAATGTCGATCAGCCGCGCTTGGCGTCGATCGAGAGGGCGCCTGCGCCGTGCAGGGCAAGAATGAACAGGCCGCCAGCAATTGCGAGGTTCTTCTGCGCCATCATGGCGTTCATGCCCTGAGAGAAGTCCATATGGGCAACGAGCGTCGCACCGATGGTGAAGAGGCCGACAACAGCCGCAGCAATGCGGGTCTGAAAGCCAACGAGAATTGCGAGGCCGCCTACAAATTCAACCAGACCGACGACAACAGCCGTAACGATGGGGAGCGGAAGGCCGAGGCCAGCGAAGTAACCTGCGGTGCCGGCAATGGCGGTCAGTTTGCCGTAGCCGGCAATGATGAAAAGAATTGAAAGAAAGATGCGGGCGATGAGCGTAACAACGCCGTTGGACTGCGGGGTGATAGAGGACATGCGGGGCTATCTCCTGTTGAACTGGGGCATCAATTAACGACTGCCGACTGTCAAGGAAAGCCGTCTAATCCTCGACAGTTTGTTTACAGTATGAATACCAATTCACTCTGGCGCAATCATTCTCTCTGCGCGCACCAGTCGCTCATAGTCTTCTTCCGACACGAGACCGCTCGCCAGCGCTTCCTCCCGCAAGGTCGTTCCATTCTTGTGTGCGGTCTTGGCAATCTTGGCCGCATTGTCATAACCGATCGCTGGAGCGAGCGCAGTGACGAGCATCAGCGAACGATCCAATAGTTCCTTGATGCGACCCAGGTTCGGCTCGATTCCATCCACACAATGATCGGCGAACGACACCATCGCGTCGCTGAGAATGCGGATCGACTGCAGGACATTATATGCGATCACCGGCTTGAACACATTGAGTTCAAAGTGCCCCTGGCTGGCAGCAACCGTAATTGTCGCCTGATTGCCGAACACCTGTGTTGCCACCATCGTCAAAGCTTCGGCCTGGGTCGGGTTAACCTTGCCCGGCATGATCGAGGATCCCGGTTCATTCTCCGGCAGTGACAGTTCACCGAGGCCAGAGCGCGGCCCGGAGCCAAGGAAACGAATATCGTTCGCGATCTTGAAGAGATCCGCCGCCAAGGCGTTCAAGCTGCCGTGGAAGTCAAGAATCGCACCATGGCTGGCAAGGGCTTCGAATTTGTTCGGTGCCGTCTTGAAGGGAAGGCCAGTTATTTCACTCACGGCTTCAGCAAAGCCTGTGTCGAAGCCGATTGGTGCATTCAGCCCCGTGCCGACTGCTGTCCCGCCCTGGGCGAGCAGAAAGACGTCTGCAAGCGATTGTTCTATACGGTGGCGCGCATATTCCAATGCAGCACGATAACCGGAAAATTCCTGTCCGAGTGTGACCGGGGTTGCATCTTGCGTATGCGTTCGGCCGATCTTGATAATATCCTTGAACGCTTCTTCCTTGATCTTGAGCGCGTTGGTCAGATGTTCCAGCGCCGGATAGAGCCGATGGACCGCCTCAACCGCGGTGGCGATATGGATCGCTGTCGGGAAGCTGTCATTGGACGATTGGCTCATATTTACGTGGTCGTTGGGATGAACCGGCTTTTTCGATCCCATTTCACCACCGAGAAGCTCGATGGCCCGGTTTGAAATGACCTCATTGGCGTTCATGTTCGATTGCGTGCCCGAACCGGTCTGCCAGACGACCAATGGGAAATGATCGTCGAGTTTGCCCTCGATCACCTCCGAGGCGGCCACCGCGATCACCTGACCAAGAACCGGATCGAGCTTTCCCAGTGCAATATTGGTTTCCGCTGCGGCCCGCTTGACGACACCCAGCGCATGAACCAATGGTAGCGGCATGCGCTCTCCACCGATTTTGAAATTTTGCAGCGAACGCTGGGTCTGAGCGCCCCAGTAGCGGTCGGCAGGAACATCAATCGGTCCGAAAGTATCTGTTTCGGTACGAGTAGCGGTCATTTCTGATCTCCGGCTGACGTGGACTCGGAACCGAGCCGTGCACAACGAATATAACACCGCCATTTGCTGGCGGCTCATGTTTCTTCGTGAAACTTTAAAGCGCAATCAATTGATAAAATATGACGAAAAAAGTCAATTTTTATTGACCGTTGGCACTGTCAAGAATCGCTGTCTTCGTCGTCATCCGTTTCGGATATCCAGGCGGTCGGTTCAATCTTACGCTGGGTTTTGCTGTCGGTGAACGTCCACCAGCCGGTATCCGCCTCGTCCCATTGACCGCCCCCGGCCTGCAGTTGGGCAAGTGTTCGATACTGCGCGATCGACTCGTTCCGCTGGTCATCGTCGTCGGTCCAGACGACTGTTATCTTTCGACCATCTTTCGGAGCCGTGGCGATGGGAAGTTCCTTGCGCATATGAATATCACTCCGTTGTAATCGGAAATAATCATAGGGCACACGATGCCTGCGGCAAGCCGGAATTCCGTGTTCCGGCTTGCCGTGTTCCCTATCAGCCGCGAGCGGCCTTTAGTGCCTTGCCCCACCAGATCAACTGGTCCAGCATATTCTTGGCCGCTTCCGCCAGATGAGGGAAATCATCCAGCTTGTTCTCGCCTTTCACGACCGCAAGATAGTCGGGGAAGAGGATGTGGACGCCCGTTTTGACGGACATGGAGGACATTTCGACGGCGATCATCCGCAGTTGCTCGACAGCGCGAGCACCGCCCACGCCTCCGTAACCAACGAAGCCCATTGGCTTCTGTATCCAGTCGCCATAGTCGATGGCATTCTTCAGAACGGCGGTCGGCGCATGATTATACTCAGCGGCCGTAAGAATGTAGGCGTCGAACTCCCGCAGTTTCGTTTTCCATTTGTCGGCGGTTTCGGCCTGAGCGGTCGTGGTAGTCGTGTCGCCATAGAAACCCATCGGATAATCCGCGACATCGAGAACTTCGACGTCCAGTTCCGACCGCTCGGCAACGAGCTTGGCAATCCACTGGGCTGGAACGGGCGCAAAACGTTGTTCACGGGTGCTGCCGATGATAACGGCGACTTTGAGCTTGGACATAGATGACACCTTTATTGCATGGTAACCATTGGAGACCGACGCTATATAAGTGACCAAATTCCCACGCAAGGAGGCACTTTTATGAAACCCGGTGACTTCAAGGAAACCAATGCATGCAGGACCGTAACGGAGATTTTGTCGCGTGTTGGCGATAAATGGACTGTGCTCGTGGTGAGTTATCTCGGTAATCGCCCGATGCGTTTCAATGAATTGCGCCGAACCGTCGAGGGCATTTCCCAGAAGATGCTGACGACCACGCTACGCAATCTGGAACGGGATGGCTTCGTCAATCGTACCATCTTTCCGACAATTCCGCCCAAGGTCGAGTATGAACTGACAGAAATGGGGCGTGACCTGTTGAGGCCTGTACGTGCGCTGGGTGAATGGGCAATAGCCAATGAAGCAAAAGTAATGATGGCGCGCGCCCGGTATGACGCCCTCGCATCGGGGAAGGCGCAGAGCGACGCTGCAGAATAGAGGCTGGACTTGTGAAGGAGAGCAAGTGGAAAGACAGGCCGAAGCCTGTCTTTCCTGTTGCCTGAGACAGGACTTCCATAGTGCGGGGGCAAACAGGAAGTCCGTCTCTATGTCATCTCGGATTGATCATGATTGGTGGTAGAGTGTCAATCAGAAGTTTCTGAAATAACCGCTTCGCGGCGGCAAAGCGCAAGCAAAGTAAATTTTTCATAAATCACAAATAGTTACGTCACGTAAAAAGAAAGGCGGCCAAGGGCCGCCTTTCTCACATTCCATCGAAACGAGGACTTGGATTTCTTAGAAATCCATGCCGCCCATACCGCCCATGCCGCCAGGCATGCCAGCCGGAGCTGCATCCTTCTTCGGCAGTTCGGCAATCATGGCTTCGGTCGTGATCAGGAGACCGGCAACCGATGCTGCATTCTGCAGGGCCGTGCGGACAACCTTGACCGGATCGACAACGCCAGCCTTGATCAGGTCGCCAAATTCACCGGAGGCAGTGTTGTAGCCATAGGTTTCAGAGGCATTCTCAAGGATCTTGCCAACGATGACCGAAGCTTCTTCACCGGCATTGGTCGTGATCTGGCGAGCCGGAGCCTGCAGAGCGCGACGAACGATGTTGATGCCAGCTTCCTGGTCGGCATTGATGCCCTTGGCAGAAATCTTGGCCGAAGCGCGGAGGAGTGCGGTACCACCGCCAGCAACGATGCCTTCTTCAACCGCAGCGCGGGTTGCGTTCAGCGCGTCGTCAACGCGGTCCTTCTTTTCCTTCACTTCAACTTCAGTTGCACCGCCGACGCGGATGACGGCAACGCCACCAGCGAGCTTGGCAAGACGTTCCTGAAGCTTTTCGCGGTCGTAGTCCGAAGAGGTTTCTTCGATCTGCTGCTTGATCTGCCCAACGCGAGCGTCGATTTCAGCCTTCTGGCCTGCACCGTCGACGATCGTGGTGTTTTCCTTCGAGATCGAGACCTTCTTGGCGCGGCCGAGCATGTCGAGCGTGACGGTTTCGAGCTTGATGCCGAGGTCTTCGGAGATAACCTGACCACCGGTAAGGATCGCGATGTCTTCGAGCATTGCCTTGCGGCGGTCGCCGAAGCCAGGAGCCTTGACAGCAGCAATCTTCAGGCCGCCGCGCAGCTTGTTGACGACGAGCGTTGCAAGCGCTTCGCCTTCGACGTCTTCAGCGATGATGACGAGTGGCTTCGAGGTCTGAACGACAGCTTCCAGAACCGGCAGAAGAGCCTGGAGGTTCGAGAGCTTCTTTTCGTGCAGAAGGATGTATGCGTCTTCGAGGTCAGCAACCATCTTTTCAGGGTTGGTGACGAAGTAAGGCGACAGGTAGCCGCGGTCGAACTGCATGCCTTCAACGACTTCGAGTTCGGTTTCAGCGGTCTTGGCTTCTTCAACCGTGATCACGCCTTCATTGCCGACCTTCTGCATCGCTTCGGCGATCATCTTGCCGATTTCGGCTTCGCCGTTAGCGGAGATCGTGCCAACCTGGGCAACTTCTTCCGAGGTGTTGATCTTCTTGGCCTTGCCGAGAAGTTCCGCAACGACTTCCGAAACTGCGAGATCGATGCCGCGCTTCAGGTCCATCGGGTTCATGCCGGCAGCAACAGCCTTTGCGCCTTCCTGAACGATAGCCTGGCCCAGAACGGTAGCGGTCGTCGTGCCGTCGCCAGCGGTGTCGTTGGTCTTGGAAGCCACTTCGCGCAGCATCTGTGCGCCCATGTTTTCGAACTTGTCTTCCAGTTCGATTTCCTTGGCGACCGATACACCGTCCTTGGTGATGCGCGGAGCGCCGAAGGACTTGTCGATAACAACGTTACGACCCTTCGGGCCGAGCGTTACCTTAACAGCGTCAGCGAGGATATCGACGCCGCGCAGCATCTTTTCGCGCGCAGTGCGGCCGAATTTTACGTCTTTTGCAGCCATTTTACTCTCCTGGGAATTGTCCCGGTCAGATTATGGTGAATTGGTTTCAGGTAAGGGCGAAACCGCCCGAGGCTTGATTAGCCAACGATACCCAAAATATCGGATTCCTTCATGATCAGCAGGTCTTCGCCGCCGATCTTGACTTCGGTGCCCGACCACTTGCCGAACAGAACCTTGTCGCCAGCCTTGACTTCCAGAGCAATCAGCTTGCCTGCTTCGTCACGAGCGCCAGCGCCAACAGCGACGATTTCGCCTTCCTGCGGCTTTTCCTTGGCGGTGTCAGGGATGATGATGCCGCCAGCGGTCTTGGCTTCCGATTCAACGCGACGAACGACGACGCGGTCATGAAGCGGGCGGAACTTGATATCAGCCATGGTATAACCCTTGGTGTTATAGACGTTGAACCCTGATAACGGATCGAACCGATCCGCGCTTGTTAGCACTCACCGTGTGAGAGTGCTAACGTGGTTCTGAGATAGAAGGCGCGTCTGATCTTGTCAAGATTGCCTGAAGAATTTGACAGGCGAATGATGGTTAATTTGCACCATCCTTAACGCAGAACCACCATGGCAGTCGCAGCCGATACCCGCATATGGTGATGCCTATGCCGTTATCAATCGACGAGACGCAAGTTTGACAGTTCATCGCCAATCTGCCGAAAGGTCTCGCTCAGTTCGCCGCCGGTCGAATTCCAGAAGAGTTTGGCCGGTTTGCCGCCTTCCATGCGCACGCGTGAGTTTGAAGAGCACGATCTCAACAAGTCTATTTGTGCTTTCTCTGTGCTGTTTGCTTCGTTGAGATCGAGCGCGACCGTCATGACAATGATATTGGCGGCTTTAGCGTTGTCGCAGAGTTTGGCAAAGCGGGCATTCAAAGCCTTGGTGTATGTCGTGTTGTTTTGGGAAACTGAAACGCCGCTTTCCTGAAAGAGGCGGCTCTGGCTATATTTTTTGGTTATGCGGGCGGTATAGCCATGTGTCGAGTAATAGGACAGGTTCCCGGCACGGTCCGGGCCCGAGCCAGCCAGACCGTCATATTTGTAATAAGTATTGGCGCCATCGGTGAGTACGATCACCACCTTGTCATTGCCTCGTTCCGTTGAGGCCCGGGCTTCTGTGAACGGGGCTCCCTGGACGATGGTTCGCCAGCCCCAGGCCATGGCTTCGGGGACATTCGTGCCGCCGTTCGGCCCCATTGCCTTGATTGCGGTCTGGACCGTTTTCATCCCTTGTTCGGTTGTAACGTCAGTCAAAGGCGTGAGCGGCAATGTTGTGCAGCTATAGTTAGGGCCACCGCCTTCCGATCTTCCGTTCCGGTAAATCTTGTCGAGGGAATCGCGCAGATAGTATTTTTTCAGGTCGCTTTGTCGGGGTGAGTAGGCGAGAGACATATCATCTTGCCACCAGCTGTTCAAAACGGTGGAAGTGACATTTCCCCTGCTATCCACGTTGTAATATTCAGCCGGACCGAACATCGGCACAAACAACGTATCTGGATTATTGTCAGAAGGTGGCGTTACATCCAGCGCAAAAGGTCCGGGACGAGATTCGACGCACCCCTGCCAGGCGAGCCATGGCTCGCTTGATCTCCGTGTGAGGTCAGCATAAAGCTCCGCCCGTGAAAAAGGCTTGTTGTTACGGTCTCCCCAGCCGGTTCCCACTTTGTAATATCGTCCGCTGCCCGCGGGCTTTTCTTCTATCTTGCGGCTAGCGTCGATCGTGACGGGCAGGGTGAAATTTTCAAGATTGACGGAAGATTTGCCTTCCGGGTCCATCCAGGCCGCATTGAGATATTGTGGGCCGACATTCACAGAACCGGCGAAAGGAACCAGCGAAAACTGCACTGGTTTTTCGACATAGGTTATGAGCGCGGATTGTGAGGCCATCGTCTCCACAAGTTGCGAGGCGGCATCCTTTAGAAGATCGATGCGTTTCTTTGACGATCCGCTTCTTGTTTCAGCCATTGAACCGGAGTTGTCGAGGACGAGAGCGACTTCAATGGTGTTCTTGAGCCGGACAGACGCGGTGAGCGTATATCGGTGTCTATCCCAATTGTCGCCTGTAAGGCGGGAGGCGACGACGCTAAACAGGGATTTGTAGGTGAATACGGCGGTGGCCTGTACTTGCTGGTCCGTCGTCTTGTCCTGGGGAAAGGTAATCTGGAAATTGATCGCGTCTGCGCTCAGCGCGGTGACGTTGGCGTTAAAAATTCGGGCACCGTAGTCCTGTACGACCGTATGGCTTTCGCCCGTGGAAAACCTCTTGCCTACAGCCAAAGCGGCGGCATCCAGCGAAGCCTGCACGTTGTTGCGAACGCGCATGAGGTTTGCGGTGTCAACCGCAACCATGCCGGCCAGAAGCAGGGGGACGAGCACCAAAGCCGCGATCATGGCGAAATTCCCACGCTCGTCTTTCCCGAAGCGCAGGATGGTCAATTGAGGCGAACAGCGAAAAACCCGCGCCTGAAGCCTGCCGGCTTTCGTGATCCAGTTCTTCATTTTGGCCCCGCCGACGGTTGTGTTCGCAATTGATGAAATGGAAAGTTGTACTTGCTCCTACCAGCATCTTTCTAACAGTCGGTCACGAAGCAGGGTAAATGAACGATGAAGAATCCCATGGGATAATTGGACGCGCTTTAGCTGTCGGATTCGGGCCTAAAGGCCGTGACAGATGTGGTTGGCTACGCTAGATGGAGCGCTGGCAATCCATCACACGGCCCTAGCGGTTCTCGCCTTACAGACGAATTATCAAGAGGAAACCATGAAGCAGCTTGAACGCCTCGACGATCTGACCGACCAGTACGATGTGCTCTTCTGCGATGTATGGGGTGTGGTGCACAATGGTGTGGCCGCTTATCCGGCTGCAATCGAGGCGCTGAAACGCGCACGCGCCAAGGGTGTTACGGTCGTTCTTGTAACCAATTCTCCAAGGCCGCACCCCGATGTTGAAAAGCAGATGCTTGGCCTTGGTGTGCCCTCGGATACATATGATCGCGTAGTCACGTCCGGTGATGTAACCCGGGATCTGATTGCAGAAGGTCCGCGCAAGGTGTTTCATATCGGCTGCGAGCGCGAACTGACCATCTATGACGGTCTCGATGTCGAACTGGTCGAAGAATTTGAAGCTTCGGGCGTCGTCTGTACCGGGCTTTATGATGACGAAAGCGAAACGCCAGACGACTACAAGGAATTACTGGTCCGGCTGCGCTCGCGCAATCTTCCGTTCATCTGCGCCAATCCGGATATCATGGTTGAACGCGGTTCGCGGTTGATCTGGTGCGCTGGCGCTCTCGCGCGAGAATATGGTCAGCTCGGCGGACGTACTCTCATAGCTGGAAAACCACATCGCCCGATTTATGAGGCAGCTTTGCGGTTTGCCGAAGAAATTCGCGGCACGAAAGTCGAGAAAAGCCAAATTCTTGGGATCGGTGACGGGGTTCTCACCGATGTTAAGGGGGCTGCCGACTTCGGGCTGGATGTGCTTTACATCTCCGGTGGAGTTCATGCAGCGGACTATACGACCGACGGCACCGTTGACATTGCCCGAATGGAGGCGTTTCTCCAGAAGCATGGCAACCGCCCGGTTGCTGCGCTGAATGCTCTTGTTTGAATGAGGGTAACCTCTTACGACCAGTCAAAGACCAGATCAAAATGACCAAATCCAGCTTTCAGCGCCTTTCTGGAACGGATTCCCTGCCGGGACACCTGCACAATTGTGTGGTGGCAATCGGCAATTTCGACGGGGTTCACCGCGGTCATCAGGCCGTTCTCGAACGCGCGCTGGAGATTGCCGAAAAACGTGGCTTGCCGGCCGTTGTTTTGACTTTCGAGCCGCACCCACGCAGCTTTTTCAAGCCGGATGCACCGATCGATCGTTTGACTGCAGCGCCCAGAAAGGCCGAAATCCTACGTCTCATGGGGTTTGATGCTGTCGTTGAGCAGCCCTTCACCGTTGAATTGTCCTCCCGGTCGGCGGAAGATTTCGTCGAGCACATTCTGGTCGAACGATTGCACGCAAGCTGTGTCGTCACGGGGTATGATTTTCACTTCGGCAAGGGACGACGCGGAACACCGGAATTCCTTCAGGAGGCGGGAGAAACTGCCGGGTTTACGGTTACGCTTGTCGATGCCTTTACGGATGAAGGCGATAATCTTGTCTCGTCGACCCGCATAAGAAATCTGCTTTGCGAAGGCGATGTCGCCCAGGCGGCGGGACTTCTCGGTTATCGCTATATGGTCTGCGGTGAAGTCATCCACGGCAAGAAGCTCGGGCGAACGCTAGGGTTCCCTACAGCCAATATGCAAATCGATGCCCAGGCGGGCTTGAAGCATGGAATCTATGCCGTCAGGTTCCGGCGTGCGAATGGCGACATTTACGACGGTGTTGCAAGTTTCGGTCGGCGTCCAACTGTCGACAGCGATGGTTCTCCGCTACTTGAAACGTTTCTCTTCGACTTTTCAGGCGATCTATATGGCGAGACCGCTTGTGTATCGTTCTTCGGGTTTCTGCGCGGCGAGATAAAGTTCGATGGCCTTGATCCGCTTATCGATCAGATGAAGCGGGACGATGCCGAGGCGCGAGCGCTTCTTGCGGGGGCGAAGCCGCTGTCTGAGCTGGATCGCTTGCTTTCTTTTGCATGAAGCGAATTCGTGGTTGCTTTTTCCACTTAAAATTTAAATCAAATTTTAGTTATTCTCGACCAAAAGAGGAAAATGCCTCAAAACTAACTGGGGCGCTTTTTGTTGGAGTTTAATGTGGCACGTATTGTTCCTCTGGCACTTGTTGCAGGTGCCGCATTTCTAATGAGCAGCCCGTTTGCGTTTTCAGCAGACGTCCAGCAGCCCGATATTTATGCCGCGGAAACCGCGCAGCCAGCCCGCAAGCATTTTTGGTCCGGTGACTGGTATCTCAAGGTCGGTGCGGCTGGTCTCGTTGCTCCAAAATTCGAGGGTTCCAACAAATATCGCTTTTCCGCCCAGCCGTTGATCTCGCTGGGTCGACAGGGAGAAGCGACGCGTTTCTCGTCGCGAAATGACAACGTATCCTTCGCCTTGATCGACAATGATCGTTTCCGCGTGGGGCTTGCTGGCAAGCTTCTTTTCGAGCGCGATGACGATATCCATGGCCTGAAAGACACAAAATTTGGTGGTGAGGCGGGCGCGTTTGTTGACGTTTATCCAACCGACTGGCTGCGCGTGCGCGGCGAAGTGCGTCAAGGTATTCGTGCGCATAAGGGCGTCGTAGGCGATATCGCTGCCGATGCGTTCTATGACGTTACGCCGACCGTTCGTGTGTCCGGCGGTCCACGTGCGACCTTCGCGTCCAAGGATTATTTCAAGACTTATTACGGCGTGGATGCCGAGGAAGCGGCAGCATCGGGACTTTCAGAATATAATCCGGGTAGCGGCTGCAAGTCCGCTGGTGTCGGCGGCGCCATCACGTGGAAGGCAACCGACAAGATCGATACCAGCCTGTTTGGCGAATATAGCCGTCTGCAAGGGCCCGCGAAGGACTCGAGCATCGTCAAGGAACGCGGCTCGCGAGATCAGTTCATGGTCGGTGTCTCGGCAACTTATCGTTTCGATTTCTCGCTGGATTGATCTGAGCCGCATCAATGTAAACATTTTCAGGGGCAGGGATGCAGTTTTATTGCGTCTTTGCCCCTTCGCCTCTTTATTCCTGTGAAGCTCATTGCTAAAAGCGTGCCCATGATGACGGATTTTCGGCTTATCATGACGGCCATACGAATTATTGGCCCGGCCTCCCGCTTTGCCTGAACGGCTGTTTTGCCAGGCAATATGCGGCGCGGAGGTCCGGGAGCGACCGGCTGTGCTCTACAGTCCCCTGTTTTCTTTGATCCACATGCCCGCCATCTTTGGCCAGGGCTTCACAGGCGAATACCCTCATGACTGAGACGACCAAAATCGATTATTCCAAAACCCTTTATCTTCCGCAGACCGAATTTCCGATGCGCGCCGGGCTTCCGCAGCGCGAGCCGCTTTTTGTCGAGCGATGGGAGAACATGAACCTCTATAAGAAGTTGCGTGAGCAGGCAAAGGATCGTCCGCTTTATGTGCTTCACGATGGCCCGCCTTACGCCAACGGTAATATCCATATCGGCCATGCGCTGAACAAGATCCTCAAGGATGTCATCACGCGCTCCTTCCAGATGCGCGGATACAATTCGAATTACGTTCCGGGCTGGGATTGCCACGGCCTGCCGATCGAATGGAAGATCGAGGAGAAATATCGCGCCGAAGGCAAGAACAAGGATGAAGTGCCGATCAACGAATTCCGCAGGGAATGTCGGGAATTTGCTGCCGGCTGGATCAAGGTTCAGACGGAAGAATTCAAACGTCTTGCAATTCTCGGCGACTTTGAAAATCCATACACAACGATGAATTTCCATGCTGAATCGCGGATCGCCGGGGAACTCCTGAAGTTCGCTGCATCCGGTCAGCTTTATCGCGGCTCCAAACCGGTGATGTGGTCGGTTGTGGAACGCACCGCGCTGGCGGAAGCCGAAGTCGAGTATCACGACGTCGAGTCCGACATGATCTGGGTCAAGTTCCCTGTCGCTGGCCAGAAAGATCTTGCCGGTAGCGCAGTGGTGATCTGGACGACTACGCCGTGGACCATTCCCGGCAACCGCGCTGTGTCCTACTCCTCGCGTATCGAATATGGACTTTATGAAGTCACGGAAGCCGAGAACGACTTTGGGCCGCGCCCGGGGGAGAAGCTCATCTTCGCTGACAAGCTCGCCGGAGAAAGCTTTGCGAAGGCAAAGCTTCAGTTCAAGCGCCTGCGCGGTATTGCGGCTGACGAATTGGGCAAAGTCGTACTCGATCATCCGCTCAAGGGGTTTGGGGGCGGTTATGAATTCGTTGTACCGATGCTCGACGGTGATCATGTGACCGACGATGCCGGTACGGGCTTTGTACATACCGCGCCAAGCCATGGTCGCGAAGACTTTGAAGCCTGGATGAACAATGCCCGCGAACTGGAAGCGCGGGGCATTGATCCAAGCATCCCGTTTCCCGTTGACGATGCCGGCTTCTATACCAAGGACGCGCCCGGATTCGGCCCGGACCGCGAAGGTGGACCTGCGCGTGTTATCGATGACAACGGCAAGAAGGGCGACGCCAACAAGTCCGTCATGGATCAGTTGATCGCCCGCGATAAGCTCTTCGCACGCGGTCGCCTGAAGCACTCCTATCCGCATTCGTGGCGTTCCAAAAAGCAGGTCATCTTCCGCAATACGCCGCAGTGGTTCGTCTATATGGACAAGAACCTTGGGGACGGCACAACCTTGCGCTCACGCGCGCTGAAAGCCATTGACGACACTCGTTTTGTGCCAGCGTCTGGTCAGACGCGTCTGCGCTCGATGATCGAAGGCCGGCCGGATTGGGTACTTTCGCGCCAGCGGGCGTGGGGCGTGCCGATCTGCGTTTTCGTGGATGAGGAAGGCAATATCCTTCAGGACGATGCCGTCAACAAGCGCATCCTTGAAGCGTTCGAGGCAGAAGGCGCCGATGCGTGGTTTGCCGAAGGTGCGCGCGAGCGGTTCCTCGGCAGCCGCGCCAATGAAGGCTGGACGCAGGTACGTGATATCCTGGACGTCTGGTTCGATTCTGGTTCGACGCATACTTTTACGCTGGAAGATCGTCCGGACATGAAATGGCCGGCTGATGTCTATCTGGAAGGCTCGGACCAGCATCGTGGCTGGTTCCATTCTTCGCTTCTGGAAAGCTGCGGCACGCGCGGCCGCGCGCCGTATAACGCCGTCGTGACGCATGGTTTCACCATGGACGAGCACGGCAAGAAGATGTCGAAGTCGCTCGGCAATACGGTCACGCCGCAGGACGTCATCAAGGAATCCGGGGCGGATATTCTGCGTCTGTGGGTTATGACGACCGATTACTGGGAAGATCAGCGCCTCGGCAAGAGCATCATCCAGACCAATATCGACGCCTATCGCAAGCTGCGCAACACGATCCGCTGGATGTTGGGTACGCTCGCTCATGATGAAGGCGAAAACGTCGCTCATGCGGAACTGCCGGAACTCGAGCGTCTGATGCTGCACCGTCTGACGGAACTGGACGAGATCGTCCGCTCCGGCTATGACGCATTCGATTTCAAGCGCATTGCCCGCACGCTGATCGATTTCATGAATGTCGAGCTTTCGGCGTTCTATTTCGATATCCGCAAGGACGCCCTTTATTGCGATGCGCCGTCGAGTGTTCGCCGCAAGGCGGCGCTGCAGACTGTGCGTGAAATCTTTGATCGCCTGACGACCTGGCTCGCGCCAATGCTGCCGTTCACCATGGAGGAAGCCTGGCTTGACCGATATCCGCATTCGGCTTCAATTCATGCCGAGCAGTTCCGCCCGACGCCAACCGAATGGCGGGATGATGTGCTGGCCGAAAAGTGGCGCAAGGTTCGTGCTGTTCGCCGCGTAGTAACCGGCGCACTGGAACTGGAACGCGCCGACAAGCGCATCGGTTCGTCGCTGGAAGCTTCTCCGGTCGTCTATGTTTCCGACAAGAGCCTGACCGATTCGCTCGAAGGACTAGATTTTGCGGAAATCTGCATCACCAGCGGCATTTCGTTCAGTGACGCCAATGCGCCCGAAGGAGCATTCACGCTTGGCGATGTGAAAGGCGTGGCTGTCGTGCCTGCACGTGCAGAGGGCGAAAAGTGTGCCCGCTCATGGCGGTATACGACAGATGTTGGTTCAGATCCCGAGTTTCCGGAAGTGTCGGCGCGTGATGCTGTTGCACTTCGGGAACTCAAGTCTCTGGGCAAGCTCGAAGTTTGATCGAATTTGACGATCCTGCTCTCGGCAGTTCATATGCCGGGAGCTTCGGGAGGGGAAATGGGGTTGCAATCTCCGCTTCGGACATGGTGAAATAGCGGTTAACATCGGATTGCCGCATGAGTTGCACTCATGTACAAGGCATTCCTCGGATAATTTCAAGATCTGCCTTGGAGTTGCCGGTTTCTTCATCCAAGGCTCGCCTGAGCAAATCTTGGTGAAGATAAAATCGGCAAGCGTAAAAGAAGTGGCGCTAATGAAGATTGAAGGACGAGTTCTGGTGCTTATGACAGCGATAGCGGGAGTTTCGCTATCCGGCTGCGTTTCTTCGCCAACCTACGGAACCGACAAGACGGCGGGAGCACAGCTCCTGGACGATGTGTCGAATTTAGCAAGTTTCGGACAGGGTAAGAACAAGAAAGAGCGGATTGACTACAAGCCGCGTCCCGATCTTGTCCGTCCGGCACCGGGCGAAAAAGGCCAGTTGCCTGCTCCGCAGCAAAGTGTTGCCAGCGCTAACGATCCAAATTGGCCGGAGTCGCCCGAGCAGCGCCGCAAGCGCCTGCGCGACGAGATTACCGCGAACCGTGACGATCCGAATTTCGTGTCGCCGGTCGTCCAGGATGTGCCCGTCGCGTCCAATATTCAGGCAGCGTTGCCGCGCGGTAACAGTCGCCGCGAAGACTATGAATCCCGCACGCCAACGTTCGATCC
Organism: Brucella sp. RRSP16; assembly: GCF_052246815.1. NCBI lineage: Bacteria > Pseudomonadati > Pseudomonadota > Alphaproteobacteria > Hyphomicrobiales > Brucellaceae > Brucella > Brucella sp. RRSP16. The sequence continues at coordinate 324,833 of NZ_JBQQAM010000003.1, forward strand.
GGCAAAGGTCGCAGCCTATAAGGCAATGCGTCAGCAGCAGGTTCAGGGATCTTCCTCCACGCGCCGTTATCTGAGCGAGCCGCCACTTACCTATCGTCAGCCTGCCTCCACCGCTGCAGTTGGCGAGTTGGGAACAGACGAGGCGCAGAAAGAGCGTGAACGCAAGAAAGCCTCTGGTAAATCCAAGGGTTGGCGCGATTACCTGCCTTGGAACTAATGTCGCCTGAAATTTATTATTCTTAACAATAGATCGCAGTGAAGGAAATTTACTGCGATCTATTTTTTATTATACCATATACTTGTTTGGTCGAGGTTGAGTGCATAAATCCCATGCTTGAAGCAAAAGATTAAATATTTTTAATGTTTTCGAATCTGACGAATATTTGATTTCAATCAAGGATATCTTTGGTGCAGTTCGTCATCCTGCCAACTCGGGATGGAAGGTATGATCTGATGAGCAATACAAACACTATATGGGATAGGCCCTCGGGATATGGCCTGGTCAGTCGAGCCCTGCATTGGTTGATGGCTCTCCTGTTTATTTGGCAGTTTGCGTCTGCATTGCTGCGGGTTGCGGCTAAAGACACAGCAATCTATAGCATCTTCTGGTCGGCGCACTATCAGCTTGGCTTTGTCCTTCTCGTGCTGGTGTTATTGCGCGGGGCGTGGGGGCTGCTGAACCTGAGCCGCCGCCCGCACAAGTCAGGCCATGTGGGTAAATTGGCAGCGCTTGGGCATATCGTTATTTACGGGCTTATGTTTGCAGTCCCCGCGCTGGCCTTGCTGCGCACATATGGCAGCGGGCGCGGGTTTTCCTTCCTCGGTATCCAGATTTTCGAACAAACAGGCGTGCAGAACGCCGCGTTAACTGCGCCGGGGAGCGCGCTGCACGGTTTGTTGGGTTGGGTTTTACTCGCCGTAATCGTCGGGCACGTTATGATGGCCTTTATCCATCATTTTGCGCTGCGTGACGATACGTTGCGCTATATGACCGGACGAAAGGCTCTGAACTGAAGCTATCGTCTGTCGCGGAAGAATTCCCGCAGGATTTTCTGCGAATCTCCTTCGGAGAAGCCAGCATAAATCTCAGGCACATGATGGCAGGTGGGCTGCGTGTAAAAGCGCGGCCCATGTTCGACGCCGCCTCCCTTGGGATCAGTTGCGCCATAATAGAGGCGACGGATGCGGGCGAAAGAAATGGCGGCTGCGCACATCGCGCACGGCTCCAGCGTTACATAAAGGTCGCAACCAACCAGACGTTCCGATTGCAGGGTTTCTCCGGCCTCGCGGATGGCCAGCACTTCGGCGTGAGCGGTCACGTCATTGAGTTCGCGTGTCCGGTTGCCCGCCCGCGCGATGATCAGGCTTTGATGAACGATGACCGCACCAATGGGGACTTCTCCACGTGCGCCTGCAGCTCGCGCTTCTTCGAGCGCGATCTCCATGGGAGTGGTATCATTCTGGTTCAGGACCTCGACCCCCTTGCTCATGCCTGCTCCATTTCGTGCGTTCTTTCGGAAATTTCGCTCGCAAGCCATGGAGCGATTTGTTACTGCATAATTCTCGAAATCGAAACCGATTTGCGAACGGATTTATACGGCGTTCCTGTTTCCGGCTGTCTCTTGCCTGTGCTTAAGGGTGTAAGATGACACGGCAGCGCTGCTGAAAGGCCAATACCAGATGACTACAGATGACGACAACAAGGACGGCAAGCGTCCCCATGGCCGTGGAGGGCGCTCTGATCGCCCCGGCCGGCCAGATCGTGACAAAGACCGCGACAGCCGTCCGCGCCGCGACGACGGCGCCCGTGACAAGCCGCGTAAATTCGAGCCTCGCAATGCCGAAGCGCAGGAGGATGCGAGCGAGCGTATAGCCAAGCGTCTGGCGCGCGCGGGCATAGCCTCCCGCCGCGAAGCAGAGACGATGATTGCAGCCGGCCGTATTGCTGTGAATGGCAAGGTGCTGGAAAGCCCGGCAGTCAATGTCAAGCGTACGGACATTATCACGGTTGACGGCAAACCTTTGAAGCAGACAGAGCGCACTCGGCTCTGGCTCTATCACAAGCCAGCCGGTCTTGTGACGACCAATCGTGACCCTGAAGGGCGTCCAACCGTGTTCGAGGCGCTGCCTGCCGAAATGCCGCGCGTACTTTCGGTTGGTCGTCTCGATATCAATACCGAAGGTCTCCTGCTGCTCACCAATGATGGTGGGTTGTCGCGTGTTCTGGAGCTGCCGTCGACCGGGTGGCTGCGCCGCTATCGCGTGCGCGCGCACGGCAAGGTGACGCAACAGCAGTTGGATGAGCTGAAGAACGGGATCGCGGTTGATGGCGTATTCTACGGCAGCGTTGAGGCCGAACTTGAGCGCGTGCAGGGCGCGAATGTCTGGATCTCCATCGGGCTGCGCGAGGGCAAGAACCGTGAAGTGAAGAACATTCTCGGTGCCCTTGGGCTGACGGTCGGGCGGCTTATCCGTGTTTCATTCGGTCCCTTCCAGCTTGGCGATCTTGAAGAAGGTGCTGTCCGCGAAATCAAGGGACGCACCCTGCGAGACCAGTTGGGTGACAAGCTGATTGAGGAATCGGGTGCAGATTTTGATGCGCCTGTCCTGAACGAATTTTCCAATGCCGCGGTTCAGGGACGCACTCGCCGCGAGATGGAGGAAGGTCAGTCGGAGCAGGACGGCGAGACCCGTCGGGCACCGCGGGAGCGCGAGTGGATTTCCAGCCGCCCAGAACGCCGTCGCGGACGCGAAGACAAGACAGAAAAGGTCGAGCCTCGCCGTCGCGGGAATGCCAATGTCTGGATGGCTCCGGGCGCCCGCCCCAAGGGAGAAAAAGCTGCCGCAAGGCCAGCACGCGTCGAGCATCAGGTTCCGCACCGTTCGGCAAAGTTCAGTGGCGATCTGCAGATGCGCCCGCGCCGGGCTGGCGAAGAGGAGCAGGGTCGCGAAGAAGGCGGCGAGCGTCGTTACAACAAGCGACCGGAAGGTCGTTTCGACAAGGATTCCCGTCCACAGCGGCCGCGCCCGGAAGGAAATCGTTCGGAAGAGGGGCGTCCAGAGCGTCGCGAGCCGCGTGAGGATGGACGCAAGGATCGCCGCCCCGGAAAACGCGAGCGTGCAGAATTGCGCGATGCAGAAGGCCGCGTAGGTGAACGCGGCAAGGGCGGTTTCGAAGGCCGCAAGTCTGGTAAGCCGGGCGGACCGCGTGGGGAAGGACGTTTTGGCGCTTCCGACCGCGATACGCGCTCAGGCCCACGTAGTAGCGGGCCGGGAGGCAAGCCAGGCGGCAGGCCGGGTGGAAAACCGGGCGGCGGCAAGCCAGGTGGTGGCAGAACTGGAGGCGGCGGTGCGGATCGTCGGCGGTAAGCTGCGCGGGCGTGCACTTGTAACGCCTTCAACCAACGCCATTCGCCCCACCACCGATCGTACGCGCGAGAGCCTCTTCAACATTCTTGCGCATAATTTCCCCGACAAGGTGGAGGGCGCACGCGTCCTCGACCTGTTTGCAGGAACTGGCGCGCTTGGCCTGGAGGCTTTGTCGCGTGGTGCGCGCTATGCCACCTTTGTGGAGGAATCTGCTGAGGGTCGTGGTTTGCTGCGCCAGAATATCGAGGCCTTCGGTCTGCAGGGACATACTAAGATATTGCGGCGCGACGCCTGCCAGTTGGGTATCGTTGGCACGATGGAGCCGTTCGATCTCGTTTTTGCCGATCCGCCTTATGGACGGCGCATGGGAGAAAAGGCATTTTTGTCAGCGCTTCAAGGCGGTTGGCTTAATCCTGACGCACTTTTGGTGCTTGAAGAAGATGGCGAGGCGGCGCTTGAACTCGACGAACGATTCGTCATCCTGGAAGAGCGCAACTACGGGGGCACGATCATTCGGCTGATCCGGCTGAAAGCCGCCGATTGAATTCGCGGACAAATATGGTCCGCATCAAATTGATATGCTGTCCGGAAGAACCGGGCAGTAATGAAACCGATTGGAGATGTCGCTTGGTGAAGAACCCCTCACTCCGGCGCTTGCTATTGTCCACCGCGTTGGGTTTCGTACTGGCTTTGCCTTTGGCAGGCGGTGCCGTGCGGGCAGAAAGCCAACCCGCTGCCGCCACTACTGAAGCACAGCCCGCGCCGACAGCACCGGCAGCCGTTGAGCAGACAGCACTGCCCGAAATTTCCCAGTCGGACGGGGTCAGCCATTTCACTTTGCCGAACGGCTTGGAAGTAATCGTCATTCCCGATCATCGCGCGCCCGTGGTTACACAGATGATCTGGTACCATGTCGGATCGGCAGACGAAGCGCCCGGTGTTTCAGGCATTGCGCATTTCCTCGAACATCTGATGTTCAAGGGAACGAAAAATCACCCTGCCGGTGAGTTTTCAGCAAAAGTTGCCTCCATTGGCGGGCAGGAAAACGCATTCACTTCTTACGATTATACGGCCTATTTCCAGCGCGTATCTCCTGAAGCTCTGGAAATGGTGATGCAGTTCGAGTCGGACCGGATGGAGAATCTGGTACTCAATGAGGAAGCCGTGAAAACGGAACGGGATGTTATTCTGGAAGAGCGCCGCATGCGGGTCGATTCCAATCCCGCTTCCATGCTGATGGAAAATACCGACGCTGTTCTTTTCTATAACCATCCTTATCGCAAGCCCGTCATCGGCTGGCAGCAGGAGATGGAAAAGCTGAGTCTGAAGAACGCTATCGACTTTTATCAGCAATATTACACACCGAACAACGCGACGCTCGTAATCGCCGGAGACGTTTCGCCCGAACGCGTGCGCGAACTGACCCTGAAAACCTGGGCAAACGTTCCGAAACGCGCTGAAGTCCTGCCGCGCGAGCGTCCGCAGGAACCCAAGAAACATGCCGCCCGTATCGTGACGCTGCATGACGAGCGCGTGAGCACGCCCTCATTTCGTGTGTCCTGGCTGGTGCCGTCTTATGCGAATGAAAAGCGGTTTCCGAATGCAAAGCCGGGGGATGCACCCGCGCTTGATCTCCTGAGCGAAATTCTCGGCGGTTCGTTGCGTTCGCGCCTTTATCAGGAACTGATAGTGAGGCAGGGCATCGCTGCCAATACAGGTGCGAGCTATGGCGGTGACGCGCTCGATGACGGCACATTCTCCGTTTATGGCGCACCACGCAATGGCGCCACGCTGGGTGACGTGGAAAAGGCCGTCGAAGCCGAAGTCACACGGATCACCAAGGAAGGTGTGAGCCAGACCGAGCTTGATCAGGCTCGCAACCGTTTCCTGAAAGCGGTTATTTTTGCACGCGATAGCCAGACAGGCATGGCGCGAATTTATGGTTCGTCACTGTCCGTTGGACAGACGGTCGACGATATCCAGAAATGGCCAGAAGTCATCAAGCGCGTTACCGTCGACCAGGTTAAAGATGTTGCGACACGTTATCTTGTCGAGGACCAATCGGTAACAAGCTACCTGCTTCCACCGAATGCAGAGCCGCAAAGTGCTCGAGAAAACCCGGATGCATCAGCAGCAGGCGTCGGGGCCAATGGTTCGGGAGGAGCGATCCAGTGAAGAACATTCTCATGCTGAATATCCAACGTGTTCTCGCATTTCGCTATGCCCGCTCTGTTGTTGGGATGTTCGTGGCATCAATGACAGTGTTGATCGTGTGCGCATTGCCCGCGCGCGCGATTGAAATTCAGGAGGTCGTCTCGCCAAAGGGCATTAGAGCCTGGTTGGTAGAGGATGACTCGGTTCCGCTCATTTCGATGCGGTTTTCGTTCAAGGGCGGCACGTCGCAGGACCCTTCCGGCAGGGAAGGTTTGGCTAATCTGATGACGGGGCTTTTTGATGAAGGCGCAGGCGATCTGAAATCGGATGCCTTTCAGGAACGGATGGATAATCTGGGCGCGGAAATGAGCTTTTCCGCAACGCAGGATTCTGTTTCTGGCGGCATTCGGATGCTTGCCGAAAATCGCGATGCGGTAACCAGTCTGCTCGCTCTTGCCGTCAACAAGCCTCGTTTCGATCAGGACGCCGTTGACCGCATTCGTCAGCAGGTCGTTGCCAGTATTGAAGCTTCGCAACGCGATCCTTCCACGATAGCATCGCGCAAGTTTTCCGAAGTTCTCTATGGCAATCACCCTTATGCACTGCCCAATGACGGCACGGTGAAGTCGCTGCAGTCGATCACGCGTGACGATCTGGTGAATTTTCATCGCAGGAATTTTGCGCGTGACCACCTGACGATAGGCGTCGTGGGAGCCATCAATGCGCAGGATCTGGGTGCGTTGCTGGACAAGGTGTTCGGCGAACTGCCAGCGATGGCTGAACTGGTTCCTGTTCCCGATGCCAAACTGGCGCTCGGTACAACAACCAGCCTCAATTTCGATATGCCACAGACCTCGATCAGCTTCGTATATCCTGCGATTCCGCGCAAGGATCCGGAGTTCTTCGCGGCCTACCTCATGAATCACATTCTGGGTGGTGGCTTCACTTCGCGTCTCTATGCCGAGGTGCGTGAAAAGCGTGGTCTTGCCTATTCTGTCTCCTCGTCCATGGTTCTGCGCGACCATGTTTCGGCATTGATGATTTCGACGGCAACCCGTCCCGACAAGGCGCAGGAATCTCTGAAAATCATTCGCGAGCAAGTTGCCGCGATGGCCGCCGATGGACCGACGGAAGAAGAACTTGCTGCTGCGAAGAGCTTCCTCAAGGGGTCTTATGCCGTCAATAATCTGGACTCGTCCGCGGCAATTGCTGAAACTCTGGTAAGCTTGCAGGAAGCAGGACTCCCGCGTGATTATATCGACCGGCGCTCGGAGTTGATTGAAGCAGTGACGCTGCATCAGGTCAAAGCCATCGCCAGGAAACTTCTCGAAGCAGAGCCAGCTATTCTGATCTTCGGTCCGGCCCAAAGCTAACAGGTGGCAGATTGGAAAAGGCAGTGCCGTCATCGCCCCGAATTGCCGTCGCTTTCGGCGGTGGCGGGGCGCGGGGTATTGCTCATCTCCATATTGTCGAAGTGCTCGATGAACTGGGCATCAAGCCGGTCGCCATTGCGGGTTCTTCGATAGGCTCGATCGTCGGGGCAGGAATGGCGAGTGGCATGACCGGCCACGAGATACACGAGTATATGGCGGCGATTTTCAATCGCCGTTCGGAAGTCGCAAAGCGCATGTGGCAAACCCGTCCGGCCCGTTGGGTCGAATTGCTCAAGAGCGGCCTGCGTGTCAGCCAGTTCAATATCGAAAAGGTGCTGGACGTTTTTCTGCCTGAGAGCCTGCCCGCCAATGTGGAAGAGCTGAAAATTCCCATGAGCATCACGGCGGCGGATTTTCACGCCGCTCAGGAGATTCATATTCGCGATGGCGATCTGCATTCAGCGATAGCGGCATCTTGTGCAATACCGCCAGTTTTCGCACCCGTGCGCCGGGAAGGTCGAATTCTGGTCGATGGCGGCTTGTTCAATCCCGTACCTTTTGATTTGTTATTCGATAAGGCCGATATCGTTATCGGCATCGACGTGGTAGGCACCCCTGTCGGGCCGGACGACTATATGCCCACTACGTTCGAAGCAGTGATCGGAGCCAACCAATTGACTATGTGCTCCATCATCGACAACAAGTTTCGCATCCGTCCGCCGCACATTTTCATTCGTCCCAATGTCGAACGGATCGGGCTTCTGGATTTCCTGAAGTTCGAACAGATATTGTCGCAAAGTGCCAGTGTTCGCGACGAACTGAAGCGTGCCATAGAACTGACGATCGAGGGGAAAGCGGCGCCGATAGCTTCAACTCTGGCGAATTGAGTCTATCGCCACCGTGGCGCAGAGCTATTCTGCCGGAACGGCGTGTGCTGACGGGGCCGTTGCATCTTCCACCGCCTTGTCGATGCGCTGGCCTTCGCGAGTGGGTTTGACCAGTGGCTCAGGCGTTACAGGCTTGTTGAACAGCAAATGCCGACCAGCCATTATGCCTTCCGAAGCCTGTACGTGGAGCCGGTCCTCGTCCCGCTGACGCACGTCTTCGCGAATTCCATAGGCTTGCGCTTCTGCCATGCCGAGCCCTTCGAGCGTGCGCTGGCCGAAAAGCAGACCGGACTCAAACGTTTCACGCAGTTCGTATTCCACGCCCTGGGCCCTTAATTGCAATGTATGTTCGCGATCATATGAACGGACGAACAGCCTTACGTCTGGATATTCCGACTGGATGAGATTGACGATGTGGTTGGTCGTTTCCCTTTTGTGGGTACAAACGGCGACGATCTTCGCCTTTCGGATTCCTGATGCTTCCAGCACGTCTTTGCGGGTGCCATCGCCGAAATAGATACGGAAACCGAATTTTCCGGCTGCGCGGACGCGATTGGGAGAACTGTCGATCACCGTTACGTCGATACCGCCAGCAAGCAGGATTTGAGCGGCGATCTGGCCATAACGCGAGAAACCGATCATCAGCACGTCGGAACCGGCGCCGTCAAAATTCTCCTCGATGACATCGACCGTCTTGTCCTTGATGAGCAGTTTCGAGCCGAGTGCGACAGAAAGCGGGGTGAGTGCCATGGAAACGGTAACCGCAGCCACAAGCTCTGAACCGAGAGCGCTGGAGATTATGCCTCCCGCAGTGGCCGCAGAGAAAAGTACGAACGCAAACTCGCCGCCTTGCGGAAGAAGAAAAGCGATCCGCACGGCATCGTTATGGCTGGACCGGAAGGCGCGGCATAGAAGGTAAATGATCCCAATCTTGGCTGCCATGAAGACGGGAACAGCAAGAAGGATAATTTTCCAGTATTGAAGGATTACCGAAAGGTTCAGGGACAGGCCGACTGCGACAAAGAACAAGCCAAGGAAAATTCCGCGAAATGGTTCGATGTCGGCTTCAAGTTCGTGCCGGTAGGATGATTCAGCCAGCAAGACCCCTGCAATGAATGCGCCCATGGCCATCGAAAGGCCAGCAGCCTGAAGCAGACTGGCGGACCCAAGGACCACAAAGAGCGCGGCGGCGATCATGACTTCACGAGCGCCGGTATTGGCGATGATGCGGAACATGGGATTGATGAGATAGCGTCCCGCAATCACCAGCGCTGCAATGGCTGCGATGGCAGTGGCGAGATGAAAACCCGCACTGGCCTGGGAAGGCTCGTTCGGGGACAACGCTGGAATGATTGCAAGAATTGGTACGATCGCCAGGTCCTGAAACAGCAGAATCGCAAAGGCGCGCTGCCCGTGTTTCTGGTTGGTTTCAGCCCGGTCCTCCAGCACTTGCATGGCAAATGCCGTGGAAGAGAGCGCGAGGCCGAAACCGATGATGATACCTGCTTCTGTGCTGAGGCCGGCAAAGTAGATGCCAAGGGCGGTAAGCGCGGCTCCGCAAAGCAGTACCTGCGCGCTCCCAAGGCCGAAAATCGAATGGCGGAGAGCCCAAAGCCTTGACGGCTTCAGCTCGAGACCGATGACAAAGAGCAGGAACACGACGCCGAGTTCGGAGAAATGCAGAAATTCCTCACCATCGGCGATAAGGCTTGCCACGGGGCCTATCGTAATGCCTGCCGCAAGATAGCCGAGGACCGTGCCAAGCCCTAATCGCTTGAACAGCGGTGCCGCGATAATCGCGCCGCCCAGAATCATCAGGCACTGTAGGTAGAGGTTTCCGCCAGTCGCAACCATGCCAAGCTCTTGGAATTTGGAGAAATGTGGGAGGACTTGCCTTGAAGCCCTTGGATTTCGTCAATATAGAAACAAGATATGGCTGTAATCAGCCCGATGTCGAACAATTTGACGATATTTTTTGACAAGTCCCGGTTTCGATCATGCCGCAGATTATGGTGCGTGGTTGAACCGCGAAGTGCTTGGGAAACTCGGATTATATAATGATTTCAGATAATTCGGCGGAAAAACTTGTCGATCGAGCCGCCGTGCTCGTGGCCGCTGCCAGGCGGGCAGGTGCCGATCACGCTGACGCAGTCGTGATGCGGGCGCGTTCTGTCAGCGTGTCGGTGAGACTTGGCAAGGTTGAGGGAACCGAATCGTCGGAGAGCGATGACTTCTCCTTGCGGGTTTTTGTAGGTCGCCGCATTGCCAGTGTTTCCGCGAATGCGAGTGCCGACCCTGACCGGCTCGCTGAGCGGGCTGTAGCCATGGCGCGTGTTGCACCGGAAGACCCCTATGAGCAACTCGCCGATCCGTCGCTGCTCGTGGTCTCGCCTCGCGATCTTGATCTTTTCGATTCAACGGAAATCGATACCGAACGTTTGACTCAGGATGCCCTTGCGACGGAAGAGGCGGCGCTTGCGGTCAAAGGTGTGTCGAATTCGGGCGGGGCTGGCGCTTCGCGCAGTCTGGGTGGACTGGTGCTCGTCACATCAACAGGTTTTTCGGGGCACTATGCGGCTACACGATTTGGCCGGTCGGTCTCTGCCATTGTTGGCGAGGGCACGAAAATGGAGCGCGATTACGATTTCAGTTCGCGGCTGCATTTTTCCGATCTGGATACGCCTAGCGAAATAGGCCGCCGCGCGGGAGAACGCGCTGTGCGGAGACTGGGTGCGCGTCAGGCAAAAACCGGTCCCGTCACAGTCGTTTATGATCCCCGACTTGCTCGTGGTATTGCCGGGCATCTTGCCAGCGCCATCAACGGCGCTTCGGTAGCGCGCAAGACCAGCTTTCTTCGTGACAGTCTCGGCAAACAGGTTCTCAAGTCCGGTATAAATGTTACCGATAATCCGCTGCGTGTGCGCGGTTCTTCCTCGCGTCCGTTCGACGGTGAGGGGATTGAAGGACAGCCGTTGACGATGGTCACAGACGGCGTTCTCAATCATTGGCTGCTTTCAGGATCGAGCGCCCGTGAACTTGGACTGCAAGGCAATGGCCGGGGCGTTCGTTCCGGCTCTGGTGTTTCGCCAGCATCCACCAATTTTGCGATAGAGCCCGGTTCGCAATCGCCGGAAGAGTTAATTCGTTCCGTCGGCACGGGCTTTTACGTAACGGAAGTGTTCGGGCAGGGCGTGGACATGATTACCGGCCAGTACAGCCGTGGCGCGTCGGGCTTCTGGATCGAAAATGGGGAACTTGCCTATCCTGTAAGCGAAGTGACGATTGCTTCGAACCTCAAGGACATGTTCCTCAATATGACGCCTGCGTCCGATATTGACAGGAACTTTGGAATGACGGCGCCGACACTCGTAATCGAAGGCATGACTCTTGCCGGAAATTGACAAGCACAACGACGTTTCTGGAGAACTGGCCCTGTTAAGAGATGCGGCCCGTGAAGCAGGCCGCATCGCGATGCGCTACTTTGGCAGGTCGCCGGAGGTTTGGCTGAAGGATGGTGTTTCGCCGGTAAGTGAAGCGGATCTTGCCGTTGACCGCTATTTGAAAGAGGTTCTTTTGAATGCGCGGCCGGATTATGGCTGGATATCGGAAGAAACTGTCGATGATCGGGCGGCGGCCAAACGCAGCCGTGCCTTTGTGGTCGATCCAATCGACGGCACACGTGCTTATATCGCCGGACAGGATCAATGGTGTGTGAGCATTGCCGTCATCGAAAATGGTCGTCCTTTGGCGGGTGTGCTCGAATGTCCGGCGCGAGCGGAATTCATCGAGGCGGGCAAAGGTGTCGGCGCTTCGCAGAACGGCGCTGCCATTCGTGTCAGATTACCATCGCCCGATGAACAGGTGACAATAGCATCAGCGCGTAACATGGTGACGGCACTTCCGGAAAGCTGGCGAGGCCGCGCAAAGGTTCATCCCTATGTTCCGTCTCTTGCTTACCGAATTGCAATGGTGGCGCGTGGAGATATAGCTGGCACCTTCATTCGGCCCAATTCGCATGATTGGGATCTGGCAGCAGCTGATCTGATCCTGGGTGAGTCGGGCGGGGCAATCCTGACAAGCGATGCCTTGCCGATCGCATATGGTGGCCCAACGCTGAGCCATGGCGCTCTCGTTGCCGCCAGCGGGAACCTTCTGCAAGAAATGTTGAGTGTTGTCGCGGGCTGACCCTTGGGTTAATCATGCCGCGAACCAAATTTGTTCAGGGATAATTGTCATGAGCGTCGAAGGCGACAAAAAGCAGCTTCTTCATCTGGTGTTTGGCGGCGAGCTGAAAAAGCTCGGTACCGTTGAATTCCGTGATCTTGAAAACCTCGATATCGTTGGCATCTACCCGGATTACGAATCGGCCAAGACCGCGTGGAAGTCCAAGGCCCAACAAACGGTAGATAATGCCCACATGCGCTATTTCATCGTGCACCTGCATCGGCTGCTCGATCCCGAAGGTGTGACATTGAAGGCGGATTGAGCAGCGGCCCATACCGGATGCACAGTGAAAACAGCTCAGGTCAGGCAACCGGACGGAAAAAACAGGGATTCGCGAAGCGCTTATGGCGGCGCATTCGCGGACCGCTGGCGCAGTCTGCCGTGGTCAGATCTGTGCTTGTGTCGCTGATCACCGCTTACTTCAAATTCGTCTATCTTACCAATTCGCGCCTGAAGGAATCTGCCGATCCGCAAGCACTCGTCGGCAAGGACGATCCATTCATCGTGACTTTCTGGCATGGGCAGCATCTTATGGGGCCGTTCATCTGTCCCCGGGGAATCGAATTGGTTGCCATGTTTTCGCGTAGCGCAGATGCGGAGCTGAATGCGCGTGTGGCGGAGAAGCTCGGATTGGTGACGGTGCGTGGGTCTGGCGGTCGCGGTTCGCGCTCAAAGCCTGAAAAGGGCGGGGCACGGGCACTCCTGACGCTGAAGAATGCTCTCAAGAAAGGGCAATCGGCGTCAATGATAGCAGATATCGCTCACGGTAAGGCGCGTGAGGCCGGAGAAGGTATCATTTTGTTGGCGAAATTATCCGGCCGTCCGATAATACCGGTTGCTTATGCCTTCTCGCGGAACCATGTTTTGGAAAAGTCGTGGGATAAGACGGCGATTCCGCTGCCCTTCGGGCGTTCGATTATCGTGCGCGGCGACAATGTATGGGTCGACGCGGATGCCGATGAAACGCAACTGGAAGAAAAACGCATGGAGCTAACGCGCCAACTCAACGACGCGACCGCCAAAGCCTATGCAGCGTTGGAGAAAGCGAAATGAGCGAACGCTGGGCGCGCAATATGTTGTCTGCCTACCGCGTACTCGGCTCCGCGGCCTATCCTTTCATGGGGCCTTACATCGCCTACCGCGCTTCTCGCGGCAAGGAAGAACGCATGCGTCGTGGCGAGCGCTACGGCAAATCCATTATCGCGCGTCCCCAGGGGCCAGTCATCTGGGCTCATGCGGCGAGCGTCGGGGAAACGGTTGCAATCACACCGTTGATTGAGCGGATCGCTGCAACGGGTATTCATATCGTTCTGACAACCGGCACGGTTACGTCGGCGAAAGTTGTTGCGGAACAATTGGGTAACAAGGTTATCCACCAATATGCACCGCTGGACCTGCAGCCTGCGGTCAACAGGTTTCTCAACCACTGGAAGCCCGATCTTGCGATTGGTTGTGAATCTGAAGTCTGGCCGGCAACAGTCCTTTCACTCGGCAGTCGCCATACGCCGCAGGTTCTGGTCAACGGGCGCATGTCTGATCGCTCTTTTGCCGCCTGGCAGAAAAGACCGGCCCTGGCAGAAGCGCTCTTTGAAAATTTCGCCTATGTGGTTGCACAATCGGAACTTGACGCAGATCGCTTCCGGGCGCTGGGTGCACGGCCTGTAAGCGTTTCAGGAAATCTGAAGGTGGATACGAATCCACCACCAGCCGATTTGCAGGCGCTGGCCGCATTGCAACGCCAGATCGCCGGACGGCGGACATGGTCTGCCATTTCGACCCATGATGGTGAAGAAGGGATTGCCGCCGAAGTCCACCAGATGCTGAAAGTCCGTTATCCGCATCTTGTCACGATCATCGTGCCCCGCCATCCGGATCGGGCTCCCGCCATTGAAGCCATGCTTGCTGAAAAAGGCCTGAAGGTTGCACGCAGGAGCGCTGGTGAGCCGATTGAAGCCGACACGGATATCCTTCTGGGTGACACGATCGGGGAGATGGGGCTTTATCTCCAGCTCACGGAGATAGCGTTCATTGGCAACTCCCTGACCAAGGAAGGCGGGCATAATCCGCTGGAACCAGCAATGATGGGGACCGCCGTACTGACAGGGCGGAATGTCCAGAACTTCCGGGAATCCTTCCAGCGTCTCATCAAGAATGGCGGTGCGCGCATTGTGAAGGATCGCAACATGCTGGCAGGGGCGATCAACTTCCTGTTCAACAATCCCCAGCATCTGCGTGGCATGATCAATGCCGGTGTGAATACGGTGAAAGACATGCGCGGTGCCCTGGACCGTACGCTCGTAGCACTTGAGCCTTTCATCCAACCATTGATCCTGCAGGCACAACTGCCCGGCAATCGCAATGAGGCTGCATATCAGTCGGGCGGTCACTGACCATGGCGAGTGAGGCGCCGCCTTTCTGGTGGGAAAAGCCTGATTGGCGTGCGATGTCTCTGGCGCCTGCTGCTCTGCTTTATGGAGCGGTGGCCGGGCGTCGGCTTTTGAAGGCGGATCCGCCGCGAATTTCCCTGCCCGTACTTTGCATTGGCAATTTCACGGTGGGGGGAGCTGGAAAAACCCCGACCGCCATCGCCTTTGCCAATGGCGCAAAAGCGCGGGGTTTGCGCCCCGGTATCGTCTCGCGGGGATATGGCGGCGCTTACAGGGGATTGCACGTTGTCGATGCCGAACATGACAGTGCGCGCTACGTTGGGGACGAGCCGCTGCTATTGGCGCGCCATGCCTCGGTAGCTCTCTGTCCTGATCGGCTGAAGGGAGCGCGACATCTGCAGACGCTCGGCTGCGATTTCATCATCATGGATGACGGTTTTCAGAGCGCTCGGCTTTTTGCCGATTTTTCGCTGCTGGTGGTGGATGCGGCACGCGGCATTGGTAACGGGAAAGTCATACCGGCGGGCCCGTTGAGGGCTCCGCTGACCGACCAGATGCGCAAGACGGATGCCTTGCTGCGCATCGGCAAGGGCGACGGCGCCGACTTCGTGATCCGTCAGGCAGCGCGGGCGGGCCGGCCCATATATGAAGCGCGTCTTGAGCCTTCGTCTACAGCACCGGTCGCGGATAATCGCTGGCTTGCATTTGCCGGCATCGGGAACCCTGAAAAATTCTACGCAAGTGTTGCTGAAGCAGGCGGTGAGATTGTGGAAACGCGCTCATTTCCTGATCATCACAGTTTCGAAGCGGATGATATCCGCAACCTGACAGATGCTGCCCGCCGCCAAGGCCTGGGTCTCATCACCACGGCGAAGGATCAGGTGCGCCTGGCAACGATGGCTGGAGTCCCCGCCGGATTTCTGGAAAAACTTGCTGTCCTCGACGTCGACCTTAAATTTGATCGCAAGGATGCTCTCGGCCGTATTCTGGATACGGTCACAGAGCGCTTCAAAAGCCGCGCGACGAGCTAGTTTTAAGCCTTCCTGCGGCTGCGCAGCTCGGGATTGACTTCCAACTCCCGTTCAAAAGAAATCAGCCCCGTTGCATAAGGCTCCTGCCGGGCCACGCTCCAATATTTCAGTTCATCGAGCGGAATATGCGTGCCGGTCACTGCACATGCCACATAGGCACCGTGCCGGACGATCTCGTAGTCACCGTCGAGATAGCGCAGAACAGCTTCGGAGGAACGGGGCGATTCAAATTTATTCATGTGTCTAAAACCTTTGTAACGGACTCTAGCAAGCGTCGCGCGTTGCGTCCAGCAGTACCGCATTTTGCTCTGTCGTAATTCTGTCAGCGCCTGCCGAAAAGCCGTTCGATATCGGTCAGCTTCAGTTCGATATAGGTCGGACGACCGTGGTTGCAGGTGCCTGAGCCGGGGGTAGCTTCCATTTCGCGCAGAAGCGCATTCATTTCTTCAGGCTTCAACCGCCGTCCAGAGCGCACGGAGCCATGACAGGCCATCGTCGCAGCCACATGGTTCAACATTGCTTTCAGCCCATCGGAAGTGTCGTGCTCCGCAATCTCGTCCGACAGATCGCGGATCAATTGCTGCACATTCATTTCTCCGAGCATGGCTGGCGTTTCACGCACGGCGATAGCGCCCGGCCCGAATTGCTCGATCCCGAGGCCGAAGCGAGCAAGCGTTTCCGCGTGTGTTGCCAGCCGTTCGGCGTCCTCCTCCGGAAGGTCGACGATTTCAGGAATAAGCAGCATCTGTCCCGGTATCGGGCGGGAATGCAATGCGTTTTTCAAGGCTTCGTAAACAAGGCGTTCGTGTGCAGCATGCTGGTCCACGATGACGAGACTGTCTTCCGTCTGAGACACGATGTAGTTGGCGTGGATTTGTGCGCGGGCTGCTCCCAGTGGTTTCTGCTGTAGTTCCGCTGGCGCTTCGTGAACTGTTGCACGGGCATCCGCCGCGAGCACATCGACGGCTGCAAGCGTCGCCTGCTCGCTCTCCTGAAAAGATGGTGAGGTTGCGAAATCGAGTGGCCTATGGGCTGGATGCGCAGTCTGCGGAGACCATTCCGTCCGCGGGGCGGGAGGTGCAGGACGCCAGCCGCCGGCGTAACCTGTAGAAGAAGAACGCGGGGCAAAGGAGGACGGTGAGGGCTGCAACCCTTCGGCGCGGAAGGCTTGCAGCATGGCATCGGCGCCGCTCGTCGCGGGCCTTATGCCCGATTGCGCCAGTGCCTGCTTGATCGCGCCGACGATCAGCCCGCGCACGAGACCCGGATCACGGAAACGCACGTCGGCCTTGGCAGGATGCACGTTGACGTCGACCAGTGCGGGATCCAGCGTCAGGAACAATACGGCAACCGGATGGCGATCCCGCGCCATCACGTCTGCATAGGCTCCGCGCAATGCACCGAAAAGCTGCTTGTCACGCACCGGGCGACCGTTCACATAGGCGAATTGATGCAGGGCATTGCCGCGATTGTGAGAGGGAATGCCGACGAAACCCGCCAGCCGCACACCGTCGCGCTCGGCATCTATGGCAAGCGCGTTTTCGCCGAACTCTTTTCCCAGTACCTGATTGATCCGCTCAAGCGTTGCTTCC
The DNA here is from genome assembly GCF_052246815.1 of Brucella sp. RRSP16. Taxonomy (NCBI): domain Bacteria; kingdom Pseudomonadati; phylum Pseudomonadota; class Alphaproteobacteria; order Hyphomicrobiales; family Brucellaceae; genus Brucella; species Brucella sp. RRSP16. The sequence continues at coordinate 341,850 of NZ_JBQQAM010000003.1, forward strand.
GCGCCGCTGCCCGTTGCCGCAAGCTCCAGCGGCGTCCTGTCGCTGCCGGCAAGGGAAAAGCGGATATGCGGAAAGGCAATCGCGGTGCGTTTGATGACATCGGTTATGGCGGAAGCTTCCGCGCGGTCAGTCTTCATGAATTTGAGGCGGGCTGGCGTCGCATAAAAAAGATCGCGCACCTCGGCGATCGTTCCGCGATTGAGCGCTGAGGGGCGGGGCCCATCCAGATGCCCGCCGGAAACAGAAACTTCGAAGCCGGAGTCGGCGTCTTGCGGACGGGATTTGAGCACCAGCTTGGCTACCGAGCCGATGGATGGAAGAGCCTCGCCACGAAATCCCAGAGCGCGGATGTCATGCACATCGTCGGAAAGCTTGGAGGTGCAGTGGCGGGAAACTGCCAAGGGAAGTTCGTCAACGGGAATGCCGGACCCATTGTCCGTTACCCGCAACAAGGTCTTGCCGCCGCCCCCCGTTACGACCTCGATGCGGGTCGCGCCGGCGTCGATGGCGTTTTCGACAAGTTCCTTGATGACGCTGGCGGGGCGCTCGATGACTTCACCCGCCGCGATCTGGTTGATGATGGTTTCGCTTAAGTGTCGAATGGGCATGGGCGGACTATAGAAGGATTCGCTTCCGTAAAGAACACGCTTCTATCGCCCGCCTGGACTCGCTTCTGCACATCGGGAGGAATTTCCAAAATGCGCCTGCCAGCGTCATCCCGATAGCCAGCTTATTCCTTAGCGTAATCCTTGTGGGCGGGCAGGTTCAAATCCTTGAGGCTATCCGCATTGATAACTGCACGGGCCACGGCTTCTGCCATCACGGTTGCTGCAATCGCGCCTATTGCTGTTACGTCGGCCTCCACCCCCTTCGCCTTGCCTGTGGAAAGAGCGAAGATCGTGTCACCGTCCCACATCGTGTGGATCGGGTTGATCGTGCGCGCAAAGCCGTCATGCGCCATACCTGCGATTTTTTTAAGCTGCGCTTTATCGAACGGGACATTGGTTGCTATCGCACCGATCGTTGTGTTCGCGCCACCCGATTTGACCACGCCGTGGCCCTGCATGATGGCTGACATCGTATCACGGAATCCCTTGCCGTCCTCGGTACGCGCGCCGGCCAGTATCCGGCGTGAGTTAGGGGCATAAACGTCACCGACAGCATTGACGGCAACAATGGCGCCGACCACGATTTCGGTGCCAGGGACCTTGTAGCTCGCGGTGCCGAGCCCGCCCTTCATGGCATAGTCCATGCCGAACATCTTGCCGACAGTTGCTCCCGCACCCGCGCCGATATTGCCTTCGCCCGATGGTTCCGCCTTGGCTGCCTTGCAGGCAAGATAGCCGTCTTCCTCTCCGGGGCGGACAGAAAAATCGCCGACCCCGAGGTCCATCAGGATTGCCGCGGGTACAATCGGAACAACGCCCTTGCCGATCTTGAAACCGAGATTGTTCTCTTCGAGATATCGCATCACCCCGGTGGCGGCTGCCAGACCATAGGCGCTGCCGCCGGATAGTAGGATAGCCTGAACCTGCTGCACATAATTGATCGGATCGAGCAGATCGGTTTCCCGCGTACCGGGTGCGGAACCGCGCACATCGACCCCGGCAGAAGCGCCTTCCTCGCAAAGCAGAACCGTGCAGCCGGTCGGGCGCTTTGTCAGCGTCTGATGACCCAGCTTGATTCCGGGCACATCCGTAATACTTCCACCCATGAGTTCCAGCACGCTTTCTCCTCCCTTGTTGGCAGCGGACGCTACATTGACGACAAGGGGCATTGCTCCAAGTCCTGCAAGCGACATGGCAAATCTTCTGCGATCCATGAACAGTTTTCTCCTCCATTTTCACTCTGTTGTGAGTGCATATTCTTTTGTGTGCCGAGCGTCGCGGACATCGTTCTTATGGTTGCTATGCGATGTTTCACATAGTTTTGGGCCGCGGATAAAGGCGAATTCGCTGGCGGATATTTTTCATTTTGCCTGCAAATCTGCGTCTCCCGGATTCGATGAGCGAAGATTTATCACCCAAATCCTTATCGGTAACTGAAACTTGTCTGCAAAAGGCTTCCCATTTGGTCATAACCGTGTTACCAGCCGGTGCCAATTCAACCTAGCAAATCAGACTCGTCGCTGCTCCCGGACCTATTCCGGAGAGGCGGCTTTTCTCATTCGATAAAACCGGCAAAGGAATTGGCAATGGCTAAAATCGTGGAATCGCCCACTGGCGCGCTCGCTCTCACATTCGACGATGTGCTGCTTCAGCCGGGCCATTCCGAAGTAATGCCGGGGCAGGTCGATCTGCGCACGCGCATCGCCAAGGACATCGAGCTTAATCTTCCTCTTCTTTCGGCGGCCATGGACACCGTAACGGAGTCCCGTCTGGCCATCGCAATGGCACAGGCCGGGGGCATTGGGGTCATCCACCGCAATCTGACGCCGGAGCGTCAGGCGGAGGAAGTCCGCCAGGTGAAGAAATTCGAGTCCGGCATGGTTGTGAACCCGGTTACCATCGGACCGGATGCTACTCTGGCCGATGCGCAGGCATTGATGAAGGCGCACGGAATTTCCGGCATTCCGGTTGTCGAGAATGCAACCAAGGGGCCCGGACGTCTTGTCGGCATCCTGACCAATCGCGACGTGCGTTTTGCTTCCGATCCGAAGCAGAAAATCCACGAACTGATGACCCGCGAAAACCTGATTACGGTCCGTGAGAATGTCAATCAGGACGAAGCAAAGCGCCTCCTGCACGCGCATCGCATTGAAAAGCTTCTTGTCGTTGACGATCAGGGACGTTGCGTCGGTCTGGTGACGGTCAAGGATATCGAAAAGTCGCAGCTCAATCCCAACGCCGCGAAGGATGCGCAAGGTCGCCTGCGCGCCGCTGCTGCAACAAGCGTCGGTGAAGACGGATACGAACGCGCTGAGCGCCTGATCGAAGCGGGAGTGGATCTTCTGGTCGTAGATACGGCACATGGCCATTCGCAGCGCGTTCTGGATGCCGTGGCGCGCATCAAGAAAGCCTATCCCAATGTCGCAATTCTTGCAGGCAATGTGGCAACCACTGCCGGTACCAAGGCGCTGATTGATGCCGGAGCGGATGCGGTCAAGGTTGGTATCGGGCCGGGCTCCATCTGCACCACGCGCATCGTTGCGGGCGTCGGCGTTCCGCAGCTTTCAGCCATCATGTCAGCGGTCGAGGCGGCGCAGAAGCAAAATATCCCGGTGATCGCAGACGGTGGCATCAAGTTCTCGGGTGATTTTGCCAAGGCTCTGGCCGCCGGTGCAGTAGCCGCGATGGCAGGCTCGCTGCTGGCCGGGACCGAGGAAAGCCCCGGCGAAGTCTATCTGCATCAGGGCCGCTCGTTCAAAGCCTATCGCGGCATGGGCTCGGTCGGAGCCATGGCGCGTGGTTCGGCTGATCGTTATTTCCAGGCGGAAGTGCGCGATGAACTGAAACTTGTACCGGAAGGTATCGAAGGACAGGTTGCCTACAAGGGTCCGATTTCCGCGGTTCTTCACCAGCTTGCTGGTGGACTGCGCGCTTCCATGGGTTATGTGGGTGCGAAGACGCTGGAAGAATTCCGCGAAAAGGCAACCTTTGTGCGCATTTCCAATGCCGGTTTGAGGGAAAGTCATTCGCATGGCGTTGCGATTACCCGGGAAAGCCCGAATTATCCGGGCGGTATGTAATATCATATCGCATTGGTAAAAGGAAAAAGGCGGCGCGGTTGCGCCGCCTTTTCCATTTTTCAGTTCGTCACTGTCTTCAGCTTCTTGATCTCAGCTCTGATTTCGTCAAACGGGCCAACTTTATGCGTTTGCACGGGCAGGTCGTCGGCATAAGGGCCGTAGCCAGCATCCACCGGCTTTTCCAACCGGTTCGGGAAGTCTTTATCCAGGTCCGCTTTCGCCGGACGCGGCTTGGACTGGAAGAAAGCAGCGATGTCCCAGGCGTCTTCCGGCTCCAGCTGTGGCTCCTCCAGCGATACGCCGTTCGGCATGTTGGCGTGAATGAAATTCGCGGCTGAGATCAGCCTGTTCATGCCGGCGCCATTGTTGAAGCTATCCGGGCCCCAAAGCGGTGGAAATTCATAACCCTTTGCATCGCCAACGACGCCAACACGCTTGCCCTGGCCATCCGCTCCATGACAGGCGGCGCAAGTTTCGGCGTAGAGTTTCTCGCCATGTACCGGATCCGCCGCGCGCTTCAATTCAGGCATTTTTCCGGAGCCGCGCCCCTTCGTGTTTTCACCGACAATCGTGCCAGCAGATACATATTTGATGTATGCGACCATCGCCTTCATCTCGGCAGAGTCGATAGGGAGCGCTTTGCCGTTCAGGCTTCGGGTCATGCAGCCATTGACGCGATCCTCAATCGTGCCCACTTGCCCTTCACGGGAACGATATTGTGGGAAGTCCCCGTAGACGCCAACCAGTGGTAATCCATACTTCTTGGTTCCCGCTTCCAGATGGCAGCTCTGGCAGGAAAGATTGTTGCCTGCAAAACGTTTGGTTTCATCGGCTACTTCCGGGCCTATATGCGCATAAGTCGCAATAATCAGATCGCGGCCCTGGTGCACAACGCGTCCCCACGCGTCATCAGGCAATGTATCTGGATCCGGTATGTTCCAAGCCGCTTCTTCAGTCTCTGTGGCTTTTACGGGCGCGCTTTGCGTGTTTGCAGCAGTCGCCGCTTTCTGCGGCGCAGTCGCCGTACTCTTGGCGACACTATTGCTGGTACGCGGCGGTGCAGACGATCGCGAACTGCCGCTCGTCGCCGCGAAATATCCCAGGCTAAGGCAAAAGACCACGCCATAGGCCGTCAAATCAGACCACCTCATCATCCCCTCCAGGCAATACGTTTCAGAATCAAAACGTTGGGTGGCTAGGCTTCGAAGCTTAATGCAGCCTTAAGAGTGCAAAGGTCTTACGAGCCGAGGGTGATGAGATCGTCCGGGGTCACTTTCAATTTTTGTGCGCTTTCGACGATACAGTCGGCGAGGGCGTTGAAATCCTTTCGACGCATGCTCTGCCGCCGCCAGAAGAGCGCAATCTCCCGCTTCGGCTGTTCGCCGTCAAACGGGACAATACGCATATGATTGCTGCGTGCTTCGGCCCGCACTGCGATTTCCGGGATGAGTGTAAGGCCCATGCCATGGCTCACCATTTGTAAAAGGGTGGTCATGCTGGTGGCGCCATATTTTACCAGCTGGCGCTGCGAAGGTAGCGAGCAAACGGCAAGCGCCTGATCCCGCATGCAATGTCCTTCCTCTAACAGGAGCAGACGATCGAGTGCGACATTGTCCTGTGTCATCGGCGAAGCGAGAACAGTTTGATCGTTGGTGGAGGTCGCGATCAGAAAGCGATCATCGAAGAGCTTCCTTTGGGTAAGTCGCTCGTCGTCAATTGGAAGAGCGGCAACAATCGCATCGATATCGCCTGCATGCAGTTCATCCAGTAGTCTGCCGGTCACGCTTTCTCGTAATTGAAGGCGGAACGACGGATGTCGTTCGCGCAGAAGCGGAATCAGAACCGGGACTAGATAGGGGGCCACTGTGGGAATTATGCCCAGCCGCAACCGTGTCTGCAGAAGCCCCCGGCTCTGCGCTGCAATTTCCTCAAGGGAGTGGAGCTCGCGCAAAACCGTCTGGATGCCCGGATAAAGTTGCTTGCCGAGCTCTGTCATTATCACTTGCCGCTGCGAGCGTTCGAAGAGCGGCGCACCTGCAAGAGCTTCCATTTCCGCTATTTGAGCCGAAAGGGCCGGTTGCGACACGTGGGCCAGTTCGGCCGCCTTGCGAAAATGCAGTGTGGTGGCGAGCGCATCGAAATAGCGCATCTGACGTACTGTAAACATGATAGGAAAAACTTATCGGAAATAATCGGAAAAGCAATTGGAGATTATGATTGGAATAGGTCTAATCTACGCCCGTTAACTAGCCCCGGTGTGACGCGGACAGGCCTTGTCATGTTTCTCGGAAGCTGGTCGTATTCTAATATTGGCTTTTCAGGAGGAATTCCCATGGCAGATCGCCCGATAATGACGACGAGCGCAGGTGCTCCGATACCGGACAACCAGAATTCCCTGAGCGCAGGCGAGCGCGGCCCGCTTTTGATGCAGGATTACCAGCTCATTGAAAAACTGAGCCATCAAAATCGCGAACGTATCCCGGAACGTGCGGTCCATGCCAAGGGTTGGGGTGCTTATGGTACACTGACCATCACCGGCGACATTTCAAAATATACTAAGGCCAAGGCTCTCCAGCCGGGTGCTCAGACGCCGATGCTGGCGCGTTTTTCCACCGTTGCCGGCGAACTTGGAGCCGCCGACGCTGAGCGCGACGTGCGCGGCTTTGCCCTGAAGTTCTACACCGAGGAAGGCAACTGGGATCTGGTCGGCAACAACACGCCTGTGTTTTTCGTGCGCGATCCGGTCAAGTTCCCGGATTTCATTCATACCCAGAAGCGTCACCCCAAGACAAACCTGCGTTCAGCGACAGCCATGTGGGACTTCTGGTCGCTCTCGCCGGAAAGCCTGCATCAGGTAACGATCCTGATGTCGGATCGCGGCTTGCCTACGGACGTCCGTCACATCAACGGATACGGCTCTCACACCTATTCGTTCTGGAACGATGCCGGTGAGCGCTATTGGGTCAAGTTCCATTTCAAAACCGTGCAGGGGCACAGGCACTGGACCAATGCGGAAGCCGAGACTGTGATTGGCCGCACGCGTGAATCCACGCAGGAAGACCTCTTCACTTCCATTGATAAGGGCGATTATCCGAAGTGGAAGGTTCAGGTGCAGATCATGCCGGAACTCGATGCCGACAAGACGCCCTACAACCCGTTCGACCTCACCAAGGTCTGGCCGCATGCCGACTATCCGCCGATCGACATCGGCATCATGGAGTTGAACCGCAATCCGGAAAACTATTTCACCGAGATTGAGAACGCAGCGTTCTCGCCGTCGAATATCGTGCCGGGCATTGGCTACTCGCCTGACAAGATGCTTCAGGCTCGTATCTTCTCCTATGCGGATGCTCATCGCCACCGGCTGGGCACGCATTACGAAAGCATTCCCGTCAACCAGCCGAAATGCCCGGTCCATCATTATCACCGCGACGGCCAGATGAATGTCTATGGCGGTATCAAGACCGGCAATCCGGATGCTTATTACGAGCCGAATTCCTTCAACGGCCCAGTAGAGCAGCCAGCTGCCAAGGAGCCGCCGCTGCGTATTTCCGGCGATGCCGCCCGTTACGACCACCGTATCGGAAATGACGACTATTCGCAGCCACGTGCTCTGTTCAATCTGTTCGATGACGGTCAGAAGCAGCGCCTGTTCTCCAACATTGCTGCGGCTATGGCGGGAGTGCCAGGGTTCATCGTTGAGCGCCAGCTTGGTCATTTCAAGCTGGTCCATCCCGATTATGAAGCCGGGGTGCGCAAAGCGCTTAAGGATGCTCATGGCTATGAAGCCAACACGATTGCATTGAGCGAAGAGGCAACAGCGGCAGAATAAGCTGTCATTGTAAGCGTGAAAAAGCCGAAGCTCGCCGCTTCGGCTTTTTTGTTTTGATTTGCCGATTGCCTTTTCCCTGCAAGGAAGGCTATGCCCGAGCAGGCATTCGAGAAGGAGACACAATGCGGCTTGGCGGACGCCTGCAGGCGGCTATCGAGGTATTGGATCAGATCGAAGCGGGCACGCGCCCGGCTTCTGATGTGCTGAAGGATTGGGGCGCTTCCCATCGTTTCGCAGGCGCAGGCGACCGCGCTGTGATCGGCAATATCGTCTATGACGCGCTGCGCCGCAAACTGTCCATTGCGTGGCGAATGGATGCCGATGACGCGCGCGCGCTCGCATTCGGCGCCTTGCTGGCCGATGGCGGCATGGATATCGCGGCCATCGATACGGTCCTCGATGGCGACAAGTTCGCGCCTGAAACGCTGGAACAGCCGCGCCGTGTTGCCTGGGAAAGCCGGGATATAGCCGAAGCGCCCTCGCACGTCCAAGCAGACATACCGGAATGGTGTGCCTCCTCGTTTGAGGAGCTTTTTGGTCCGCGCTGGGTGGACGAGGGCAGGGCACTGGCAACGCGGCCACCCGTCGATCTGCGTGTAAACAGTTTGAAGGCCAAGCCTGAGCAAACGCTTGCGGCATTGGAAAAGGCCGGCGCTGCACCGGTCCCATTCCTTGCACAAGCCTTGCGCATACCGCCGATCGAAGCGCTTGGTCGCCATCCGAATGTACAGGGCGAGCAGGCCTTTCTCGACGGCTGGTTCGAGGTGCAGGACCTCGGATCACAGCTTGCCGCGCTTTTTGCCGGCGCGAAACCCGGTCAGCAGGTACTGGATTACTGTGCCGGGGCCGGGGGCAAGACTTTGGCTCTGGCGGCAGCGATGCAAAACAGCGGTCAAATTCACGCCTACGACGCCGAACGGGCGCGGCTTTCACCCATGCACGAACGACTGCAGCGTGCAGGGGTTCGCAATACACAGGTGCATGGAAATCTCGACGCGCTCGACCCGCTCACAGGGCAGATGGATCTGGTGCTGACCGATGCGCCCTGCACCGGCTCCGGCACATGGCGCCGCCGTCCCGATGCAAAATGGCGGCTGAACGAGCAGCAGCTTGAGCGGCGCGTTCAGGATCAGAGGGAAGTGCTGGAATCGGCCAAGCACTATGTGAAGCAGGGAGGACGGCTTGCTTATGTCACCTGCTCGCTCTTTGCTGAAGAAAATACCCGGCAAGTGGCGCAGTTTCTTCGCGATAATGCTGAGTTTACGGAAGTCGCCCCGCAGCCTTTGTGGGACGCAGTTGTTGCAGATGCCGATGACACCAAGCCGGTATTCCCTAAGCACGGCGCGGTATTTTCGCCATTGTCTACTGACACTGACGGTTTTTATGTGAGCATTCTGCAAAGGTCGAACTAGAGCATTCCCGGCAAAAGTGCGAAGCGGTTTGGGCCGGACAATGTGTAAAAGCAAACGAATGGAACGGGGAACCGAGCCGATGTCAGCACACCGTGTAGCGGAACCGGATTTCAAGGAACGCGTGGAGGAAAGTTTCGGGCGGCAGGCTGCGATGAAGCTGATTGGTGCTGAGCTGGCACGGTGTGAGCCCGGTATTGTCGAAATCGAGATGCCGTTCCGGGAAGAACTGACGCAACAGCACGGCATTCTCCACGCAGGCATGATTTCGGCTGCGCTCGATTCCGCCTGTGGCTACGCGGCACTTACGCTGATGCCGTCCGATGCGGCGGTGCTGACCATTGAATTCAAGGTGAATCTGCTTGCTCCGGGCAAGGGCGAACGCTTTCTGTTCCGTGGCGAGGTGACCAAACCCGGTCGGACGATCATGGTCAGCGATGGCCAGGCATTTGCCGTCACCGACACGGAAGTGCGTCTCATCGCGACGATGACCGGGACCATGATGGTAGTGCAGGATAGAAAAGGCTTGCAGGGATGATAAAGACCGTCGCCGGAAAGCACCTGCTCTACGTTATGGCAGCGGATGCCGAATATGGACGGCACCTGGCGAAGCTCTTCACGCCGGTCATGATCGGGGTAGGGCCAGTCGAAGCGGCGGCCAATCTCGCATATGCTCTCGGCAGCTTGATTCACGCAGGCAAAAAGCCCGACCTCGTGGTCTCCCTGGGTTCGGCGGGATCAGCCAAATTAGCCCAGGCGGAAGTATTTCAGGTATCTTCCGTATCTTATCGCGATATGGATGCCTCCCCGCTTGGATTTGAAAAGGGGGCGACACCCTTTCTTGATCTCCCCACGGTGGTTGAACTTTCGATCTGCGTGCCCGAAATCCCTGCTGCATCGCTTTCAACCGGCGCAAACATTATTTCTGGCGATATTTATTCGGCAATTGATGCAGATATGGTCGATATGGAGACTTACGCCTGCCTGCGAGCCTGCCAACTCGCAAGTGTCCCTCTTTTCGGGCTTAGAGGTATCTCCGATGGCGCAAGCGAGTTGCAGCATGTCGGCGACTGGACGCAGTATCTGCACGTTATAGATGAAAAACTGGCCGATGCGGTCGAGCGACTGGAAGCTGCGATTGCGGATGGCCTCATCTCCTCCTGACAATGGTGTGTCAGTATAAGCCCCTTTTTCGCAACACACTTGTTGAGCATCTCGTCCATACCCCATATAGGCATTGCATCCCGGCCACTTTTTAAATAGATGCTGCACATGAGTATTACGGCACATCCCGACACAATCCTTATCATCGACTTTGGCAGCCAGGTCACGCAGCTGATTGCGCGTCGCGTGCGCGAGGCCAATGTCTATTGTGAAATCGTTCCTTTCCAGTCTGCTGAAGAGGCATTCAAACGGCTGAAGCCGAAAGGCGTCATCCTTTCAGGAAGCCCGCATTCGACGACCGACATCGGCTCGCCACGTGCGCCGCAGGCGGTTTTCGAGGCAGGTATTCCGGTTCTTGGCATCTGCTACGGCGAGCAGACCATCTGCGCCCAGCTGGGCGGCAAGGTGGAAAGCGGTCATGACCGCGAATTTGGTCGTGCCTTCCTGGATGTGCAGGAAGACAGCCCGCTTTTCGAAGGCATCTGGGCCAAGGGCACCCGTCACCAGGTTTGGATGAGCCACGGCGATCGCGTAACGTCGCTGCCGGATGGTTTCACAATCATCGGTACCTCGCCGAACGCACCTTTTGCAGCCATCGCCGATGAAAAGCGCAGATATTACGGCGTGCAGTTCCATCCGGAAGTTGTGCATACGCCGGATGGCGCCAAGCTGTTGCAGAATTTCGTTCATCGTATCGTCGGCGTGAAGCCGGGCTGGACGATGGGCGCATACCGCGAAAAGGCTGTCGAAGCGATCCGTAAGCAAGTCGGCAGCGGCAAGGTCATCTGCGCGCTTTCCGGTGGCGTGGATTCCTCTGTTGCAGCCCTTCTGGCCCACGAAGCCATTGGTGATCAGCTCACCTGCATTCTCGTCGACCACGGCCTGATGCGTAAGAACGAGGCGCAGCAGGTCGTTGAAATGTTCCGCGAACATTACAATCTGCCGCTGATCCTCGTGGATGCTTCCGACCGTTTCATCGGCGAACTGGAAGGCGAAACCGATCCGGAAAAGAAGCGCAAGACGATTGGACGCCTCTTCATCGAAGTATTCGAAGAAGAAGCCAAGAAGCTCGGCGGCGCAGATTTCCTGGTGCAGGGCACGCTCTATCCTGACGTTATCGAAAGCGTTTCCTTTACCGGCGGACCTTCGGTCACGATCAAGTCGCACCACAATGTCGGCGGTCTGCCCGAGCGCATGAAGATGCAGTTGGTTGAGCCGCTGCGCGAACTGTTCAAGGATGAAGTGCGCCTGCTCGGCAAGGAACTCGGCCTGCCGGACAGCTTTATCGGTCGTCACCCGTTCCCGGGACCGGGCCTCGCGATCCGCTGCCCCGGCGGCATCACGCGCGAAAAGCTGGAAATTCTGCGTGAAGCGGATGCGATCTATCTGGACGAAATCCGCAAGGCTGGCCTCTACGATGCCATCTGGCAGGCCTTCGCTGTTTTGCTACCGGTTCAGACCGTCGGAGTGATGGGCGATGGCCGTACCTACGAATTCGTTTGCGCGCTGCGCGCCGTGACTTCCGTAGACGGCATGACCGCTGATTTCTATCACTACGACATGAACTTCCTCGGCAATGCAGCAACCCGCATCATCAACGAAGTGCGTGGTATCAACCGCGTCGTCTACGACGTGACGTCAAAGCCGCCAGGCACGATTGAGTGGGAATGATTTAGGCCCGTCCGGACACGGCCGGCTGTACGCTATATCCCTTTATAAATCAGTGGAAACAATCATATAGTTTCCACTGTCTATCGTAGAGCAGCCTCCCGCTCGATGGTATGTTGCCTCTCGTGACAGTGGCCGGTCTTGAGTTGGCCCGCCGGTAGAGAGCCGTTCAGTGCACAGGCGGTCACATTCCAACTGAACTCCGATGACAACTCCGGCGATTCTGGGGCAGTGATGCGGATGGCGGCGAGCAACGTCACCGCAGGGATGCCGTCTCAACTCGCGGCCTGCTTCTATGACGTCCGCTCCGTGCGGGATGGCGTTTGGGCATGTAGTGTTCGGCTTGAGATTGGTTCAGCCGGTTGTGGACCTGGTGCCAGTGATCGGCTGGATCGACGCCGATGACTTCCGTCGTGTCGGTGCACATATACACTGCACCCGTGGTCCTATTGAGCCGCTAGGGGATATCCCCCCCGGAACGAAGGCGGCGTCATTGCTGCAAAATCCACGTGACATGCCAGCGGCCAGTAAGGGTGTCCGGCGAATTTGGCGGCTACGCTATTCGGCCCGGATATAGAGCCCTATCGATCGCGACCGTTGCTCGATCCAATAGGGGTCGTGCGAAGCAAAATAGGCTGAACCGTCACAGTATCGTCTGTTCCCGTTCGAGGTGTTTAAATCAATATTGGCAAAGCCGCCCCGTCAGGCAATCAGATTCCCGTCTGAAAGATCAAATCTCGCACTCTATTTCATTGCCGGAGCTGAACGCCATTCCTCATCAGGATAGATCAACTCGCAACAGCCATACCCTTCAATGTTCTTCAGTTCAGCCGAATTGCTGCTGCAGGCCGATTGCAGGCGGTTTCCGCTCCTTCGTTGACCATCTGGTTGCAGTTCTTCGTGAGTGAATCAAAGATTTGGAGCATGATACGAGAAGAGATCAAACCTTTTGGAACTTAATCTCTTGAGAAGCTCCTATTTTCTCATTCATAAGTTGCATATATTATAATATTATTATAATTTATCTATCACTAATATTATGCAATTAGTTGGTGTATATTTACTAAAGAAGAATCGTTAGTTATTCTCCGGTAACACCCGCGTGATATATCTTGGTTCGATTCTTCGTTCCACTGTGGCCGTGGTGCGCTTTTGATTTGAGATTTTATCACGAAAAGGTTTTGGGGGAGGTGGAAGACTGGCGGGGTAAAGGACAATCGGAGAACGCAGCCTGGCTGCATTGATTGCGCCATGCCGATCTCGCCCGGTTTCATTTCCATCCGGGTCGCATCCTTTCGTTGTTCCGGTCGCCGGCAAGATGACCATGGCAAAGCGCGCATATGCGTTTGCGGAGCGAAGCGCCTGGATATGGCAGGTGATGGGGTTGCGAAGCGTGCGGTTGGGGTAACTCCCACAACGCGCATCTGGCGATGGCGGCAGACGAATTAGCCCTTTGCGGGTTCGGCATACATACACAGTGATTTTTGAAGATGCGTTTGGAAGAAAAAATGATTGATCGATCGAAACAGACAGCAATGCCGGCCCCTTCAAGTGCAGCCCTTCGCTTTAAACGCAGTCTGCGCGCAGGCGCTTGCAAGCTGGCGGTGCCCGTCAGTGGCGCTGAAGCCGCCACGCCGCGCGTCTTTGCCATCTAATCCTTTATTGATTTTACGCAGGAGTTTACATTGTCCACTCTCTCCAGGTCTCGTCCTTCCCGATCAACAGCAATCAACAACCGCGCCTCTGCGCTGGCGCGCTCCGTCTCGTTTCTGGCGATCTTAAGTGCTGCCAGTGTTTCCATGCCGACATCTGCGTTCAGCCAATCCGGAAACATTATCGATAATTCGGGGACAGTGCAGGGCGGTAAGGGTGGTCCTGGCAGCCGAGGCGGCGTTGCGATCTATGCTTCGGGGCAACCATTAACAATACCGGTGAGATCCTCGGCGGCGATGGTGGGGCGTCTGACACAGGCGGTCCTAATGGTGATGGCGGCGATGCTATTGTCGGTTCAAATCTGTCGATTGTGAACAGCGGCACCATTAGAAATGGCATTGGCGGCGCTCCAGGAACCAGTAACGCCGGTAAAGACGGATACGCGATACGCTTTCAAGGCGGTACGAATATACTTGAGCTTCATGCCGGTTCGGACATTACCGGGATTGTTTGGGCCGATACAGGCGGGTCGAACACATTCATTCTTGGCGGGGATACGGATGCGACCTTTGCCGGGGACATGACTTCCGGGGTAGGCGTAGACGGAAGGGCGCAATATTACGGTTTCCAGATCTATGAGAAGACCGGCACGAGCACCTGGTCGCTGACCGGTCGTTCGGAAGACTGGACGATCAAGGAGGGCGTGCTGCAAATCGGCGATGGCGGCACAAAGGGCGAGATTACTGGGGATGTCAATACCGGTCTCGACGCAAGCACCAAAGGAACGCTGGCTTTCAACCGTTCCGATCCGATGCTCTTTGGCGGCCTCATTTCCGGTACCGGCAATGTACGCCAGCTGGGAGGCGGCACGACAGTCCTGACCTCGGACAATACTTATTCCGGCGGCACGATACTGGATGGCGGGACGCTTTCGGTGAGCCGGGAAGCCAATCTGGGCGATACCGCCGGAGCGCTGAGCTTCAACGGCGGCATCCTGCAGATCACCGGCACGGACTTTCAGTCGACGGGTCGCACGATCAACTGGGGCAGTGAGGGCGGCGGTTTCGACATTGCCGATGCGAACAATGTGTTTACCGTCGGTCAGACACTTGGGGCTGGCGGTGCGTTGACCAAGCTTGGCGCCGGTACGCTCGTCCTGACGGCGAACAACAAGTATACGGGCGGGACGACGGTTTCTGGCGGCATTCTGCAACTGGGCGATGGCACGACGGATGGTTCGATTCTCGGCGATATCGTGCTTGGCGGTGGCGACCTGGTGGTCGCCACCCAGGGCGCGACGGTGCTGGATGGCAATGTCAGCGGCACGGGCAGCGTGACGCAGGACGGCACCGGCACGCTGACGCTTTCGGGCAATAACAGCTATGGCGATACCTATCTCAATGCCGGTGTGATCTCGGTCGAGCAGGAAGAGAACCTCGGTTCAGGCGCGCTCAATTTTGACGGCGGCACCTTGCAGATCACCGGCACGGATTTCAAGGGCACCAACAAGGCGATCACCTGGGGTGCGGGCGGCGGCACCTTCGACATTGTCGAGGCCAGCAATGAGTTTGCGCTGTCGAATGTCTTTACCGGTACGGGCGGCCTGACCAAGTCGGGTGACGGTATGCTGGCGTTTTCGGGCGACAGCAGCGGTTTCAAGGGCGATACCCATGTCAATGCGGGCGGTTTGCGCCTTGACGGCGGCAAGCTTGGCGGCCGACACCGGACGGATGTGCCTTGAAGCCGACTGGCATGCTCCAAACGGCACATCCAGCGACAGGACGTGTTTCGAGCACATGATCGATGGCCAGACGATCTACCAGAGGAAGGAACCGACTGGCGGCTGGTACGTGTTCAAGCATTCCGATCCGCAGGATGGCGATGAATTCGCCAAACTGGTCCCTGAGGACCTGGTTTCGGAGAAGCTGGAAAAACTCCGCAATCAATAATTGCGGGACATATTGAACGCAGAAAAAAGCTGCCGGACTGTCTTATCGGCAGCCTGCGATAAAAAGCCGGTCTGGTGGATGGTATCTGCCACCGGCCGCGCGTCTGCTCCTTGATACAACAGTCGCTATTTTCCCTTCCAGACAGGATCGCGCTTTTCGGCGAAAGCTCTGGCGCCTTCCAAATTATCCTCCGAACCATACAGAATGTCGACCGTCGCCAACTTGCGCCGCATGATGAGGTTCATCATGGTTTGGAAGTCCTCGCTTTCTGCGCGCCGGACCGTCTCCTTGATCGCGGCGTAAACGAGTGGAGGACCGGAGGCGAGCAGACGGGCGATCTCCCAAACGCGTTCTTCGAGCTTCTCCTGAGGCAGGACCTCGTTGACGAAACCCCAGCGATGAGCTTCGTGAGCGTCGATCCAGCGACCGGTCAGCAAAAGTTCCATGGCTATGTGGTATGGAATGCGTTTCGGAAGCCGGATACTTGCTGCGTCTGCAATGGTTCCGGAGCGAATTTCGGGAAGCGAAAAGGTTGAATGCTCCGAGGCATAGATCAGGTCACAGGACAGCGCCAGTTCGAAGCCGCCGCCTGCGGCCATGCCGCTGACACAGGCGATGACAGGTTTGTTCAGGTCTCGCAGTTCCTGGATGCCGCCGAAACCGCCAATTCCGTAGTCACCATCGATAGGCGCGCCTTCTGCCGCGGCTTTCAAATCCCAACCGGCAGAAAAGAAACGGTCGCCAGCGGTCTTGAGGATGGCGATACGCAATTCCGGGTCATCGCGGAAGGCTGCAAAAGTTTGACCCATCGCGCGCGATGTCGGCAAGTCGATGGCGTTGGCCTTGGGCCGATCCAGCGTAACTTCCAGAATAGCCCCGTCCCGGCGGGTTGTTATGGCGTCTTCGGCATGTGCGCTCATTTCATCTGCCTTTCCATACGGGATCGCGCTTTTCGACCGCTGCGCGCGGTCCTTCCAGCGCGTCTTCGCTTTCGATCAGCGATTTGAACAGCGGGAAATTACCGGCCCGCATGGCGGCGTAGCTTTCGGCCAGGCTCATATGTTCGGCCATACGCGCTGTCTGTTTGGCTGCGGCCACAGAAAGCGGCGCGGAGCGCAGGATACGGGCAGCGAGCGCACGAGCAGCGCTCATCAGCTCCGCCTGCGGCACCACGTCATTGACCAGACCCCAGCGGAGGAAGTCCTGCGCGCTGAAACGCCGTCCTCCATAAAGAACTTCGTTCGCTATAACCTTGGGCAGGAGCTTGGGCAGAACGAATGAGCCGATATCCGGCAGAACCCCGAGCGAAGTTTCCGGCAGCCAGAATTGCGCGTGGTCGGCGGCGATGATGAAATCGGCAGTCAGGAGAATTTCGAAACCCGCGCCGATGGCATAACCGTTGACCGCGCAGATGACGGGCTTCTCCAATCCGGGCAATTTGGAAAAGCCATAGATTCCACCCTGACCATAGTCGGCGATATACCCATCTCCGCCGGTCGAAGCCGCTTCGTTCAGATCCCAGCCGGCGGAAAAAAACTTCTCGCCCCCGCCTGTGAAAATAGCAACGCGCAGATCCGGGTCGTCGCGAAACATGGCGAAAGCATCGCCCAGCATTCGGCTGGTTGGCTGGTCGATGGCATTGGCCTTTGGCCGGTCGAGCGTGATCTCCAATATCTGACCGTTGCGAACGGCCTTCACCTCGTCAGTCATCAAGCTCTCCTGTTGCGTATCAGGGCATCGACGGCGATTGCATTATCCGCTGTGACAATAAGCGGGTTGATGTCGAGTTCCTCAAGTTTCCCTGCCTGTTCGAGCGCATAGTTGCCAACCTGCCACGCGGCCTCGACGGCGGCTTCGATATTGGCTTTTGGCCTGCCCCGAAAGCCGGTGAGAAGGGATGCGGAGCGCAGGGAAAGAAGCGCCTCGCGGATTTCCTCGCGGCTCGCAGGTAAGAGCAGCGACCGTGTATCGTTCCAAAGCTCAACCATCACGCCACCTGCGCCAATGGTCAGATAAAGCCCGAATTGCGGGTCGCGCGCGATGCCGATAATCAGTTCAGCCACACCACCCTGAACCATTTTCTCGACGAGAAAATCGCATTTCAAAGCAGTAAGCGAGAGGGCGGCAGTGCGTACTGCTTCGGCATTCGCCAGATTGAGGCACACCGCCGCCATTTCCGTTTTGTGAAGCAAGTTCTCACCCACCCCCTTGAGAACGACGGGGTAACCCAGCTTTTCGGCAAGGGCGACAGCATCGTCGATAGTCGATACTACGCCGCCCGTCGGGGTTATGAGGCCGATTTCGCGCAAGGCGGATTTCGATGACCACTCATCCATTGCGGTGGCTGCAGATGGCGACGCTGGCGCTTGGTCAGCCAGCATTGGAGATTGCGGTTTCGACCAGATTTCGCCAACCCAGGCAGCATTGGCTGCCGCCGCGAGCGCAGTTGCAAGCCCCATCATAGGTGCTATTCCTGCGGCTGTTAGACGTTCGGCACGGGCTTCCGTCATGTTCTCCGGCAGGCTGGCAACCAGCGCAAAGCGACCGCCTCCAGCTTCGTGCGCCGCTATCGCCGCTTCGAGCGATGTTTCGCAACCATTGTCAACACAACGGTCCCCACGGGGGAAGTCGAGCACCAGTATGGTCAGGCCGAAATTGCCATCGAGCATGGCGCGATAGGTCTCAGTCAGCGACGGCCCGTTTCCCCATGTAAAGGTGTGGTAGTCGAGGGGGTTGGAGATGGTAACCATCTCGGGCAGGGTGGCGCGAAGCCTGTTTGCCTCGTCCGGCGCCAGCGGTCTGAGATCGAGACCAGTGGCGCTTGCAAGATCGCCGACAAGTGAGGCTTCGCCGCCCGAACAGCTCATCGAGCCAAGGCTGTTGTCCGGTGAGGGGCCAAGCACATGGAGCAGTTTCAGCGTTTCGACAAATTCGTCGAGCGTTCCAACACGCACGACGCCACATCGCGCAAAGAAAGCGTCGGCAAGCGTGTCTGCTCCAGCTAGCGATGCCGTGTGTGACAGGGTCATCGCCTGTGCCGCAGCTGAAGTTCCAACCTTGATGGCGACAACCGGTTTTCTCATCTCACGCGCTCTGGCGAAGACACGTTCCAACCGCGAAATATTGTCGAAGCCTTCTATATGCAAACCGAGAACGGTAACCCGGGGGTCTTCGAGCGCGGCTTCCGCCAATTCGGAAAGACCTGTCTGTGCCTGATTTCCGGCTGTCAGCACATAGGCAATGGGAAGACCCCGGCGCTGCATCGTAAGATTGATAGCTATGTTGGAAGACTGCACGACAATGGCGGCGCCGCTTTCCACCCTCTTGCCGCCATGCTGGTCGGGCCACAGCAAGGCTCCATCAAGGTAGTTGATGAAGCCGTAGCAGTTGGGGCCGAGGATCGGCATTTCGCCTGCCGCCGCCAGCAGGGCCTGATTGCGTTCGGCGCCGTCGGATACTTCGTTGAAGCCAGAGGCAAAGCACACTGCGCCGCCACTCCCCTGCGCTGAGAGCTGGCGAACAATATCGATTGTTCCGTCGCGGTTGACGCCGATGAAGCTTACATCCGGTGCGCCGGGAAGGTCGGCGACAGATCGGTAGCAGGGAATATCGTCGATAGTATCGCGGGTGGGGTGGACAGGCCAGAGTTCCCCCTCAAAGCCCATTTTATGGCATTGCCTGAGCACCGCCGTAGACCATCCTCCGCCGAAAATGGCTATGGAACGGGGACGCAAGACACGAGACAGGTTCTTTTTGCTCACGATCAGGCTCCGAGCGGGCGAAGGAGGTCGCGGGCGATGATATGGCGCTGGATTTCGCTTGTGCCGTCCCATATCCGCTCGACACGCGCATCACGCCAGAAGCGTTCCAGCGGGAGATCGTCCATCAGGCCCATGCCTCCATGCACCTGAATGGCCCGATCGGTGACGCGAGCCAGCATTTCCGATGCGTAGACTTTCGCCGAGGCAATTTCGCGATTTGCCGGCAATCCCTGATCGAGACGCCAGGCCGCTGCCAGCGTCAGCCAGTCGGCGGCGTCGATTTCGGTGACGGAATCGGCAAGCTGGAAGCCGACGCCCTGAAAGCGGCCGATGGGCTGGCCAAATTGCTTACGCTGGGCGGCGTAGTCGACCATCATGTCGAATACGCGACGGGCACGTCCAACCGCCATCGTCGCAACTGTTATGCGGGTCGCGTAAAGCCACTCATTCATGACCGCAAAGCCACCATCCACCTCTCCGAGCACCTGCGCATCGGGAAGACGGCAGTCGTCGAATTCAAGGATCATGTTCTTGTAGCCGCGATGGCTGACGGATTTGTAACCCTCGCGGATGGTGAAGCCCGGTGTTCCACGGTCCACCAGAAAGGTCGTGATTTTCTTCTTCGTTCCGGCGGAGGACTGTTCCTCGCCCGTCGCCATGAAGACAATGACGAAGTCGGCGTGCTCGGCGCCGGAAATGAAATGCTTGGTGCCGTTCAGCACCCAGTCGCCGCCGTCGCGGCGCGCATTGGCTTTCATGCCGCGAATGTCGGAGCCGGCGTCGGGCTCGGTCATGGCAAGTGCATCCATCCTTTCGCCGCGCACCGCTGGCAGGAGATAGCGCTCGATCTGCTCACCCTTGCAGGCCATCAGGATATTTTGCGGGCGTCCGAAGAAATGGGTGAGCGCCATCGACCCGCGTCCCAGCTCGCGCTCCACCAGCGCGAACTCAAGATGCGAAAGTCCGGGGCCACCCGCCGATTCCGGGAAATTGCTGGCATAGAAGCCAAGTTCGATGGTCTTCCGCTTGATTTCGTCGCCGATTTCCTCCGGCACGTAGCCAAGCCGCTCGACGGTGGTTTCATGCGGATAAATCTCGTTCTCGACAAAGCTCCGAACTGTCGAGACGATCATTTCCTGTTCTTCAGTCAGTCCGAAATGCATAGCGTTCCTCCCAGTCGCTTTGCCAGACCGTCCCGGCCTATGGCGTCGTTATTTCTATAAGTGCGGGCCCCTCGACCGCCTGGGCGCGGTGAAGCGCCCCGGCGAGTTGCGCAAGGTCGAGTGCGCTTGGATGAAGCGCATCCTGATTGTCTTGATTAGTCAGGCGGATATGTTCCCCTGGTATGCCATAGGCCTGCGCGAGCTTGAGAAAATCGGGAGGTGTGGGGCGCACGCCCACGGGCTCGATGCCCCGAGAAAGCATGTAATCTTCGATTTCCTGATAACCGTGATTGTTCCAGACGACGAAAATCACAGGCGCTTTTTCGTCTGCGGCAGTGCCAAGGGTGCCGAGACAGAACTGGAAACCGCCGTCTCCCACCAGGCAGACCACGGGTGTGTCGCCCTGCGCAAGACTGGCGCCCACTGCGGCCGGGGGGCCAAATCCGAGCGCGCCGTACCCGGTTGAAGCATTGAACCAGCTTCGTGCGCCATCGGCTTCGAAGAAAAGGTTGCCAGCATAGGCGAGCTGCGTGGAATCCCCGACTATGATACTGCCGGGCAGCGCATCCCGAATGGTGTCCAGAACTCCGGTCAAAGCCTGCATCTTGGGTGAAAGGAAATCGTATGCCGCAGCCTTGGCCGCTGTTGCGCGCTCCTTTCCGCCCTCACGTGGTGCCTGAGGAAGAAGCTGCAGAGCAGAGATGATCTCTGCCGTTATTGGGGCGGCATCGCCCACGATCATCAGGCCAGCCGGTGCGCTGGTTGCTTCCGCATCCGGGTCGACGTCGATGCGGATCATGCGGGCAGGAGGCTCGAAACCACCATCCACATACATATCGTAATCTGTCGGACCGAACTGTGTTCCAATTGCAATGACGAGATCGGCATCGGCGATCAGCTGGCGGATAGGCGGCAAGCTGGGGCTTGCCTGCACCGCGAGCGGATGACGGCCAAGCAAACCACGGGCGTTCGTTGTGGTCACCACCGGGGCGTCAAGCATCTGCGAAAGGGTGGAAATGGCATCACCCGCCCGGTTGGCGCCCCCACCTGCGAGGATCAAAGGACGGCGGGCTTCGGCGCAAAGGGTTGCAGCGGCTTTGATTTTCCCGACATTGGAATCCACAGCCGTAGCGCTCGCAGCTACCGGGGGCTTGCGCAAATTTCCTTCAAACGGGGCTTCCATAAGGTCCGTCGGGATTTCAATATGGACAGGGCCCGGACGTCCGGATTTCATCCGAGCGAAGGCACGGCCAACCAGTTCTGCAAGATCGCCGGGCTGTTCCAGTCGCTCTGACGACAGGACGATTGTTCGCATGGTCGCGGACTGATCGGGAAGCTCGTGCAGGTGCCCCTTATATTGTCCAAGCGTGTGGCGCGCGTTGACGCCCGAAATGACCAGCATCGGTATGGAATCGGCTCGGGCCTGGGCCATCGGGGTTATCGCATTGGTAAGTCCCGGACCGGTAATCAGCAGGCAGACACCCGGCTTGCCCGAAACCCGCGCATAGCCATCTGCCATGAAGCCCGCATCCTGTTCGTCGCGGGGGGTAATATGCCGGATGCTCGATCCCGCAAGACCGCGATAAAGTTCGGCTGTGTGCACGCCCGGAATGCCAAATACTGTCTCGACATCGTATGCTTCCAGAAGGCGGATCAACGCTTGCCCGACCGTTATTTTGGTGCTCATGAAACCAGACTTTCCGCTCTGTAGTTCAGGCTGCGGGCAAAACGGGCGATGCGATCACATGCCTCGATTATGCTGTCTTCAGGAACGGTGACGCTCATGCGGACCAGATTCTTCGCCACCTGACCGAAAGACGTGCCGGGCATCATCGAGACATAGTGTTCCTCAAGCAGTCGGCTGGCGAATTCCTCGCCATTGAGGCCAGTGCCGCCAATATCCAGCAGCACGAACATGCCCGCTTCCGGCATCAGGGGCTTGATCCCCGCAACGCCTTGCAAACGCTCCACGATCAGCTCGGACCGCGCCTTGTACTGCGCGCGCATGACTGAGGCTGTCGGCAGATCATGTGTCAGCGCATAGGCTGCCATGTCGGCGATGAAAGGCTGTCCACCGAAGAGCATGGATTCGGAGAAAGGCAGCAATCTCTGACAAAACTCCTCGGAACCGACCGCCCAGCCTGCACGAAAGCCGGGGGCTGCGTGCGACTTCGATATGGAGGAGACCACGATGGTACGGTCAGCCATTTCGGGAAGGTCGAGCGGCGACGCAAATGCGGCGCCGAAAGTAAGCTCTTCATAGACCTCATCGCACACGATCCAGAGATCGTGCTTGCGGCAGACTTCGCTGATCGCAGCAATTTCGGGTTTTGTGAGAACCGCTCCGGTCGGATTGTGCGGGTTGTTGAGAAGCAATGCCCGGCAGCCGGGCGTGATTGCCGCTTCCAGTATTTCCGCTCGAAGATGAAAGCCATCGTCGGCCCGCAGTGGCACCGGGACGATATCGGCTCCGGGCGCCCGCACCACGCCTTCATAGGTTGCGTAATAGGGATCGGGGACGAGAACCTTGTCGCCACTCTCGACCAATCCAGTCAGAACGGCATAAAGCGCTGTTTGGGTTCCGGGAAAATAGAGGACATTATTGGTCGTGATGACACGGCCGGTGCGCTTTGAATATTTTGCCGCCAGCGCCGCCAGCACCGCCGGTTCGCCGCGACCGCTGGAGTAGCGTGTGCGTCCGGCGCGCATGGCGTTATTGCAGGCTTCGAGCAGCGAGGAATCGGGGGCAACGTCGGGTTCGCCGATCGTAAATTCTATGACGGGATGGCCAAGCACGCGCAGTTCCCTGCCTCGTGCATGGACCCGCCATTTGTCCGAACCCAGTCCTGAGAGTCTATCGGTGATGGAGGCGTAATGCATGTCATTCTCTCGGAAGTGGTGGCGCGTCAGGAAGCTCGATGCCGAGAAGAGCGCCGATTGAGCTTAGTCCGATGCCAATTTGCGTGGTTTCGTCGATTTCATCCGCGCTGAGACAGCCTTCGATCCAAAGGCCATCAATCAGGGCGTTGACTGCGATGGCAAGTTTCCGGCACGATTGCGGGGTCGGTTCCCGGCCTTCTGCCGATAATACCTCGGCAATCAAGGTTTCCGTGGCTCGCCGGAAAGCGAGATACCCTTCGCGATGTTCGTGCTCCAGATCCGGATCAAGATGAACCTGGCTCACGAAAGTCGCCCAGAGCGAAAGCATCCGGGGATCGGCCACGGCTCCGCCAAGGCTGGCTGCGATGAACCGCGTCAGCCGGTCGTGGGGCGTGCCGCCATCCGATTCCAGAACGCTCAATGCGGGCAGGGTCATCATTTCGATCATGCGCTGGTAGGCGGCGGCGATGAGATTGGCCTTCGATGCGAAATGATGGCGGATCAGGCCATTGCTGACGCCTGCACGCGCCGCAACTGCACGAACCGTTGTCGCCTGAATTCCGAGATCGGCAATGCAGTCGAGCGTAGCCTCTATCATGTCCGTGCGACGATCGAAGTCCGGCGCACGTCGAAACGATGCGGTCATCCTCTCCTCCCTCGATGTCTGACTATGCACTTGCGCAATACTTATTCAAGTGTATAGTCAACGTCAAGGGAACGGTTGGCCGCTTGTCGAGAAGTCGAAAGAACTCCGAAGTGGCTGATAATAAAGCAATATCCAGGTGGCTTGCGACAAACCGTAAAGGTGTCGGGCCAAGGGAGGTTTGTGCCGCATGAGTCAAGGCGAAGAGGCGATCTCCGTCGTCGACCTTCACAAGCGTTTCGGTGATCTCGAGGTGCTTAAAGGCGTTTCACTCAGGGCGCGCGAGGGCGATGTTATCGCCATTATTGGCGGATCGGGCTCCGGCAAATCGACATTCCTTCGCTGCATCAACATGCTGGAATTGCCAACATCGGGGGCGGTCACCATCCACGGTGAAACCATCGTCATGCGAAACGCCGGCAATGGCGGCCAGATACCTGCGGACCGAAGGCAGATCGAGCGTATTCGCACGCGGCTTGGAATGGTCTTCCAGAGCTTCAATCTATGGCAGCACATGACCGTTCTGGAGAATGTGATCGAAGCGCCTGTGCATGTGCTGGGCGTGCCGAAGGCCGAAGCGACAGAGCGGGCCGAAGCGCTTTTAAGGCGCGTCGGACTTTACGAGAAGCGAGACGTCTATCCCGCTTTCATGTCCGGTGGCCAGCAGCAGCGTGCCGCGATTGCGCGGGCGCTGGCGATAGAGCCGTTGGTGATGCTTTTCGACGAGCCGACATCTGCGCTGGACCCTGAACTGGTCGGCGAGGTTCTCACTGTTATTGGTGATCTGGCCAAGGAAAAGCGCACGATGATCCTGGTTACGCACGAGATGAAGTTCGCGCGCAAGGTCGCCAATCACATCGTTTTTCTGCACGATGGCAGGATTGAGGAAGAGGGACCTCCCGAAGAGGTCTTCGGGGCGCCCAAATCCGAGCGATTGAAGAAATTTATCAGTTCAACACACTGAAATGGGAATGGGAGGAGTACCAATGAAGTGTCTTTTAGCTAGTCTGTGCGTTGGTGTAACATTTGCCGTTGCGGGCGTGGGGGCGGCAAGTGCCGAACAGGTGAAGCTCGGTATCGCAGCCGAACCTTATCCCCCTTTCACGGAACCGGACGCCACGGGAAAATGGCACGGCTGGGAAATCGATTTTGCGGATGCAGTCTGCAAAGAGGCCAAGCTTGATTGCGTGATAACGCCGGTCGCCTGGGATGGCATCATCCCCGCACTCACGACGGGCAAGATCGATATGATCGTCGGTTCAATGTCGATGACGCCTGAACGTCTCAAGACGATCGATTTCTCGGACAAGTATTATAATACGCCGACGATCGTCATCGGCACCAAGGATCTCAAATTCGACGCGACGCCGGAGGGGTTGAAGGACAAGACGATTGGCGTGCAGGTTTCTACCATCCATCAGGCTTACGCGGTGAAGCATTTCGCGCCCGCCGGTGCCACGATCAAGGAGTATCAGACGCAGGACGAAGCCAACAACGACCTCACCGCCGGGCGCATCGATGCCGTGCAGGCGGACTCTCTGGCTCTGCGGACGTTCCTTGCGACGGATAACGGCAAGGCATGCTGCGAGGAAAAGGGAACCGTCGCTAAGGATGTTGAAGTTCTGGGACCGGGCGTAGGCATCGGATTGCGCAAGGGCGATACGGAACTCAAGGACAAGCTGAACGCCGCGATCAAGGCCATCCGTGCGAATGGAACCTACGATACCTTCACCAAAAAATATTTCGATTTCGACATTTACGGTCAGTGAGTTTCCTGGCCAGCCGGTATCTCTTCGGCTGGCCTCCCTGATTTCAGCATGAACGGAACTGCCCATGGATGCACCATTGATCAACTGGAGCCTGCTTGCTCTCAATCCGCCGGGATGGGGAGGGGTGCTTCTGCAGGGTTTCTGGCACACGCTGCAAATTGCCGTTGGCGGTTATTCGCTCGGTCTGCTGATCGGCATGTTCGGTGCGCTGGGCAAGCTCTATGGCGGTCCGATCATCCGCGACCTTCTGGAAGTGTATACGACAGTGGTCCGCGCCGTGCCGGAACTGGTGCTGATCCTTATCCTGTACTACGCGGGCACCGATCTGTTGAACCAGCTGCTTGCTCTGTTTGGCCATGGCAAAGTCGATATCAGCGGGCTTGCGGCCGGCATTTTTGTCATCGGTGTCGTGCAGGGCGCATATTCGACGGAAGTCCTGCGCGGTGCGATCAAAGCGATCGCGCCCGGCCAGATCGAGGCGGCGCGCGCATTCGGCATGCCCCCGTCCAAGATGCTCAGACGCATCACGATACCGGCCATGCTGCCCTTCGCCATACCTGGCCTTGCCAATCTGTGGCTTATCTCAACCAAGGATACAGCCCTTCTGGCGGTTGTCGGCTTCAGTGAACTGACGCTGGTGACGAGACAGGCAGCGGGCACGACCAAGCATTATCTGCTGTTCTTCATGGCGGCTGGCGTGCTGTACCTCGGGCTTACCCTGATTTCGAACGTCTTCATCGGCATTGTCGAGCGGCGCGCGCGCCGTGGTTTCGCACGGATTGACTGAGATGAGCACATCTTCAGCAGTATTGGGAAACCGGACATCCGCCAGAAACTGGCTCGAACCGCACCGCCTTGTGCTGATTATCATTGCTATCGCACTGTTTGCCTCGGCGGTGGTGTTTGGCCGCTGGGACTGGCTGCCGCAATACCTGCCCCGTCTGGGTTCCGGCATCGTGGTAACTCTGTTCATGCTGTTCGGGTCTGCAATTCTGGGGTTTATGCTGGCTCTTCCCCTCGGATTGCTTCAGGTGACTGGCCCATGGTGGTTGAGCTGGCCAGCGAAGGCGTTCTGCACCGTCATCCGGGGAACACCATTGCTGCTGCAGCTTTGGCTGCTCTATTACGGCCTTGGTTCGCTATTCCCCTCCATTCCCGGCATTCGCGGCTCTTTTATCTGGCCTTATCTGCGCGAGGCATGGCCATATGGACTTGCCGCGCTGACGATCTCTTTCGCGGCCTATGAGGGGGAGGTCATGCGCGGTGCGTTTGCCGGCGTGCCGTCCGGCGAGTTGCAGGCCGGTCGTGCATTCGGCATGTCGCCCTGGAAAGTGTTTCGCCGTATCTGGCTGCCGCGCGCGATCCATCGCGCGCTGCCCACACTGAACGGCGAAACAGTCCTCCAATTGAAATCGACGCCGCTGGTGGCAACCATAACCGTCGTCGATGTCTACGGCGTCGTTTCGCGGGTGCGCCAGGAAACCTATCTCACTTATGAGCCGCTTCTGCTGCTGGCCTTGATCTACATGATATTGACCGCGGGTCTGGTCCTGGTCTTCCGGCGTCTTGAGAACCGAATTCCGACAAGAGGTGCTTGAATGCGCGATTTTTCAACTGCTATTCGCAACAACCTTCCAGAGCTGACAGCACTGCGGCATGACCTTCATGCCTACCCCGAACTGGGGCTCGAGGAGAAACGGACTTCCGAGATCATTGCGCGGCAGCTCGAGGCTCTGGGATACAAGGTCACGCGAGGACTTGCGAAAACCGGGGTCATCGGGACTTTGACCAATGGATCGGGCTGCAAGTCGGTCGGCATTCGTGCTGATATCGACGCGCTTCCCATTCATGAGCAGACAAATCTGCCCTATTCCAGCAAGTCCCCGGGTCTGATGCATGCCTGTGGACATGATGGCCATACGACGATGTTGCTCGGTGCTGCCAAGGCTCTGGCTGAGCGGCGTAATTTCGACGGAACCATTCATCTGATTTTCCAGCCAGCGGAAGAGAATTTCGGCGGCGCCAAGATCATGATAGACGGAGGATTGTTCGACCGTTTTCCTTGTGATGCTGTTTTTGCCCTTCATAACGATCCCGGCATTCCCCTCGGCAAGTTTGCCTTCCGCGATGGGCCGATCATGGCTGCGGTCGATGAGGCATTTATCAGGGTGAACGGCTACGGCGGTCACGGTTCGGAACCGGAAAAAACTGCCGATCCCATAACAGCGGGCGCTTCGATTGTGATGGCCCTGCAGACCATCAAGTCGCGTAACGTGCCAGCGCTCGATCCGGCGGTTGTGACGGTTGCCGCATTCCATGGTGGTTCGGCCAGCAACATCATTCCGTCGACGGCAGAAATCGTCGTCGGTATTCGCACTTTTTCGCCCACCATCCGCGATCAGATCGAGCAACGCATCAAACGTGTTGCAGCGCATCAGGCAGAGAGCTTCGGACTCACCGCTGAAGTGGAATATCTGCGCAGTTATGATGCGACGATCAACCATGCCGCGGAAACTGATTTCGCCCGCTCCCTGGCGGTGAAGTCGTTTGGCGCGGCGAACGTGATCGATCTGGAGCGTCCTTTCATGGGCAGCGAGGATTTTGCCTATATGCTCCGTGAGCGGCCCGGAACCTACTTCTTTGTGGGCGGCGGTAAGGGAGAGAACGACTTCCAGCTCCACCACCCGTCTTACGATTTCAACGATGATCTGATCCCCATCGGCGCGGCCTTCTGGACCGAGCTTGCTGAAGCCTATCTCAAACCCGAGTGATTTCCATGACCGCCGTTTATCAATTCAATGCAGCTATCGTCCGCACGCCGGGACGATCCGTCGTCAATGGTTTGCGCGCCGATGACAGGGGTAATCCGACCTACGAAGGTGTCAGGGAAGAACACGAAGCCTATGTGCAGGCGTTGCGAAACGCTGGTGTCGAGGTGACGGTTCTGCCGCCGATGGAGGATTTTCCGGATTCGATATTTGTAGAAGATCCGGCGCTGGTGTTCCACGAAGGCGCAGTTCTGCTGCGTCCCGGCGCACCATCGCGCATGGGTGAGACGGCTGAAATCGAACCGGTTCTGCGTTCGCTCTTTGAGAATGTCGTGTCGCTCCCTTCGCCCGGTTTTGCCGATGGCGGTGATGTGCTGGTGACGCCCAAGGTGGTGATGATCGGCCTGTCGGCCCGTACCGACAAGAGTGGCGCCGAAGGGCTTCGGGCTGCACTGGCAGGGCTCGGACGCGCCGCTGAAATTGTCGAGACGCCGAAGGGTGTACTGCACTTCAAGACCGACTGCTCGCTGCTAGACGAGGAGACGGTGCTTGCGACGCACAGGCTGGCGGGTTCCGGCTTCTTTCGAGGCATGCGTGAAATTGTGACGCCGGAAGGTGAAGAGGCAGCCGCCAATGCGCTTCGGGTCAACGATGTCGTTTTCGTCGGCGCGGACTATCCCCGCACGATCGATAAGCTTGATAAGGAGGGATATAAGGTTGTCCCCCTCAAGACAGGCGAAATCGGGCGGATCGATGCAGGCCTGTCATGCATGTCGCTCAGATGGCGGCGATAGTCTGAAACAGGTTTTAAAATGGATCGGCGCGGTAATTCCGCGCCGATTTTCGTTTGATGTTGCTTCAGGCCCGACGCCTCTACGATGACGCGTTCAACGCACGAGAGAACGTTTGAAGCGAGCTTCGAGTTTCGCCTGGCCATATTCCAGAACGACGGACAGGGCCCAGTAGATCATCGATGCGGTTATGAGCATTTCGATGTGCCGGAACTCGGTCTGGCCTTGTGTGCGGGCAAGATACATGAGTTCCCATACGCCGATGACGGAGACCAGCGACGAGTCTTTCAGCATGGCGATGAACTGGTTGCCCGTTGGCGGAATGATGATGCGCATCGCCTGAGGAAGAATGACCAGCCACATTGTTTGTGATGGTCCGAGGCCCAAGGCCGCGGCACCTTCCTGCTGTCCGCGCGGGATGCTTTCGATGCCGGCACGAAAGATTTCCGTCATGTAAGCGCCATAGCACAGGGACAGCGCCAGAATACCGGCGGGAATCGGCCCGATGACATAACCCACCTGCGGCAAGCCGAGGTAAATAATGTAAATCTGCATCAGCAATGGCAGGCCGCGGAAGAGCGAAGTGTAGAACGTCGCCAGACCGTAGACCAGACCGTTCTTGGAGAGTTTGGCCACAGCGCCGATGAGCGCCAGAACGGTTGCGAAGAAGATGGAGGCGGTGGAAATATAAAGCGTCGTAACGACGCCCTGGCTGATGAGAAATCCGATCTTTCTGGCGATGAATTCAAACGAGAGATTGAATGAATAAAAGAAGATCATCAGCAGCAGGAACAGTTCCGCCCAAATGGCGATGATCTGTGCCCAACGCGGAAAAAGTCTCAGAAAGCTCCAATTGGCGAAGATTATGAGACTGAGCAGAACAGAGGAAAGCAACGTCGCCTTGGTGAAACCCGCCTTCGCGACTTTGGGATCGATCCCCAGCCAGTTTGTTATGCCCGAGAACCGGACATTCATGAAACAGAAGAGCGCTGTCAGGATAACAAAAAACGCTACCTGAACAGTCCGTTTAGCGGCCTCCGGCCGCGTCAGAAAAAACCTCCCGAGCATATTTTCTCCCCTGTCAGCCTGCTTTTCGCTCGGCAAGCCAATCCTGCATCTGCAATTTCCAATAGGTCAGCTGGGCAGCTGCGAGACCCGCAGCTCCTCCGGCCCAGACCAGCCCGAATTTTTCGAAAAGCTTGTACCGGTCACTTTGTCCGCAGATGGCTTCGGCGACGACCTTGCCGCCGATGGCGGTCGTGTTGAGCCCGTGGCCGCCAAATGCCGTGCAATACCAGGTGGCGCGGTCCAGCTTGCCGATCTGTGGCATGAGATGTCTCGCATAGGACATAAGGCCCGACCATGCGAGTTCCGTCTTCAGCGACGCGAGCTGAGGGTAGGTCCCCTCCATTTCGCTGCGCAGTTCCCGCACGACGCCGGGCGTATCCGCTGCTCTTGTCGTGATGCGTCCGCCCCACAACAGTCTGCGGCCACCGTCGATCACACGATAATAGTCGCCCGCCCGCCGGTTATCACCGATGGCGGATGTGGTGCGAATTGCCGACGCAATCAGTTCGGGCGCTTCCTCGCTTACCATCACATAGGTTGCGATGGGCAGGTAGGCCCGCTTGATCTGCCCGACGAGCCCGTCTGTGTAGCCGCCGGTGGTTATCAGCACGGCGCCTGCTTTGACCTGTCCCTGAGCCGTCTTTACAAGCTTGCCATCACCGGGGTCGAGCAATTGAACGACACGGCTGTGCTCGAATATCCGCCCGCCAAGCCGCTCTATCTCGCGCCCAAGCGCCCGCAGATAATTCAAGGGATGGATATGAAAGGCATTGGGATCAGTGACAGACTGGAAATAGCGTCTGGAATTCAAAATGTTGCGGGTTTCGGCTGTTGTATGGAAATCGAGCTTGTAGCCGTAGTCGCGGTAGAGTTCGTCGGCGTAGTGCTTCAGGCTGTCGCCATCGTCATAGCGACGAACGCTCATGATGCCGGGTGATAGCTGGGCTTCCTCGATATTCAGCGAGGCAATGTTCTGGCGAACGAACTCGACGCCTTCGATCGACATTTCGTGAAGCGTTTTGGCGACATTGCCCCCGGCACGGGCGGCAATCGCATCGCCGCCGGTCGCAAAACCGGGGCTGACAAATCCGCCATTGCGCCCTGATGCGCCGAAGCCAATGCTTTCGGCTTCCAGAACAGCTACTTTCTTGCCAGCGCGCGCCATCTGCAAGGCAGCCGACAATCCGGCAAGCCCGCCGCCAATCACCGCGACATCTGCTGTTATCTCACGCTCCAGCGTCGGACGTGCGAAGTCGTCTGCCTTGGTACGGCTGTAGTAAGTGACGGGATATGTCATCGTAACACCAAAATAAGGGTATCGGATGAGCCACCGCATGGATGGCTCATTTCAATATCGAAGCAAGGGAAAGGTCAGTCGGCGCTGTAGTCCTTGCCGTACCACTTTGCAGTGAGCGTTCCGAGAGTGCCGTCGGACTTCATCTGCTTGATGATTTCACCAATCTTGGCGGTCCATTCGGGATCGTTCTTCTCGGCGATAACGACGAGCGGCTCACGGAAGGCATAGTCGCCTTCGAGGATTTTTACGGGATAGCCGTTCTTGATGGCGTTCTGAGCCGTCTGCTCCGGTGCGACGATCGCATCGATACGAACGCCATCTCCCAGTCTCAGGTCGTCGAACGGCAGCATGGAATCCGCGAAGGTGCGAATTTCACCGGGTTCGAGCTTGTACTCGATGGGGGGATGGCCAGGTGCGTCGATCTCCAGCTGGTGACGCGCATAATCTTCCGACGTGGTGGCTGTCTCGACGCCGATAACCTTGCCTTTGAGGTCAGCGACCGATTTCGCTTCGCTGTCCTTGTGCACGACATAGACATATGGGCTGTAATAATAAATGCCGGCAAAATCGATGACATTGGCGCGCGCCTTGGTCGGCGTGACCGATCCGACGCCTACGTCATAGCGTCCCTGCCAGCGTCCGCCGGTCAAGGTTGCCCAGTCCGGTGTCTCGAAGGATACGGCGACGCCCAGACGCTTGCCGATCTCATTGGCAACGTCAACGTCGAATCCCACGAGCTGGTTGGAATCGTCCAGAAAGCTTTGCGGAGGCCAGCCTGCATTGGTTGCAACAACCATGGCCTTCTTTTCCATGACGCGATCCAGCGTCTCACCCGCATGAGCCGCAAATCCCGTTGCCAGAATAGCGCCTGCGATACCCATTATTGTTATGATTTTTCTCATCTTATCGACCCCTCCACTGGTCTGACGCACGAGCATTGCATAAACACGCAAGCGTCGGCTAGGCCACTCGCAGAAACGAATTATGAAATTAGCGTATGATTATATGCTAATCGTGCAGGATTCCGCTGAGGGAGCGCGAATTCGGGGCCGTTCATGTCCCACGGCCCCGATAAGGCGAGTAACGCCGTGTGTCGGCGGCTACTGATTGCGTACCGCCATCGCCGTGACTTCCACCCGCATCTCCGGCGTGGCCAGTCCCGCCACGCCGACAGCGCAACGAACCGGAAAAGGTTTCTTGAAGAAGCGCAGGTAAACCTCGTTAAATGCAGGACGTTCGTTGATATCGGTCAGATAGATCGTCAAATGAATGACGTTGGCCAGACTGCTGCCTGCCTTTTCAAGTGAAGTCCTGAGACTGTTGAGCGTACATTCGCTCTGCGCGGTTATATCGCCGGTTTCCATTGTGCCATCTGCCCGGATGGGAATATGCGTGGTTACCAGCAGGTTGCCGATGCCTGCGACATCGGAGGAAATCTCGCTCTCATCCGTGTCTTCAAGGAAATAGGGCGTCGTGCTGTTTGTCATGGTCATTCTCCCAGTGTCTCAAAAGTGTGAAGCGGTTGTCGGACAGGTTGCCTGTTAAAACAAGTCGCATCGTGGTGGACAAACGGCTCGAGAGCCGTTCTGGCACGTCTGGCCGTTAATCGGTGGAAACGTGGTAGCAATAATGTGTATCGATCGGGGCGGGCAACCTATTGCGGTGGTGATCGGGCAGGTCTAAGAAACAGGGTTGGGAGCGAGGAGGCTTCCACTCAACGACGACCGCTCCGGTCTGAAGGCAATCCATGACAGAAAAACATTCTCATCGCGGGCTCGTTGTTGCCGCGATCATGGCAAGCATGGGCATGATTGCAGTCGAGGCTACAATCGTATCGACCGCAATGCCGCAGATCGCTGCGCAACTGGGCCAGCTCAATCTCTATTCCTGGGTTTTCTCATCGTTCCTCTTGACCCAGACCGCGACGACCGTCGTGTTTGGAAAACTGGCCGATATATACGGTCGCAAGCCAGTGCTCATTTTCGGCATTGCCCTGTTCCTGATCGCGTCGATACTGGCGGGCTTTGCATGGTCGATGCCTTCCATGATTGTCTTCCGGCTATTGCAGGGCATTGGGGCAGGGGCGATCCAGCCCGCATCCATGACTGTTGTCGCCGACCTTTTTCCGGGCGCACAGCGCAGCAAGGTTCAGGGATATCTTGCGAGCGTCTGGGCGCTGTCAGCCGTTGTCGGCCCGCTCCTTGGCAGCCTGATCATTCACAATCTCAGCTGGGCGTGGGTGTTCTGGATAAACGTGCCGGTCGGTATGCTGGCGGCGTCGGGCTTTCTCCTCTTCCTGCATGAAGAAAAACGCTCCAAGCCCGTATCGGTCGATGTGCTTGGCGCAGCGCTTTTTGCCGTCTCGATTTCATCCCTGATGATTGCGCTTACCCTCATGGAAAGCGCCGTCTCGCCGGAAGCGGTTCTGGCATTGGTTCTCTTCGGCTTGTCGTTGGTTGCCTTCATCTGGCAGGAACGGCGGGCAAAGGAACCCATGGTCGCGCCCGGCTTGTGGCTGAAGCGACCGATCGCATTTTCCAATCTGGCGGTTTTCCTTGCCAGCATGTCGATCATGGGACTGACGACGTTTCTGCCGATGTATGTGCAGACGGTTCTCGACCGTTCTCCGGTGGTCGCGGGCTTTGCCCTGACCATGCTGCTGCTCGGCTGGCCTTGCGGAGCGACGATTGCTTCGCGGCAGTTTACGCGGTTTGGATTGCGTCCGATCATGATCGTCGGAAGCATTTGCATTCCGATAGGAACCTCGTTGCTCGTCATGCTTGACCCGTCAAGCTCGGCCACGATGGCGGGCGCCGGTTCGCTGATCATGGGATTCGGAATGGGCCTGCTCAACATCGGGGCGCTGATCTTGACGCAGGACAGCGTGAACTGGTCGGAACGCGGGAGTGCCACTGCATCGAATGTCTTTTCGCGCAATCTTGGCAGCACGCTCGGAGCGGCCATTCTGGGCGCGGTGCTGACATACGGTCTTGCCAACGCCAATCATGGTCAGGCTATTACGTCAGACCAACTGCGGGATCTCCTGAATGGCGCTGACATGCTCATCGATCAGCAGGAACTTCGATTGGCCCTTCAACACGCGCTGCACACGACTTTCATAGCGATGATGCTCATTGCCGTGTTGATCGTGCCAGCTTGTCTCTGTGTGCCGGGGGTTAAACGGACATACGAAGAAAACGTGGTCACCTGACGCTCGCTTTATTCACAGGTCGAGGATTCAGCTGGCGCTTGGCGCTGGCTGAACAGGTGACCTTGCGGAAATCGTATGGAAATACGCCTGAAAAAGCAAAAATCCCGGACGAAGCCGGGATTTTGTTGCAAATATGATCGGAAAACTGGAGCGGGCGAAGGGATTCGAACCCTCGACCCCAACCTTGGCAAGGTTGTGCTCTACCCCTGAGCTACACCCGCTCGCGCCAGTCGTTTCCGTCAGGCAGGCGGTATATGAACTAACGCTTCCGAGATTGCAACAGGGAAATTACATGAAAATGTCATTTCGACGAAATTGGCTGTGAGGCGTTGGCTAACTATCCGTAGTTATGTCATTATTTCGAGGTGTAGGGCCTGGTTTCAGCTGTGATTTCTTCCCCGGACAGGAGACAGGCGCCTGCTCGGGGCGCTGAATTCTGTAGGATTGGTGCGAGTCAGACCGCAGTGCTTCGGACAAGCAATCCAATTTGTTTTGCGTGGTTTCTAAGCCTCTATCCATGGTCTATAAGCTGTGGTGTGTCGCCGAAGCGTGAGGAGCGCGGCGGCATGTGCAACATATTCAATGCCGAACAGAATAGGGTGGGACCATGCCTTTGTCGCCGAGCGAGCTACACGACTATCTTGATAAACTCGGTATCGAAGTAAAGACTGTTGAACATCCTCCCTTGTTCACGGTCGCCGATTCCCAAAGTCTGCGCGGTGAAATTCCGGGCGGTCACACGAAGAATCTCTTCCTGAAAGACAAGAAGGACAATTTCTTTCTCGTGACGGTCGAGGAGGACGCGGTGGTCGATCTGAAGTCGATCCATCAACTGATCGGTGCGGCAAGCCGTGTTTCGTTTGGCAAGCCGGAAAAGCTGATGGATTATCTGGGTGTGATTCCCGGTTCGGTCACCGTATTCGGCGCTGTCAACGATACCGCACACAATGTGCAGATGATCCTCGATGCCGATCTCATGAAGCATGATGTCATCAACGGGCATCCGCTGACCAACGACGCCACGACTTCCATCAAGCGCGACGATCTGGTTGCTTTCCTCAAGTCCACGGGACACGAACCGCGCATTCTGGCCGTTTCCGAGCGTGCCAAGGCTGATGCTTCGGTATAGACTGGTGGTCGGAACGGCAGTTTTCCCACGCGGCGATTGGCGATTGAAGTGGGAAGCAGAAGCGCTAAGTTACAGCGCAACTGCTGAATCGACCGTCTTGAAATTGGCTTTCGAAGATACGAACTGAATGAACGACGCGGCCTTGCATGCGGAGCGTTGCATCGACCGGAAAATACGAAGGAATTTCTTATGAGCAGCCAAAACAATCCTTATGCTGGCGCGGGTGGCCAGATGACGGCGAATGTCGCTTTCGGCGCGCCGCAGGCCGCTGCCGGAGGAGCGGATCTCGTCAAGGACACCACGACTGCAAGCTTTCAGGCGGATGTAATCGCAGAATCCCGCAAGCAGCCGGTGCTGGTGGATTTCTGGGCGCCCTGGTGCGGCCCCTGCAAGCAGTTGACCCCGATCATTGAAAAGGCGGTCCGCGAGGCTGGCGGCGCCGTCAAGCTGGTCAAGATGAATATCGACGACCATCCGGCGATTGCCGGCCAGCTTGGCATTCAATCCATTCCGGCAGTCATTGCTTTCGTCAACGGTCAGCCGGTTGACGGTTTCATGGGGGCTGTCCCGGAATCGAAGGTGAAGGAGTTCATCGCCAAGGTTGGTGGGCCGAGTGACGCGGAAACTGCGATTGCCGAGGCAATCGCGGCGGCGAACGAACTGGTCGAAGCTGGCGATTTCGTTCAGGCGTCGGAGATATTCTCGTCGATCCTTCATGCAGTCCCGGATAATGTCGATGCAGTCGTCGGTCTTGCGACCTGCCTTCTGGAATCCGGCGACGCGGAAAAGGCGCGGGAAATTCTGGCCCAGATTCCTGCAGACAAGCAGAACGCGCCTGCCGTCCGGGCGCTGGAAGCACGTCTTGCACTGGCCGACCAGGTCAAGCTCATCGGTGATCCGATTGAACTCGAAAAGCGAATTCAGGCTGATCCCAATGATTATCAGGCCCGGTTCGATCTTGCGCAGGTGCGTAACGCGCAGGGGCGGCGTGAAGATGCGGCCAATGAGCTGCTTTTCGTCATGAAGGCCAGCCGCGAGTGGAACGATGACGGTGCGCGCAAGCAGTTGCTCCAGTTCTTCGAGGCGTGGGGCAATGCCGATCCCGCGACGCTCGGCGCACGGCGCAAGCTGTCGTCGCTTCTGTTTTCCTGACCGCAAGCGGTCGGGAGCATGGCGGACAAATTGCGCTTTGCCCGCCATGCGGATTCCAACTGTTAGGGCGCATGTCGCGTGAGCCCTAAAGGGAGGTTGTAATGCAAGTGGGCAATGCCCGTTACAGGACGGGCGCGGATATTCCTGAGACTGTGCCGGTTTTCCCGTTGAAAGGGGCGCTGCTTCTGCCCGGTGGCCAGCTTCCGCTCAACATTTTTGAACCGCGCTATCTGGCGATGGTCGAGAATGCGCTGGCCGGCAAGCGCATCATCGGCATGATCCAGCCGAAAATCGACGGCGAGGATGATGAGCCGACCGACGAGCTGGACGAAAGCCTTCGCCCACAGTTGAGCAGTGTCGGTTGCCTTGGCCGTATCACCACTTTTGCCGAAACCGGCGATGGCCGGTTGCTGATCACCTTGCAGGGCATCTGCCGTTTTCGCGTGCGCGAGGAGATCAATTGCCGCCAGCCTTATCGGCAGTGCCGGATCATGCCGTTCCTTGCCGACCTGGAGCAGTCGCGGGAGTCATCGGAGATCGACCGGGAAGCCTTGCTGGGTGCGTTCCGGGATTATCTCGAAGCGCACAATCTGGAAGCCGATTGGGATAGTATCGCGCGGGCAAACAACGAAACCCTCGTCAATGCGCTCTCCATCATGTCGCCTTTCGGCCCGGCTGAAAAACAGGCGCTTCTGGAAGCCCCGGATTTGAAGACGCGCGCAGCGACGTTGATCGCCATCACCGAAATGGTGCTGGCCCGAGTAAAGGACGACGATTTCGGATCGCGTTTACAGTAGATTTCAGGAATAGGATCATGGATGACAAGACGGAAACCGGCAATATCGACGTGCGCCTGCTGGAACTTCTCGTATGCCCTATAACCAAAGGGGCGCTGGAATATGACGCGGAACATGGCGAACTGATCTCGCACAAGGCAAAGCTTGCCTATCCGGTCCGGGGCGGCATTCCCATCATGCTGCCGTCAGAAGCGCGCAGTTTGACGGAGTGATCGCGGGCCTTTCTGGTGCTGGCTGGAGGCTTCGCGCGCCGGACTATGTCTGCTTTTTCGACTGTTATATAATTTCCACACAGGCCCCTATCTTTTTCATTAGTTTCAGCCATGCGCATTATTGCTTGTCGGACAACGGGGCTCTATAACCCTCGCGGAACTTGATAAAGATGATGGCGGACGGCCTCCTGCTGTTTGTTGTTGTCGTGAATTTGAACGCGATATTCTTGATAACGCGGATCTCCGTTTTGCGGAATATGCGAAATAAAACAGAGGCTTGGCATTATGGCATCCAGAAAACTCCTTCTCCTGCCCGGCGACGGCATCGGCCCAGAGGCGATGGCGGAAGTCCGCAAGATCATCGCTTTCCTCAACTCAGGCCTCAATCTCGGTTTCGAGACGGAAGAAGGTCTGGTTGGCGGTTCCGCCTATGATGCGCATGGTCAGGCGATTTCCGATGCGGATATGGAGAAAGCTCTGGCCGCCGATGCCGTGCTTTTCGGTGCCGTTGGC
The DNA here is from genome assembly GCF_052246815.1 of Brucella sp. RRSP16. Classification (NCBI taxonomy): domain Bacteria; kingdom Pseudomonadati; phylum Pseudomonadota; class Alphaproteobacteria; order Hyphomicrobiales; family Brucellaceae; genus Brucella; species Brucella sp. RRSP16. The sequence continues at coordinate 380,367 of NZ_JBQQAM010000003.1, forward strand.
GGTCCGAAGTGGGACAGCGTGCCTTATGAAGTGCGCCCTGAAGCCGGTCTTCTGCGTCTGCGCAAGGACATGCAGCTTTATGCAAATCTGCGTCCGGCCATCTGCTATCCGGCGCTGGCCCATTCTTCCTCGCTGAAGCCGGAAGTTATCGAAGGTCTCGATATCCTCATCCTGCGCGAGCTGACCGGCGGCGTCTATTTCGGCGAGCCGAAGGAAATCATCGACCTCGGCAACGGCCAGAAGCGCGGCATCGATACGCAGGTCTACGACACCTACGAAATCGAACGCATCGCCGATGTCGCCTTCGAGCTGGCGCGTACGCGCCGCAACAAGGTCACGTCGATGGAAAAGCGCAACGTGATGAAGTCCGGCGTTCTGTGGAATCAGGTCGTCACCGCGCGTCACAAGGAAAAGCACGCCGACGTGGAACTGGAACATATGCTGGCCGATGCTGGCGGCATGCAGCTCGTGCGCTGGCCGAAGCAGTTCGACGTCATCGTCACGGACAACCTGTTCGGCGATATGCTGTCGGACGTGGCCGCGATGCTGACCGGCTCGCTCGGCATGCTGCCGTCGGCTTCCCTTGGTGCGGTCGATTCCAAAACCGGCAAGCGCAAGGCGCTTTACGAGCCGGTTCACGGTTCGGCACCGGATATCGCAGGCAAGGGCGTTGCCAATCCGATTGCGATGATTGCTTCGCTTGCCATGTGCCTGCGTTATTCGTTCAATCTCGTCGACGAAGCGGATCGTCTGGAAGCAGCGATTGCACAGGTTCTCGATGATGGCCTGCGCACTGCCGACATCTGGTCGGAAGGCAAGTCCAAGGTCGGCACCGTCGAAATGGGCGACGCAATCCTCGACAAGTTCTCCAAGCTTTCCGCTGCATAAGCGCGACAGGATCGCTTGATATATGGCCCGTCATGCAATCTGCATGGCGGGCTTTTCTTTTTTGAATAAGTGCCCGATTTGAGGCTGTAAATTCATGCTTCGCTGCATAAGAATAGCGGCATGTTGTTCACGCTCCCTGATCAAAACAAACTTTACGATGCACTTGTCGCCCGCGATGCCGCTTTTGAGGGCAGGGCTTATGTCGGCGTTATCTCGACCGGAATTTTCTGTCGCCTGACCTGTCCGGCGCGCAAACCGAAACCAGAAAACTGCCGTTTCTTCGCATCGGTTGCCGAATGCATGGCCGACGGATTCAGGCCCTGCAAAAGATGCCATCCGTTACAGCCCGCCGCCGAAGCGGAACCGGCCGTCAGGAAGCTTCTCGACGCGCTTGAAGCCGAACCCGAGCGGCGCTGGAGTGAAGAGGATGTGGCCCGGCTGGGGCTTGATCCTTCGACCGTCCGTCGCAGTTTCCGCCGTCATTTCGGAATGACGTTTCTCGAAATGGCGCGGCAGGAGCGCCTGCGGCACGGGTTCCAGGCGCTTGCCGATGGCGGGCGTGTGATCGATGCGCAGATCGACGCGGGATTTGAATCTCCCGAAGCTTTCCGCAGCGCCTTTGCGCGTATTCTCGGACTGCCGCCCGGAAAATTGCGCGGCGATGGCTTGCTGCGGGCCGATTGGATCAGGACGCCGCTCGGTACGATGATCGCCATCTGTGACGCGCGAAACCTGCATCTTCTCGAATTCGTCGATCGCAAGGCGCTGCCCGCTGAGCTCAAGAAACTGTATGCCACCTGCCGCGGCGATCTGGGGATTGGCCGTTTCGACACGCATGATCTTGTCGAGCGACAACTGAATTCCTTTTTCGAGGGCAATTCCCCGACGTTCGACCTGCCGCTGGTTCTGCATGGCAGTGCTTTCACGCAGCATGTCTGGCGCGAGCTTCAGAATATCCGGGCAGGGGACACGCGCAGCTACAGCGAACTTGCGCAGGCCATCGAAAAGCCGCTTGCGGTGCGCGCGGTGGCGCGGGCCAATGGGGCGAACCAGATTGCCATCATTATCCCTTGCCATCGCGTGATCGGCGCGGACGGATCGCTGACGGGCTACGGTGGCGGTCTGTGGCGCAAGCAGAAGCTGATCGAAATCGAGGCGCAATACCGCCGATAGTGCACCATACGAATATGAAAACGCCGCCCCTGGAGGCGGCGTTTCAATTTGTGCGGTTGACGATGGTCAGTCGAGCTTGTGCAGGTCGACGCCCTTGGTTTCCTTGACGAAGATCATGCCGATCACAAAGGTGATGGAGGCGATGATGATCGGATACCAGAGGCCGTAGTAGATATCGCCCTTGGCCGCGCTGAGTGCGAACACGCCAGCCGGAAGCAGGCCGCCGAACCAGCCGTTGCCGATATGATATGGCAACGACATGCCGGTGTAGCGGATGCGGGTCGGGAACATCTCGACGAGGATCGCGGCAATCGGGCCATACACCATCGTCACATAGATGACGAGGACGGTCAGGATAGCGATTGTCAGAACCCAATTGACCTCTGCTGGGTCGGCAACCATCTTGAATGCGCCGGACCCCGGGATCGTGAAGACGGCCTGCGGCGTGCTGACGCCGAGTCCGTCCGCCTCAGTCTGGGTCAGAAGCTTCTGCTTCACCAGATCGGCAGCCGGAACCATGGCCTTCTCGCCGCCGCGGATTGCTTCGGCATTCAGCTGCAGTTCCGGATTGGCGGCGACAAATGCGTCGAGCTTGCTGTCCGGCACCTTCGCGGGATCGCGAACGAGCGGGAAGCCAGCCTTCTGCAAGGCAAGGTTCACGTCGTGAGAAAGGGCCGACTGCTTGGCCGCGGCGTCGGCGCCAGCCTGAACGGCGTCGTAAGACGTGATCGTGCTGTCACCGAGCGTAATGGTTGCAGGCGTTCCGGCTGCTGCCGTCTGCACGATCTCATAAGGCACCGAACTCTTGGCGAGGAAGCTTGTCGCGACATCGCAAGACGTGGTGAACTTCGACGTGCCGGTGGCGTTGAACTGGAAGTTGCAATCGCCGGGAGCAGCCGTAACGGTCGCCTTGATCGTCTGCTCGGCCTGGGCCAGAGCCGGGTTTGCGGCATGGGTCAGCGCCTTGAACAGCGGGAAGTAGGTTACTGCGGCCAGAAGCAGGCCCGCCATGATGATCGGCTTGCGACCGATCTTGTCCGACAGCCAGCCAAAGAAGACGAAGCCGCTGGTGCCGATCAGGAGTGCGATGGCGACCATGATATTGGCCGACTGGTTTTCGACCTTCAGAACGTTCTGGAGGAAGAACAAGGCGTAGAACTGACCGCAATACCAGACCACGGCCTGACCGGCGGTGAGGCCGAAAAGGGCGATGAGCGCGATCTTTGCATTCTTCCACTGGCCGAAAGCTTCAGAAAGCGGTGCCTTGGAAGTCTTGCCTTCTTCCTTCATGCGCTTGAATGCGGGCGACTCGCTCATCTGCATGCGAATCCATACGGAAATGCCAAGCAGAAGGATCGAGACGAGGAAGGGAATACGCCAGCCCCAGGCGGCAAAGGCTTCCTTGCTCATAATGGTCTGGATGCCCAGAATGACCAGCAGCGACAGGAACAGGCCAAGCGTCGCCGTGGTCTGGATCCATGACGTGAAGAAGCCACGGCGATTGTTCGGAGCATGTTCCGCAACATAAGTTGCCGCACCGCCATATTCACCGCCGAGTGCGAGACCCTGCAGCATGCGCAGGGCGATCAGGATGATCGGTGCGAAAATGCCGAGCGTGGCCGAGCCGGGCAGGATACCCACGAGAAACGTGGACGCGCCCATGATGACGATGGTCACAAGGAATGTGTATTTACGCCCGACGAGATCGCCGATGCGTCCGAAAACAAGGGCGCCGAACGGGCGCACGAGGAAGCCTGCCGCGAAGGCGAGCAGAACGAAGATGTTTCGGGTTGCTTCCGGATATTCGTTGAAGAATGCCGCGCCGATGAAGGCTGCAAGCGTTCCATAGAGATAGAATCGTACCATTCGAAGACGGTACCAAGCGATGACGCAAAGATCACCTTGCGTTCTTCGCTCGTCATTTTCTGCGTGCCGACCTCGGCACTTGACGAGACTGCCATTAATCTGTCCTCCCAAACAGAGCCCTGCGGGCAAATGTAGGGCGATACTTCTTCATCGGGTAAATGAAGTTCGCCTGGTGCGCCGGGAACAGTTCCTCTCAACTGTCCGGGCGCTCTCCTCACACTTGCATGATGAACCGAAAAAGGGGATTCGTGCAGTAGTCTTTAGTATGAGACAGAACTGACGGCTTGAAATACTGAAGGGAAGCAATAAAGCGCCAAAAAATGCGCCCCTTGCGGGGATGGAGAATTGACTCCATCTATAAACCGCGTAAAAGCAGTGGCGAACGAAGGAGAACTCGCGTGGATCGCGTCAACGTAGCGTCAGTTTCGCTTGGAACTGCCGGCATTCTTGCCGGGGCAGCGCGCATGCCTTCGATTTCCAAAACACTCACGGCCATTACCAAAACGACCACGAAAACGGTCTGATTCCCTTGGCCTGCTCGCCCTCTCCCCGGGTCTGGCCCGGGGGCGGAAGTCCCGCGTGGCCTGCGGGGTTCCGAATCTGGAAGCGGAGAGGGACAGGAGACGAAAAATGGGTTTCAAGGTTGCAGTTGTCGGCGCCACCGGAAATGTCGGGCGCGAAATGCTCAATATCCTCGAGGAACGCGGCTTTCCGGCTGACGAAGTTGTCGCGCTTGCATCGCGCCGCAGCCAGGGCACGGAAGTGTCCTATGGTGACCGCACGCTGAAGGTCAAGGCGCTCGACACGTATGATTTCTCCGATACGGACATCTGCCTGATGTCTGCCGGCGGCGAGATTTCCAAGGAATGGTCGCCCAAGATCGGCAAGCAGGGCTGTGTCGTCATCGACAATTCCTCGGCCTGGCGTTATGACGCAGAGGTGCCGCTGATCGTGCCGGAAGTGAACCCGGACGCAATCGAAGGCTTCCGCAAGAAGAACATCATTGCCAATCCGAACTGCTCGACCGCCCAGCTCGTCGTGGCTTTGAAGCCGCTGCACGATGTCGCCAAGATCAAGCGCGTTGTCGTGTCGACCTATCAGTCGGTTTCGGGCGCGGGCAAGGAAGGCATGGATGAGCTGTTTGAACAGTCACGCGCTGTTTTCGTAGCCGATCCGGTTACGGCGAAGAAATTCACCAAGCGCATCGCGTTCAACGTGATCCCGCATATCGATGTCTTCATGGAAGACGGCTACACCAAGGAAGAATGGAAGATGGTGGCCGAAACCAAGAAGATGCTCGATCCGAAGATCAAGCTGACGGCAACCGCTGTCCGCGTTCCGGTCTTCATCGGCCACTCCGAGGCGGTCAATATCGAGTTCGAAAACCCGATCACGCCGGAAGAAGCACGCGAAATCCTGCGCGAAGCCCCGGGCTGCCAGGTTGTCGACAAGCACGAGAACGGCGGCTACATCACGCCTTATGAATCCGCTGGTGAAGACGCGACCTATATCAGCCGCATCCGCGAGGATATCACCGTGGAAAACGGTCTTGCCATGTGGGTCGTCTCGGACAATCTGCGCAAGGGCGCTGCTCTCAACACGATCCAGATTGCTGAACTGCTGGTCGCGCGCGGCCTCATCAAGCCGAAGGCGCTTGCTGCCTGATCTGCTTTCTCAGCACCGATATTGAAAAGCGCCGGGAAACCGGCGCTTTTTGTTTGATGCGGGTGGCGGTCCCTTAAGCTCCGGGGTAAGAAGTGATCGGGATGGGAGCGATATGAGTTTGATACACAACGAACGAACCAAGTTGCTGGCGAACAATCTAGATCGCCTTTCCACGGCGTTTCTCGCTGTCGGGGTTCTGGGCAACACCTTTAATTTCACGCCGGGGAGCGGCCTGTTCGTCTCTTTTCTCGGCGTCACAGCTTGGATTTTGCCGGCGATCGTATTACATCTTATGGCAAGACGCGTTTTAGGGAGATTGAAGCCATGACTTCCGGGGTCTTCTTTTGGTACATTTTCCCGCTGATCGTAGCGGCCGCCGGTCTTGGCTGGCTTTGGTACGACAAGCGTTTCAACAACCATTATCGCTGATCTGCGTAGCCTTATCAGAAGTCCAAGCGCCGGTTTTCCGGCGCTTTTTTGTTAGCGGCTGAGGCTGTTGACGAGATTGCCGCGTATGTCGAGCAAGCGTGCGCGCAGATCCTGCAACTCATCGACAGGTTGACCCAGTGCGCAGAACACCTGCTCCGGGATGTTCTCGGCCTGCTTGCGCAATTCCCGGCCTTCATCGGTCAATGTGATGCGCACCTGCCGCTCGTCCCGCGCATCGCGCCGCCGCGCAATGAGCCCGGCTGCTTCGAGGCGTTTCAGCAGCGGGGTCAGCGTGCCCGAATCCAGATTGAGTTGTGCGCCGATCTCCGAGACGGTCCGGTCGTCCTGTTCCCACAGCACGATCATCACCAGAAACTGCGGATAGGTGAGGTCGAGTTTGTTGAGGATCGGCTGGTAGGCGCGCGTCAGCGCATTTGCGGTCGAATAGATCGCAAAGCAGACCATGTTGGAAAGGTCGAGATTCGAATCCTGATCGTCGCGCTTCATTCAGACAACTCCTTGGCAAAACATATACAGCATAGGCAATTGGATTGTGCATCATATAATCGTGATATGGTATTTTGCAAAATTAGATTGCGCACAATTTAAAAATCTGCGAGTTTGGCTGCGAAGACAAACCAAAGGAGAAACCCAGATGCCAATTCTGTACACCACCCAGTCCACAGCAACCGGCGGCCGCACGGGAAGCGCCAAAACCGCTGACGGACGGCTCAGCGTCGTTCTCGATACGCCGAAGGAATTGGGCGGCTCGGGCGGCGAGGGCACCAATCCCGAGCAGCTTTTCGCTTCCGGTTATGCGGCCTGCTTCCTCGGTGCGTTGAAGTTCGTTGCCGCTAAGGAAAAAGTTGCCATTGCAGCCGACAGCACCGTGACCGCGACGGTCGGTATCGGTCCGCGTGAGGACGGCACCGGCTTCGGCCTTGATGTCGCACTGCAAGTGGCATTGCCGGGCGTGGACAAGGCGAAGGCCGAAGAACTGGTTCAGGCAGCGCACATCGTCTGCCCCTACTCGCATGCAACGCGCGGCAATATCGATGTTCGCCTGAGCGTGGCGTAACTAAAAAAATGCAAAAGGCGCCTGATGAAAGCGTCTTTTGCATTCAAATTGATTAAAGAAAGGCATGCTTAGTATAATAATTTAATCGCCTTGCCTATAGCTTCGCCTGCCAATTTACCCAAGAGTTTCTTTGCTGCTTCAATCAGCCTTCTTCTATTGAGCTCCGGCGTAAGATGTTCTGGCAGCATTTCACCGTTCATCTCTTCATTAAGATTTATAATTGTCCGGATAATATGCTCTTCATCGTCAAAGATATCAGCGTGAAGTCGCGAGCTAACAATTGCCGCTCGGCTCCAATCTATAATAACGTCTTTATCGGGATCTGCAGCGAAAAGTATAGCGTCAAAACCTCCGCTATACTCCCATCTGCCCTGAATTTTTTTCTTGAACAAACTCCCGAACTTCATGGAAACTCTTGATATAGAAGAATGAGAGTGGCCAGCCGAAATTATCCTTTAATTCTACCGCCGGCCCAAGTTTCTTGTTTGCTTTTGGTTCGTACAACGAATACCCGATGCAGTAGCAATCTAACAGTTTACCTGAGTGATAATGATAATCACCGGCCTTATTCAAGAAGGAAAAAATTAACTCCGGTTGTCTCTCTGTTGTAGGGAGAAAACAAAAGCAGGATAGACCTGCTGTGTTTTGCATTTCGACGAGCTATAGCCTCTATCTCATTGATGGAAACTGCCGACTGCATTTATCCTCCCCCCGATCGCATAATCAATGCTTCCTGCTTTACTCCGCCTGAGCCTCGATATTTTCCATATCGTCGTCCGACAGGCCGAAATGGTGGCCGATCTCGTGAATCAGCACATGGGTGATGATATCGCCCAGCACTTCTTCATGTTCGGACCAGTAGTCGAGGATCGCGCGACGATAAAGCGTGATGCGGTTCGGGCCTTCGCCGGTCTGCAGGCTGAAACGCTCGCCGATGCCGCGTCCTTCAAAAAGGCCGAGCAGGTCGAAAGGCGTTTCCAGCCCCATATCCTCGATGATCTGATCGTCAGGAAAGTCGGCGATCTGGATGATGATGTCGCCGCACAACGCACGAAACTCCTGCGGCAGATGCGCAAGAGCTTCAATCGCGATGGATTCAATTTCGTCCAGCGAGGGCGAAAGACGTCCCGCCCAGTCGCCGCTTTGATCTTCTCGGGCCATTCCAGCCAATCGTGTCCTATTCACTTGTGCAGGCCGCCAGACCTGCAACCGGGCGTTCTGGCAGGCATTCTGGCCGAGTATATATAGCGCATGCCGTCATTATGCCCAGGGACGCTGTTCGGCGCGCTTGGCCTCGAATGCGTCGATGCTGCCAGCCTTTTCCATGGTCAGGCCGATATCGTCCAGACCGTTGAGCAGGCAATGGCGCTTGAAGTCGTCGAGGTCAAAGGAAATCGTGCCGCCATCCGGGCCGTGAATTTCCTTGGCTTCGAGATCGATGGTGAGGGTTGCATTGGCGCCGCGCGAAGCGTCGTCCATCAGCTTGTCCAGGTCTTCCTGGCTGACCTTGATCGGCAGAATGCCGTTCTTGAAGCAGTTATTGTAGAAGATGTCAGCGAAAGAAGTCGAAATCACGCAGCGGATGCCGAAGTCCAGCAGGGCCCACGGCGCATGTTCGCGCGACGAACCGCAGCCGAAATTGTCGCCTGCGACGAGAATTTGCGCGTTGCGGTAGCCCGGCTTGTTCAGGACGAAATCCGGGTTTTCCGTGCCGTCTTCGTTGAAGCGCATTTCGGCGAAAAGACCCTTGCTCAGACCCGTGCGCTTGATCGTCTTCAGGTAATCCTTCGGAATGATCATGTCCGTATCGATGTTGACGATCGGCAGGGGGGCGGCGACGCCCGTGAGCTTGGTGAACTTATCCATGTCCTGAACCTGTCGGTTGGGAATTTGCAATTTGCAAACTGGTTTACATCAGCTTGACCGAGAGTCAACGTTTGAGGCCGAAACTGCCCAATAGGTCGCAACTCCCGACCCGTCTTGCGACTTATCCGGCGCGCTTGCAAGCACGCCGGATAGTTCGACTGTCGGGTTATGCGCATAATCCTGTCTGTAAACCGCGTCAAGGTTTGCGGATCATGCGTATGCGATGCACTTTGAGCAATTATCCGACATTCAACGCGATGCCGCCGGTTTCGCTGCCGGTCAGGCGGCGGGATTTCCCGTCGGTGCCGACAACAGCCGTGACGCGCCTGCGCAACATCGAAAGGTTGGGCGAAACCGCCACATCGATAGCCGGATCGAACTGAAGCGTGATGCGCCACAAGTCCGGCTTGATCGTTTCCTCGACCGCGATAATGCGGGCGTCGAACGGCGTGGTGTGAAACAGGCCGGTGATGCGCTGGCCGACGCGGTAAGGCGCGGTATCATCCTGCACGGATGCGGCTTCAACCTTGCTGCCATTGGCGGCAAGTGTGTTCCAGTCGCGCGTGCCGGACTGGCGCGCGACAAGGTCGAGGGCCTTGCCGTGGCTGATGGCGATGCCTTCCTCGCTCAAAGCCTGCCGCAGACGGCGGGCCTGATGCTTGAAGTCAACATTATTGGTCCCAGCGATGATAGCTGTGGGCATTGTTTTCGCTCCTGATTGTGAGCGGCGTTTTCATGAACGGGTGCCCGCATTGCCGTTTCTGCCGTCACCGGAACAAAAACGAAGTCTCAGAATGCTTTACCATGGCTTGGAAGCTGCGGGCGGCAGGTGCATTCAACCGAAGGCCAGAAAATAGGCAGTAGTGATGCGGATTTCAAGTCCCTTTCCGGGAAGGCCTGCGGGACCACCCCGAACGCTTCGGGACCTTGCGCGTTTACACAGTTCGGTGCACAAATCGGGACATGAAAACCATTGTTCGCCCCCGCCGTTCCGTCTTGTTCGTTCCTGCTTCCAATGCCCGCGCCCTGGAGAGGTCGCTGACGCTGCCGGCGGATTGTGTGATCTACGATCTGGAAGATTCCGTAGCGCCCGATGCGAAGGCTCTGGCACGAGATGCGCTGGCGGCGCATTTTGCAAACCATCCGAAGGCCGGCTTCGAACGGATCGTGCGGGTGAATACGGCAGAAACGCCGTGGGGCAAGGACGATGTTGCGGCGGCTGCGAAGATGGGCGCGGATGCGATCCTTCTGCCCAAGGTCGAACGTCCGCAGGACATAATCGACGCAGCCAACCGGCTTGATCGTCAGGATGCCGATCCCGCCGTCGGCGTCTGGGCGATGATCGAGACGCCAAGGGGCATTCTCAACGCCGACGAAATTGCAGTTCTTGGACATCGTTCGGCTGTGCGGCTTGCCTGTTTTGTCGTCGGGCCGAATGATATAGCGCGGGAAACGGGCGTGCGTCCGCAGCCGGGGCGACCCTATCTGATCCCCTGGCTGATGCAGATCGTTCTTGCCGCGCGCGCTGGCGGGATCACCGTGCTTGACGGCGTTTATAACGATTTTCGCGACAGCGTGGGTTTCGAGGCCGAATGCGCCCAAGGCGCTGCCATGGGTTTTGACGGCAAGACGCTCATTCATCCGGGGCAGATCGAAGCGGCCAACCGGGCATTCTCTCCGAGCGAGGAGGAAGTGGCACACGCCCGCCGCGTCGTTGAAATCTTTGCCCGCCCTGAAAATGCCGATAAGGGTGTCGTCTCGCTGGACGGGCAGATGGTCGAGCGCCTGCATCTTCAGATGGCCGGGCGCGTGCTCGCCAGAACCGGCGTGAAGTTATAACAGAGGAAGTAAAAGCATGAAGTTATACCGTTTCATTACAGGCCCGGACGATTCCGCTTTCTGCCATCGCGTCACGGCGGCGCTCAACAAGGGCTGGCAGCTTTACGGCTCGCCGACTTACGCCTTCAATGCCGCCACGGGTGTCATGCATTGCGGCCAGCCGGTGGTGAAGGAAGTCGACGGCGTCGATTACACGCCGGACATCAAGCTCGGCGAATACTGATGACTGTGCGCCGCATCGTTGCCAATATCGCAGCCGGCGACCCGGTGGCGGCAAAGCGCTTCTACGGCGACTTGCTGGGCCTCGATGTGGCGATGGATTTCGGCTGGATCGTCACCTATGCCGCGGATGCGCAGGCACGGGTGCAGGTGAGCATAATGATCGAAGGCGGGTCCGGCGCGCCGGTGCCCGCCCTTTCCATCGAGGTCGATGACGTTGACGCCATGCTGGAGCGCGCGATCGCGCTGGGATTTCCCGTAGAATACGGCCCGGCGGATGAGGAATGGGGCGTGCGCCGTTTCTTCACGCGTGATCCCTATGGGCGGCTCGTGAATATCCTGACCCACAAGAATTGAAAAAGGCCGGTTTCCCGGCCTTATACATTTGAGGCCGGAACGGTAAACTTCGTTCCGGCCTCGTTTGTCATTGGGGTGAATGCAACACCGCACTGACGGCTGCAAAGAGGTTGGGTCATGCCCGGCAGGAACTTTCGTTCGTAAAAAAGCAGAACCCTTTGCAGCTTTTGAGGTCTTGTCGCACCGTTGAGAGAGCTTCGCGCTCGCGTATAAGGGAGACCAGCCTCATGTCTTTTGTTTTGGTTCTAGTTCAAACCGCGCTTTTCGATCATCGCGTCCGGTGTCGGCATCTTACCACGGAAGGCCTTGTAAAGCTCTTCCGGGTCGCGGCTGCCACCGGCGGCATAGATATGCTGCTTAAGCTTCGCTGCCAGTTCCGGGTTGAAGGCATCGCCGGTTTCCTCGAATGCCGAAAACGCGTCTGCGTCCAGCACTTCCGACCACATATAGGAATAGTAGCCCGCGGAATAACCGTCACCGGAAAAGACGTGAGTGAAATGCGGTGTGCGATGGCGCATGATGATCGCATCCGGCATGGAAAGCTTTTCCAGCGTCTTTACCTCGAAGGCGAGCGGGTCGGCGATCTTTTCCGTGCCGGTGTGGAATGCCATGTCCACCAGCGCGGATGAAGTGAACTCGACCGTGTTGAAACCTGCATTGAAGGTGCGGGCTGCGAGAACCTTGTCCAGAAGCGCCTTCGGCATGGCCTCGCCGGTGCGATAGTGCACGGCGTATTTTTCGAGGACCGCCGGAACGGTCAGCCAGTGTTCGTAAAGCTGCGACGGAAGTTCCACGAAATCGCGCGAAACGGCAGTACCGGAAACAGCGGGCCAGGTCACATCCGAGAGAAGCCCATGCAGCGCATGGCCGAATTCGTGGAACAGGGTGCGTGCGTCGTCGAGCGAGAGCAGGGCCGGTTCACCGGCCTTTGGCTTCGCAAAATTCATCACATTGTAGATGATCGGCTTCTGCCCGCCATCGAGCTTGTGGCTCGATTGCAGCGAACTCATCCATGCGCCTGAACGCTTCGACGTCCGGGCGAAATAGTCGCCAAGGAACAGGCCGCGTTCACTACCGTCAGCATTGAGCACCTGAAACACGCGCACGTCTGGATGCCATGCTGCGATGCCTTTCTTTTCCTCGAAGCGGATGCCGAAAAGGCGGTGAGCGACGTCGAAAGCGGCTTCGATGATCTTTTCAAGCTGCAGATAAGGCTTCAGTTCCGCTTCATCGAAGGCGAAGCGTTCGGCACGCAGTTTTTCCGCATAGAAGCGCCAGTCCCACGGCGCAACCTTGTGATTGCCGCCATCGCCTGCAATCAGCCGTTCGAGTTCGACTTCTTCCTCACGGGCCTTGGCGCGCGCCTTGTCCCACACCGGTTCCAGCAGGTCCATGACTGCCTTGGGCGTCTTGGCCATGGTGTCGTCAAGCTTGTAGGCGGCAAAGTTGGCGTAGCCGAGCAGATGCGCCTTGCGCTCGCGCAGTTCCACCATTTCGCGCACGATGTCAGGATTGTCGCTTTCACCGCCATTTTCACCGCGCTTTGCCCAGGCGTTGAATGCCTGTTCGCGGAGTGCACGGTTCTGCGAGAAGGAAAGGAATGGCTCCACAATCGAGCGCGACAGCGTGACGGCCCATGCATCCGGTTTGCCGCGCTCGGCGGCAGCACTCTGCATGGCGTTTTTCAGGAAATCAGGCAGGCCCGCGAGGTCGGCTTCATCGGTGATGAACAGCGCCCAGCTTGATTCATCCTTCAACACGTTCTGGCCAAAACGGGCGCCAAGCCCGGCGAGCTTTTCATTGATGCCGGCAAGTTCCGTCTTACCCGCTTCATCGAGCTTCGCGCCGGAGCGGACGAAACCTTTCCAGGTCTTTTCAAGAACCCGCTTGGTTTCGGTGTCGAGATCCAGCATGTCCCGGTTTTCATAAAGCGCGTCGATGCGGGCGAAAAGCGCCGGGTCCATCATGATGCGCGAATAATGACGCGACATTTTAGGCGCGATTTCGCGCTCCAGCGCCTGGATCGTGTCGTTGCTGTGCGCACCGGCGCGCAGCCAGAAAATGGCTGACACGCGGTCGAGCGCCTTGCCGGTCAGTTGCAGGGCTTTGAGCGTGTTTTCGATGGTGGCTTCTTCGGTCGCCCCGGCAATGGCTTCCACTTCCGCGAGGTCCTGCGCCAGCGCCACATCGAAGGCAGGTGCGAAATCCCCGTCGCCGAAGGCGGTGAAATCCGGCAGGCCCAACGGTCCGCTCCAGTCTGTCAGCGCGTGATTGTGGGCGGTGTTGTCGGACATGATGAACTCCGGTTCGGATGGTGTTGATAAGCTGAACCAGATTTAGGCGCTGCCTTGCATGCGGGCAAGGGCAAGTTGTAGTTATGACAGGCTGCGGGAAAACCGTTCTACATTATCCGTCAGGGCTTGACTTTATGGGCGACCAAGCGCAAATCACGCCCGCAGCCGAATTTCTGCGGCAGCATTTTCAACCGGAGTTTTATTCTCTTATGCCAAGCGACAGTCACAGTCGATTGTTTCAGCCGTCAAGGCAGTTCGTGATCTGATCGCTCGCGGTCGGCTTGCACGGTCTGCCTTTGACGGCGGATCGACAGAAAGGCAAGCCCATGACCGACAACAACTTCTTCCCGGAAGTACTCAATGTTGCCGACCTCCCTGCTGCTGCCATCGCAAGCCGCATTGCGGACATGCGTACCGGCGACGCAGTGGAACTCGTTAACGAACTCGATGCCGATGATGCAGTCGCCGTCATCGCACAGCTTTCGCACGAAGATGCCATCCGTCTGCTCGACCAGCCGGAACTGCACCGTGCCACCGAAATCATCGCCATGCTTCCGCCCGGCCTTGCAAGCCTCCTAATTGACGGCATGTCGGCGGACCGTGCAACCGACGTTTTTCAGGAACTGGAAGACGATGACCGCGCGGGCCTGTTTCCCATCCTCGCGCCTGAAACCAAGGTCGCGCTGAAGAAACTGATGGGCTATCCGCCGAACACGGCGGGTTCGCTCATGACCATCGAATTCATCGCGGTGCCTTCCAACTGGAATGTTGGCCAGACGCTGGATTATATCCGCAAGGTCGAGCGCACGCGCGAAACGGTTTATGCCATTTATGTCGTCGATCCGGCCAGCCGCGTCCTGTTGGGCGTGGTCAGCCTTCGCCGTCTTATTATCCGCCAGCCGGACGAACCGATTCTGTCCATCGCGCGGGATGACGAGCCGATCACGATTTCGCCGCTGGCAAGCCGCGAGGAAGTCGCCCGGCTTTTCCGCAAGCACGACCTTCTGGCCGTCCCCGTGGTGGATGAGAGCCGCCATATCATCGGCATCGTGACCGTCGATGACGTGCTTGACGCCATGACCGAAGAGGCAAGCGAGGACGCTTACCGTTTCGGTGGCATGGAGGCGCTGGACAAGCCCTATATGCGCATCGGCTTCGGCGAGATGCTGAAGAAGCGCGCCGGCTGGCTTGGCATCCTGTTCCTCGGCGAAATGCTGACGGCAAGCGCCATGCAGCATTTCGAGGCGGAACTGGAAAAGGCGCTGGTGCTGACGCTCTTCATTCCGCTCATCATGTCTTCGGGCGGCAATTCCGGCTCGCAGGCAACGTCGCTGATCATCCGCGCGCTTGCGTTGCAGGAAATCAGGCTGAAGGACTGGTGGCGTGTCGCGCTGCGTGAAATCCCATCCGGCCTTGCGCTGGGCAGCTTTCTGGGCTGCATCGGCATTCTGCGCATCATCGCCTGGCAGACGCTCGGCATCTACGATTATGGCGAGCACTGGATACTCGTGGCGCTCACCGTGGGCATGGCGCTGGTGGCCATCGTCACCTTCGGCTCACTGACGGGCTCCATGCTGCCATTCATCCTGCAAAGGCTGGGCTTCGATCCGGCCAGCGCATCGGCGCCGTTCGTCGCCACACTGGTCGATGTGACGGGTCTCGTCATCTATTTCAGCGTGGCGATGGTCATTCTGTCCGGTACGCTTTTGTAATGCCAGGCATGGGCGTAACAACGACATGGCCGAATGAGTACAAAAAACTGTCAAATTGACAGTGTAAAAACGCACCGAAATCCGGGTTTTTCGGGTTAATTGAGGGGCAGTTTCGTGCTGCCCCTTTCTAAAATGCAAAAAAACCTGTAAGAGCGCCGCATTGTTTTTCCGCGCGGGTCTGTTGGCGCGGCTCCCAACTCATATAGAAGTGATCTCCATATGGAATTGCGTAATATCGCTATTATCGCACACGTCGATCATGGCAAAACAACTCTGGTCGATGAACTCCTGAAGCAGTCCGGCTCGTTCCGCGACAACCAGCGCGTTGCAGAACGCATGATGGATTCCAACGACATCGAAAAGGAACGCGGGATCACCATTCTCGCCAAGGCCACTTCGGTTGTCTGGAAAAATACGCGCATCAACATCGTCGACACGCCTGGCCACGCCGATTTCGGCGGTGAGGTTGAGCGTATCCTCTCGATGGTCGACGGCGCTATCGTTCTCGTCGACGCTGCCGAAGGCCCGATGCCGCAGACGAAGTTCGTCGTCGGCAAGGCGCTGAAGGTTGGTCTGCGTCCGATCGTTGCGATCAACAAGATCGACCGTCCGGATGGCCGTCATGAAGAAGTAATCAACGAAGTGTTCGACCTCTTCGCCAATCTCGACGCGACCGACGAACAGCTCGACTTCCCGATCCTTTACGGTTCAGGCCGTAACGGCTGGATGGCGCTGAACCCGGAAGGTCCGCAGGACGAAGGCCTCGCACCGCTGTTCGACCTTGTGCTAAAGCACGTTCCGGCACCGAAGGTTGCTGAAGGCCCGTTCCGCATGATCGGCACGATCCTCGAAGCCGATCCGTTCCTGGGCCGCATCATCACCGGCCGCATCCATTCCGGCTCGATCAAGCCGAACCAGGCCGTCAAGGTTCTCGGTCAGGACGGTTCGCTGCTCGAAAATGGCCGTATCTCGAAGATACTCGCTTTCCGCGGCATCGAGCGCCAGGCTATTGATGAAGCGCATGCGGGCGACATCGTCGCCATCGCCGGTCTTTCCAAGGGTACGGTTGCCGACACGTTCTGTGACCCGTCCGTGAGCGAACCGCTCGCCGCACAGCCGATCGATCCGCCGACCGTGACCATGTCCTTCATCGTCAATGACAGCCCATATGCGGGCACGGAAGGCGACAAGGTTACGAGCCGCGTCATCCGCGACCGCCTGCTCAAGGAAGCTGAAGGCAATGTCGCGCTGAAGATCGAGGAATCGAACGAAAAGGATTCGTTCTTCGTTTCCGGCCGCGGTGAATTGCAGCTTGCAGTTCTGATCGAAAACATGCGCCGCGAGGGTTTCGAGCTTGGCGTTTCGCGTCCGCGCGTCGTCATGAAGGACGGCGAGAACGGCGAAAAGCTGGAGCCGGTGGAAGAAGTCGTCATCGACGTCGATGAAGAATATTCCGGCACGGTTGTGCAGAAGATGTCCGAACGCAAGGCCGAAATGGTCGAACTGCGTCCTTCGGGCGGCAATCGCGTTCGCATGGTGTTTTACGCTCCGACCCGTGGCCTTATCGGCTATCAGTCGGAACTCCTGACCGATACGCGCGGCACGGCGATCATGAACCGCCTGTTCCACGACTATCAGCCATACAAGGGCGAAATCGCTGGCCGCAACAACGGCGTTTTGATCTCCAACGATCAGGGTGAAGCTGTTGCCTATGCGCTGTTCAACCTTGAAGATCGCGGTCCGATGATCATCGACGCTGGCGTCAAGGTCTATCAGGGCATGCTGATCGGCATTCACAGCCGCGACAACGATCTGGAAGTCAACGTGCTCAAGGGCAAGAAGCTCACCAACATCCGCGCCGCCGGCAAGGATGAAGCCGTGAAGCTCACCCCGCCGATCAAGATGACGCTGGAACGCGCCCTGTCGTGGATTCAGGACGACGAGCTGGTGGAAGTGACGCCGAAGTCCATCCGCCTGCGCAAGCTCTATCTTGACCCGAACGAGCGCAAGCGCTTTGAAAAGAGCAAGTCGAGCGCTGCATAAGCCCGACAGCATAAAGAAAACGGCGCCTTCGGGCGCCGTTTTTGTTTGAAAATTCTCTCGTCTAAACCGCGCTGCCGCACGGCATTGCCGCCCCTTGCCCTTCGAGACGCCGCCTGCGGCGGCTCCTCATGATGAGGGGCTGGTGTAGCGGCCAATCTCAAGCACAGGCCCTTCGCCCCTTCGGCAAGCTCAGGGCTCAGGGTGCGCGTGGGGCGGACCTCAGTGTGAGGGGCTGGTGTGCGTGAAGCGCTTACCGTTCGCCGCGACGATAGGGCTGCATCAGCGCCTGCGGAACACGAGCGCGCCGCGCCATGACGATGAGCGCCACGATCGACATGATGTAGGGGATCATAAGGAAAAGCTGGTAGGGCACGGCCTTGCCGTAGACTGTCTGCAATCGAAGCTGGAACGCATCGAACAGCGCGAACAAAAGCGCGCCGAGAAGCGCGCGGGCCGGACGCCACGAGGCGAAGACGACAAGTGCGATACAGACCCAGCCGCGCCCCTGCATCATGGTCGGGAAGAACGAGTTGAAGGCGGAGAGCGTAAGAAATGCTCCACCGACAGCCATGAGCGCGCTGCCGAACATGATCGTGAAAATGCGCACACGGATCGGGTTGATGCCCTGCGCTTCCGCTGCATGCGGGTTTTCGCCGGTCATGTGGATGGCAAGGCCGAGCGGCGTGCGAAAAAGCACATAACCGAGCAGAAGCGCCAGCGGAATGGCGATCCAGGTCAGCGCCGTCTGAGTGCCAAGCACCTGTCCAATGAACGGGATTTCTGAAAGCCATGACGGATTGAGCGGCTGGAAAGGCGTGATGGACGGCGGCGTCGAGGACAGCGGCACCAGAAGTCGGAACAGGAAATAGCTGAGGCTCGATGCAAACAGCGTGATGCCGAGCCCCACCACATGCTGCGAGAGGCCGAGCGGCACGGTGAGGGCTGCATGAAGCAGGCCGAACAGTGCGCCGGAAGCTGCCGCAACCGCCACGCCGGTCCACAGGTCGGCGCCGTTGAACACGGTCAGCCAGCCGATCATTGCGCCGAAGGTCATGATGCCTTCAATGCCGAGATTCAGTACGCCCGCCCGTTCGCAATACAGCGCGCCGAGCGTGCCGAAGATAAGCGGTGTTGCGATGCGCAGGACCGAGACCCACAGGCCGGCGGAGAGAAGAATATCCATCAGCTCGTTCATCGGGCGATCCTGTATTGTGTGAAAAACAGAGCGACCAGCATGGTCAGGAGCGACAGCGCGACGGTGACATCGGCGATGAAGCTCGGAATACCGATGGCGCGGCTCATGCCGTCGGCGCCGACAAACATGGCGGCAGCAAAAAGTGCAGAGAAGATCGCGCCGATGGGGTTCAGGTTGGCGAGCATGGCGACGATGATGCCGGAATAGCCGAAGCCCGGCGAAAGATCGGTCGTGACGTAGCCTTTCACGCCCATGACCTGTATCGCGCCTGCAAGCCCCGCAAGGCCACCGGAAATGCAGGCGACCTTTACCAGCGTCCTTGCCAGCGGGACACCGGCAAAGCGCGCGGCGCGCGGATTGAGGCCCGCAGCCTTGGTTTCAAGGCCGAAGACGGTTCGCTTCTGTACATAGGCGATGATGAGCGCCAGGGCGATGGCTATCGCGATGCCGATGTGAAGCCGCATGCCGGACATGATTTTCGGCAGCACCGCCGCGTCCGGCACGGGCTCGGATTGCGGCCAGCCAAAGGCGAGGGGGTCTTTCATCGGCCCTTCGATCATCATGGAAACGATAAGCACCGCCACGAAGTTCAAGAGCAGCGTCGTCACAACCTCGTCGACGCCGAAGCGCAGGCGCAGCCCGAGCGGGATCAGAAGAAAGATCATGCCTGCAATCGCACCGACGATCAGCAGAAGCGGAATGAGAATGGCGGCTGGAAGCTGCAACTGCGTGCCGCAGGCGACGACCGCTAGCGCACCCATGTAGAACTGGCCTTCGGCACCGATATTCCAGAGTTTGGAGCGGAAGGCGACGGCAGCGGCCAGACCCGTCAGCATCAAGGGCGTTGCGCGGGTGAGCGTTTCGGTGATCGAAAGCTTGTTGCCGAAGGCACCGATGGCGATCTGGCGGAAGGATTCCAGAACCGGCGCACCTGCGGCGGCGATCAGCAGGCCGGCAAGCACGAAGGCGGCCAGAACAGCGATGACCGGTGCGGTTGCCACCAGTGCTACGGGCCGTGTTTCGCGTCGTTCGATACGCATCAGTTCAGCCCCTCCAATTGCTTGAGCATGATCTTATCTGAAATCCGCTTCACACTTTTCGGGATCATGCTTTGCCCCATTCACCTGCCATCATCAGGCCCAGTCGTTGCGCGTTTGCTTCCCCGGCATCGATCGGGGGCGAGAGCCGACCTTTGACAATCGCTTGAACACGATCCGCCAAGCCAATGATTTCATCCAGATCTTCGGAGATGAGCAGCACCGCAGCACCCTTGGCGCGCGCTTCCAGAATGCGGGCGTGGATAGCCGCCACCGCGCCTTCGTCAAGGCCGCGCGTCGGCTGTGCCGCGATCAGGATACGCGGGGCGGTTTCCAGATTGCGGCCCAGAATGAGCTTTTGCATGTTGCCGCCGGAAAGCAGGCGAATGCGGCTGTCAGGCGTGCCGCCGCGCACATCGAAATCCTTGATGATACGGTCGGTAAACTCGCGCGCTGCCGCGCGGTTGACCAGAAGACCATTGGAGAATTGCCGGTCGCGCACGCGCTCCAGCACAGCATTCTCCCAAAGCGTCAGATCGCCGATTGCGCCTTCCGCATTGCGGTCTTCCGGAATGCGGCCAACACCTTCGGCCACGAACTGGCGGGGGTCGAATTTCGTCACCGTCTGCCCGAACATGACAAGTTCACCGCTTGCCGGCTGGCTGAGGCCGGAAACGAGGCGTCCAAGCGCTGCCTGCCCATTGCCCGAAACACCGATGATCCCCAGTGTTTCACCGGCGCGAACGTGAAAGTCGAGGTCAGAAAGACGGGTTGCGCCGTCCTCCACAACCGTTGCATTCCGTGCTTCCAGCAGGGTTTCGCCGGGCGTGGAAGCGGCGCGGGAAGGGCGCGAGACGCGGCGGCCGACCATCAGTTCGGCCAGTTCCTCCTTCGAGGTTTCGGAAGCCTTGCGTTCGGCCACCAGCTTGCCGCCGCGCAGGACGACCACGCGGTCGGCGGCGGACATGACTTCATGCAGCTTGTGAGAAATGAAGATCAGCGACAGGCCCTGCCGCGCCATCTCTTTCAGCGTCGCAAACAGGTTTTCGGCTTCCTGCGTGGTGAGAACCGCCGTCGGCTCATCCAGAATGAGGATATCGGCGTCGTTATAGAGCGCTTTCAGAATTTCGACGCGCTGTTGCTCGCCTACCGAAAGATCGCCAAGTCGCGCATCGGGATCGACCTGCAAGCCGAAGCGTTTCGCGATTGCGGCGATCTTGGTGCGTGCGGGGCCGTGCGCGGATTTGAGCTTCCAGAGGCTTTCCGTGCCGGTGGTGATGTTTTCAAGCACGGTAAGATTGGGCGCGAGCGTGAAATGCTGGTGCACCATGCCCACCCCCGCCTCGATGGCGGCGCGCGGCTTGCCTTGCGGGATTTCCTCGCCCTTGACGAACACGCGGCCTTCATCCGGCACATAATGGCCGAACAGGATGTTCATCAGCGTGGTCTTGCCAGCGCCGTTTTCCCCGAGGAAAGCGAGAATTTCGCCGCGTCCGAGCTTCAGCGAAATATCGTCATTGGCGGTCAGGGGACCAAAGCGCTTTGTTATGTTGCGAAGTTCGAGGACGGTTGAAGACATGAAGCGGGCCTGAAAAGCGGGAGCCGGTTTTGCGGATTGTTATCCGAACCAGAAGGCGCGCCGGTGCTGGAACAGGTGTCAGACACCGGCGCGAGGCGTGATTATTTAGGCTCTTCGGCGTTGAGCTTGAGCGTGAATGCGCCCGATTTGATCTCGTTGCGACGCGCTTCCATCTTCGCTTCGGCTTCCGCCGGTGCGACGCCCTTGACGTAGATGATGTCGTTGCCGCCTTCCTTCATCATGCTGAAAGGCGTGTAGTCCTTGCCTGCGGGCTTTCCAGCCTTCACGTCTGCGATTGCAGCATTAAGGATCGGCCCGAAGTTCCAGATTGCATTGGCAAAAACCGTGTCGGGATAACGCGGCGTATAGTCGGTCAGCGAGCCGATGGCCTTGATGCCGCGCTCCTTGGCCGCGTCGGCCGTGCCGATGCGCTCGCCAAACAGGATGTCGGCGCCGGAATCGATGGCCGCAAGGCCTGCCTCACGTGCTTTCGGCGGATCGAAGAAGGTGCCCATGAAGGACGCGACGAACTTCGCGTCGGGACGCGTTTCGCGCACGCCGTCCTGAAAGGCGTTGATCAGCATGTTGATTTCCGGGATCGGCACTGCGCCGACGGAGCCGAAGATGCCGGACTTGCTCATCGCGCCCGCCAGCATTCCGGTGAGATAGCCTGCTTCGAAATTCCAGGTGCCGAAGACGCCGAAATTGTCGCCCTGCGGCTTGCCGGAAGAGCCCATGACGAAAGCCGTCTGCGGATAGTCGCCCGCAACCTGACGCGCTTCGCGTTCCACGGCATAGGATTCGCCCACGATCAGCTTGATGCCCTGTTCGGCATATTCGCGCATGGCGCGGGGATAGTCGCTCGCCGAAACACCTTCCGAGAAGACATATTCGATCACGCCTGCGTCATTGGCCTGTTTCAGGGCTTCATGCAGGCGCGAGTTCCAGGCATTTTCCACCGGCGAAGCGTGGATGCCCGCCACTTTCAGTTTTTCATCGGCGGCGAAGACCCGGCTGGTGATCGCCGTTGCGCCCAGTGCCGCCGACATTGCGAGAATATCGCGGCGGGTGAAGTTCGATGTCTTGATGATTTTGGTCATTTGGTCTGGGACCCCTCATGTGTGTTTTCGGCGCGCGGGTGCGCGCAGCCGGTTGCTTCGTTTTGACGTGCGGATTTGATGAGCAACGATTTCCATCATTGCCCAAACCGCCTTTAATTCAAGAAGATTCTAAAGCTGGCCGACTGGTGCGTAGTCAGCTCCGTCAACCGAAGACGGGCGGCCTTCGAGGTTGAGCGCGCTTAGACGCTGCGGGGTTTCGGCAATGATCTTGCCGCGCTTCACGACCTTGAGGCGGTTCGCCTTGAGGCGCAGCGCTTCGATCGGATCGCGTGCCTGGAGAACCACGAAGTCGGCGTTGCAGCCCTTGGCGAGGCCATAACCTTCCAGACCGAGCGCCCTGGCGGAGTTGACGGTCAGCGCGTCGAAAACCTGTCGCTTGCC
The DNA here is from genome assembly GCF_052246815.1 of Brucella sp. RRSP16. NCBI lineage: Bacteria > Pseudomonadati > Pseudomonadota > Alphaproteobacteria > Hyphomicrobiales > Brucellaceae > Brucella > Brucella sp. RRSP16. The sequence goes on from NZ_JBQQAM010000003.1 coordinate 403,109, forward strand.
CTCGATGGACGTCATCTGCGCGACATGGATCGCCATGTGGCCGACTTCCAGCATGTCGCCGGAGCCCATGGAGTACCACGGGTCCATGACGCAGTCGTGGCCGAAGGCGACGTTGATGCCGGCAGCCATCAGCTCCGGCACGCGGGTCATGCCGCGGCGCTTCGGATAGGTGTCGGCGCGTCCCTGCAGCGTGATGTTGATGAGCGGGTTCGGAATGGCGTTCATCTTCGCTTCCGCGATCAGCGGAATGAGCTTGGAGACGTAATAATTGTCCATGGAATGCATCGAGGTCAGATGCGAGCCGGAAACCCGGCCCTGCAATCCGAAGCGCATGGTTTCAGCCGCCAGCGTTTCGACATGGCGGGACATCGGATCGTCGCTTTCATCGCAATGGATATCGACCGGCAGGCCGCGTTCGGCGGCGATGCGGCAGAGCGCTTCCAGCGAGGCTGCGCCGTCGGCCATCGTGCGCTCGAAATGAGGGATGCCGCCCACGACGTCTAGGCCCATGTCGAGCGAACGGTTGACGAGATCGACCGCGCCGGGCGAACGGTAATAGCCGTCCTGCGGGAAGGCGACCAGTTGCAGGTCGATGTAAGGCTTCACCTTCTCGCGCACTTCGATCATCGCTTCAGCGGTGAGGAGGCGCGGGTCGCTGACATCGACATGGCTGCGGATCGCAAGCAGGCCCTGGCTGACGGCCAGATCGCAATAGCGCAGCGCGCGTTCGACCATGGCTTCCACGGTCAGCATCGGCTTCAATTCGCCCCAGAGCGCGATGCCTTCCAGAAGGGTGCCGGACCGATTGAGGCGCGGCAGGCCGAGCGACAGGGTCGCGTCCATGTGGAAATGCGGGTCGACGAAAGGCGGAGTTACGAGCCGGTTTGTCGCATCGATTTCCTGAGCCGCCTGATGCTCTCCCGTGGAAGGCACGATGTCGGCAATCTTGCCATCCTTGACCAGAATGTCCTGCTTCTCGCGACCGTCGGGGAGATTGGCGTTTCTCACGATCAAATCGAACATCGGCGGGACCTTTCATCTGGGTATGCAAGAACCGAGCCCAAAAAGAAGGGCTCATTTTTGAATTGCCTTATACCCTATAACCGGTGGGCGCAATGCCGGGAAATGCCAAAACCCAAGGAGTTTGGCTCAGCGAGTTTTGGGCAAGCGTGTGCGGCGATTGCGCATTTTCCGGGCGCGATGCGCCAGCATGCCGGTGCCCTGATATAAGGTCAGCAGGGGTCGTCATCCTCAATGGAAAATGTTAGGGCGCAAAGGATATTATTTTCGGGATTGTCATGTTCACGATCAGCCGCGTTGAAACCTTCAGTCAGGAGATCAGGAAAAGCCGGTTTCTGGCCATTGCCGCGCCTGTTGCGAACGAGCAGGCGGCGAAGGATTTTTTGAGCGAGCATTCGGACCTTGCCGCCAACCACAATTGCTGGGCGTGGCGCATGGGGCAGAACTATCGGTTCAGCGATGACGGCGAGCCGAGCGGCACGGCGGGGAAGCCGATCCTGCAAGCCATTGACGGCCAGCAGCTCGACAATATCGTGGTGGTAGTGACACGCTGGTTCGGCGGCATTCTGCTCGGCAGCGGCGGCTTGATGCGCGCCTATGGCGGTACGGCCGCGACCTGTCTGCGACAGGCCGCAAAGACCGAAGTCATTCCGCTGGTCGGCTTTCGGTTTGCCTGCGATTTTTCCGACCATGCGCTTTTGAAGGCGCGTCTCACCGCGGTTGAAAATCTCACCATCACCGAAGAAAACTTTACCGGAACGGGCGTCGAGCTTGCAGGCCTCATGCCCATTGCCGCGCAGAACGATCTTTCAAGGCTGGTGACCGACCTGACACGCGGAAAGACCGTCATCAAGTTTGATGATTAGAGCATTTCCAGCAAAAGTGTGAAACGTCTACGCGGGGAAATCAGTTCACTGGACTGATTTCTTATGCCGCTTCGATGCGTTGGATAATGCGATGAAACAAATAGTTAGAGCGGTTCCGGCGATTCTGTCAGAACAGGAACCGCTCTAGCACCTAGACCGTGCGGCTCGTATATTGCTGGCGCTTG